>JBKDHA010000100.1:0-30772 GCA_046335555.1 Bacteroidota bacterium
ACACAATGGTATTGCGCTCGTCCATGTATCGGTAGCGATCCATATCGGCTTTTGAAAGCGCTTCTGTGTATGGTGTGAGATCCGAAACAGATTCAGGATTCACATAAACATAACTGCCCGCAGGAGTTGTAAACGAAAGCAGCAGCAGGCTGAAAACAAAAAGGAGAATGCCCGAAAGCATCAGCCGTAAACGGTTGAAAAGAGGAAACTTGCACATCAGGGGACTGGTGTTTGGTTGTTGCAAGTACTATATAAGTGTGCTTAAAACCTGCCCCGGTAAATTGGTATTTATCAGATTGAAATACTTATATGATAATCAATGAGTTAAATTGATTATTTCATATTGATGAACGTAATTAAAACAACTAAATTGAATAAAGAGAATGGTTTTTGGCAATTCGGAATAATATATATGATGAATGACGCTGATATTATCGGTGCGTTATCAACTTACTTTTTTAAACACCAACCAATTGCATTGCCGTGCAGTTTGCGAACGAATCAAACCTATCGTTTTTCGTTTTCCGTCTGTAGTCCTTATCCAGCCTTCATCCCAACCACCCATATCCAGATATATTGCATCTTTTACAGCAAGTTGTGAAAGTGCATCGGCAAATTGCTGAAGTGTAATTTCAGCAGCACTTTCAATAACAGCCGGTTTGCGAGATGAGTTTGTGAATGTAACCAGAGCTCTCCGCTGAAACAGTGATATATCTTTTCCGTAGCGCAGCGGCAAGCTATCGCGAACCAACTGAAGTTGCTGAAAAAATGAAACTTTTTTTGAAACAATTGCTGAATCTACCCAGCCTTTTGTAAGCAGAGTCGCATCTCGCGTTGCAAACATTTTCACAAAGGGCTGCTGATCGGAAATGATACAGCCACCGCCCAATCGCTTGCTGACTGTGCCGTTCAGCACACCGTTCACTGCAAAAAGTCCGTCAACATTTCCGTTGTCGAGCCGGGTAAATGCTGCGGCTGCGCAGAGTAAAATTGTGGTATCAGTTTTTAGCGGCCTGATTTGTGTTAATGCCGGGAAGCCGTTTTCCGGCAACGGATAAACATATAACCGGATACTATTTGCAACAAGTGTATCTGCATTAATTCCGGACTTATTGCCGGGCAAATTTTGTGCTGATGCGTCTTGTGCTGGTTGGCAAGAAGTGAATACAAAAGCGGCAATAAAAACAATCAGTTGCAGGGCAGTTTTCATTGCTCGTCTTTTTTTACAACACGCTCCAAAACCTCGTTCAGCTTGCGCACACTGCCTTCCCAGCTGAAGTGTTCGTGAACAAAATTGTAGCCGGCCTGTGCAAGCGCATCTGCTTCCTGCTCATTGCTGAGTAAGCGTAAAATTGCATCAGCAAAAGCTTGTGGTGTATCCGCTACAATAATTTGCTTTCCGGCTTCAGCTTTCAGTGCGTTGTTTGAAAGCGTTGTGGTAAGGCACGGAATACGCATAGCCATTGCCTCCAGCAATTTGTTTTGTAATCCGATACTCGATTGCATCGGAGCTACAAGCATACGACTTTGAGCAAAACCTGTGCGCACATCATCAACCCAACCGGTAACGGTAACGCTTTCACTGCGCAACGCCAGAACGGCTGCCGAGGGTGTTGCTCCGGTAATGAGAAGCTTAACTTCCGGTTTCTTCGCTTGTACCAGCGGAAGAATTTTACCGGCCAGAAATTGCACACTCTCCACATTGGGCGGATAACTCATATTGCCGTTGAAGAGAATATCGTGCGTTTTGGGCATCTCTATTGGCCGGAAAAAATCCATATCAACACCATTCTGAATCACCGTAATTTTTTCGGGAGATGAAACCGGAATCAGTGAACGGTCTTGTTCCGAAATAATAATGTGTCCATCAAATGAATCAAAAACATCCCGCTCATAATTCAGCAAACGTTTCCATTCTGTTTTGAATATCCAGCGTTTCCAGCCCGGAACTTTTTCAATTCGGCGTTCAGTTCCTTTTGAAAACACATCCATATAATCTAATACTTTCGGAATGCGTTTGTGTTTTCGTGCATATTCGCTGGTGCGGATAAGCTGACAATAAATTGCATCAGGTTTGTAATGCGCAACAAAACTATCAACTAATTTCTGTGCTTTCCGGTGCCAGAAATAACCCACCTGAAACGGAAGTTTCCCAAACAGCGTGCGCAGCAAATTCATTGCCAGCACGGGTTTTGAGAAGTGTATGTAATGTATGTGTTTGCAGAATTTGCGAAGCTCGGTATCGGCTTCTGCATTCATCTTGGTATCATTGAGCGCGCAAAGAATAATTTCATGGTCTTTGCTCAGCAGCCGCAACTGATGATACATGCGCAGCTTGTCGCCCTTTTCGAGCGGCCAGGGAATGCGTGATGTGATGATGAGCAGTTTCACTTTGCAGCGGCAATTAGGCTGTAAAAATCAGATAATTTTTTGGTTGCGAGAGCCTGATTGAGATGCTCTGCTGCATGAAGTTTTGCATTTTCTCCCAAACGCGCTGCTGTTTCGGGATGCGAAAACAGTCGCAGCACCGCATTGGCAAAGGCATGTGCATCATCGGCAATAAGGAGATGCTCACCTTCTTTGCAGTTTATGCCCTCAGCACCAAGAGTTGTGCTGACTGTTGCACAGCCGAGTGCCAAAGCTTCTGCCAGTTTTATGCGTACACCTCCGCCCGAACGCGGCGGCACAGCCACAACAGCAGCCTGCCGCATGAAACGCTGTGCATCATCAACTTCGCCGAGTACCTGAATTCCCGGGGCTTCCCAGTGTGCATCGTTCTCGCGGAGTTTTCGTCCGGCCAGCAACAGTTTTGCTTCAGGTTGTGCAGCATAAATAAGCGGCCACACTTCATCACACAGCCAACGCGCTCCTTCGGCAGTTGGTGCCCAGTCCATAGCGCCAATGTGTGCAAGTGTAAAAGGCAGCTGATGCACATGGCCCTGCTGTTCGGGAAGTTTCAGGGCAAACGGAATGTATGCGGCAGGAGTGCGGTTTTCTGAAAGCTGCGAGAGTGTTGCCGCATCTTCTTCCGAAATAGCCGCAATACCGTCAACTGCTTCGAGTGCTTTGCGTTCGTCGTGCTTCAGTTGTGCTGCAATGCGGTTAAGCACTGCGCGTTTCAGCGGCGATTTGCAGTTTGCGGCGCGGCGCTGCCAGAGCTGATATTCGGCATTGTGCGCACGCAGCACAACCGGAGCCTTGCTGTAGTTGCGGATGGTAGAAATGTAAGGCGCAGTAAACAAACTTTCGAGGTGTATTACATCAAAAGTTTGTGTTTGCAGGAGTTCCGCAAGTCGGGCATGAAATGCGGGTACATCAAAGCGCCGCAGGTTGTAGGAGCCGCTGCCGAAAAGCTGAAGCATCAGTTTGAGCGGCTTTATTTCTGTATCTGCAAAAATGGCTTCGATGCCGGTTGCCGATTTGAATGCGTCAGGAATCTGATCGGGAAGAAACGGATGTTTGCCGGTGTGAAGGGTAAGTATTTTTACTTCGTGTCCGGCATCGAGAAGGCCTTCTGTAATGCTCTGCATCGCCATGCAGCCGCCGTCGGCGGCGGGCAGCGGTGGTTTATGACAGAGTTGCAGAATGCGCATAGTGGTGCTGATGTGTTTCTCTACAATCCGGCATTAATTCTCGTCGGGCGTATCGGTGTGGCTGAACGGATTTGATAATTCGGCCTTTGTTTCGGGTTGTACTTTTTTACGCCGGAAAATTTTTGAAAATATTTTCTGGTAATTCTCACTGTCAAACAATGGCGCATCAGCAGTTGCTTTTCGGGTTAGCCAGATTCCAAGTGGCAGAAAAACAGCACAGCCTAACCACATACCATATTCGGGCGGAACAGTGCCTTCTTTCGATAGTTTTTCTCCCGTAATACTCAATACCCAGAACAAAATAAAACAACCCACCGAAATCACAACCGGCATTCCGAGCCCGCCTTTACGGATAATAGCACCAAGCGGAGCACCGATAAAGAACATAATTATACAGGCCAGCGAAAGAGTAAATTTCCTCCAGAATTCAATGCGGAAACGGGTTATGCTTTTGTCTTCGGCTTTCAGTTCTGTTAATTTCGATTCACAGGCGCTTTTGCAATTGCGGGCTGTGTTCATAGCTACCTCAAAAACTTTACGACGCTCATCTGTATTGAGTTCATCTAAAAAAAAGCCTTTCTCAGAAACCGTTTTCAAACTATCGTTGTTCCTGAAATATCTTTTTGACCGGCTCAGATAACCATTACTCAGGTTGGCATAAAATTTTATCCGGTCTTCATTCATCTCCTGCTTAACAGTATCAATGTAGGCCAGTAATTGCTGACCGTTAAGCATCTGATGATTGTCTTTGAAAAGTTCTTCGTCTGTTTTCTGCATCTCAAAGCCCGACAAATCAAGCCGGGCCTGCTGTGTTTTGAAGTGCATACGCATAAACGGCTTGCGTGTAGCAGCATTCTGCTGATTCCATACATCACGGTATGTATTGCCGTTAAAGAGTTCAATCATCAGGTAACGCTGATCGGGCGACATATACATTTTGCCGGATTCGGCCAGTGTAAGCTGTGTATTGCCCATCTGATCAGTATGGTCATACACCATCACGTTTTTCAGCGTCTGTCCGTCTTTCCCTATTTTACTGATTCTCAAACTATATCCGTCAATATCATCATAAAACACCCCTTCTTTAATGTTCATCGCAGGTTTTTGATGCCGAATATCAAAAAGCGTTGAAAGCATTTTCAGGTTAGTGTAGGGGAGGAGATAATTTGAAAACAGAAATGCACCTATAGAAATAACAAGCGTGGCTACAATAAGCGGTCGGGAAATACGAAAAAGAGAAACCCCCGAAGCCTTCAGCGCAGCCAGCTCGTAATTCTCTGCAAGATTTCCGAATAACATGAGAGATGAAAGCAGAACAGCCATTGGAAGCGCAAGCGGTACTGTAGATAAAGCTGCATATGTAAACAACTCAATTACAATATGTGTATCTAAGCCTTTGCCAACAAGCTCATCGACCCATTTCCACAAAAACTGCATAAAAAGCACAAACACCGAGATAACAAACGTCATCACAAACGGCGGGAGGTAGGAACGAAGAATGAAACGGTGGAGTGTTTTCACAACTGCCGTAAAGATAACCAAATAGCAGAAAAGCCCGCGATTGTTAACGACTCAGCTAAAACAAGAGCGTTACTTTAACATATTTTCGGGTTTGTTAAAACCCCAGCACATCTACAACACCCCAAAGCAGAACTGCTATTCCGGCTGTTGTCATTCCGTACATTACATAATCAATTGACTTATTGTTGTACACAAAAATTAAGGTGAGAATAAAACCGCTAAGCAGCATAACAGCTCCAATCAGCAATAGTTTTACACCACGTTTGCGGCGCATGGCATAGCGCTCTTTCCTTATTTTATCAACTAATTCGGTTATCGTTGCTTCATCTGCTCCGATTTTGTGCAAATGTGCTATTATGGCCGAATTATTCTCTCCTTCTTTCAGCAGTGTTAGTACATCCTGCCAATATTGATTTTCTGTTTCATGAGTCATGATGCACCTCTTTGTTCAAAAAGAAATAAATTACATCAAAGCAGAAATGATATTCGTCAGGTTATATGTTTTGTTGTGTGTATAATCGCTTATTCGTTTACAATTAATTACAAACAAAAAAGGCAGAATACCATCTAAACAGCATTCTGCACAAGTTAGCATAATAAGTTTTTAGTGTTGCAACTTTTTGAGCAATTGATTTAGTTGCTGAACCTCATCAGATGAGAGTTTGTTGAGTTGCCGTTCAATAGCGCGAAAAGAGGGTTCTGTATCGTTATAAGCAGAAAGCCCTTTGTCTGTAATGCTGATGTCAACATTACGCCGGTCTTCACTGTTTATTTTCCGATCAATTAACCCCTTGCTTCGCATCTTCTCGACTATTCGCGAAACGTCCGACATTTTATCGGGCATTTGCGAACGGATCTGTTTGATCGTTACCGGTGTTGGTTGAATGTTGTGCAGAATCTTCAGAATAGCAAATTGCTGTGAAGTAATCTGAAAAGGCTTGAGGGCATTGTTAAACGTGTAAATCAGCTTGCTGCTGATGTTTACAATGAGCTCTGCGGCTTGCCCGTAATCATTTACAGGACTTAAGTTTGTTTCGGGACGCATAAGAAGTAACTGGGACACAGCAAATATATGTCCCAGTTACCACAATGCGAAAAAAACTAAGTGTTGTTACTTCTTTTTAGAAAGCTCAATCTCACACATTACCTCAACCATTGTGTTGAGAATGGTGCCGCCACCTTCAAGCGGAGCGTTCCAAGTCATACCAAATTGTGTGCGATCTACCTTTGTGCGAATCGACCAGCCTGATTTGATATTTCCGTAAGGATCTTTTTTCTCACCACCATATACAGCTTCAAGTGTAATCTCTTTGGTTACACCTTTCATAGTGAAATTACCTTTCACTTCATATACATTGTCTTTAATCTTTTTAAAAGAAGTGCTTTTGAATGTGATGGTCTGAAATTTTTCAGCATCAAAAAAGTCAGCACTCTTCAGGTGACCGTCGCGCTGCTCGTTTGCTGTGTTGATTGATTTGGTTTGAATGGTAATTTCTACCTGAGCATCGCTGAAATCAGCTTTGTTGGTAGTCATTTTTACTTCGTAATCACTGAACCAGCCAACAGTTTTGGCTACGCCCATGTGTTCAATTGCAAACATCACCGAACTGTGTGCATTATCGCCCTGCCAGTTGGTTTGTGCTGCTACCGGTGCTGCTGCGCCGGCCATAAGTAGAAGTGCAAGAAATGTCTTTTTCATGTTTTGATGTTTTGAAATGCTAAATTATGTAATTACAATATATGTATCGACATATTATTTTGAATTTCTATGAACAGAAGTCGATTCTGCTTGAAAATCAGAGGATTAATTCTGCGCAGCCTGCAGCCTGAAAATGGCAGGTTCCAAAATAAGCGCCTTATCTGTATTACTCTGCGAATTAAGAATACGCATAGACTCGCTCAACTGAGCAGCTTCAAAAGGGCCATGCATTTCATCAATAACTGTCGCAATCTCTATACATTCTGCAAGGTCACTGGCCGGGATATATCTTGCGAAATTCACCAGATAGGCTGAGAAATCAAGCCCCGACTCCCAACAGGCAGTCATCAATTCCTTACGGTGTTTGTTGTGTGCCTTGTCTTCGAGAAGCCTTACAAGAAGATCCCGTGCATCATGGCGTTTCAATAAAGCAAGTACTTCAACCCGCAGTTCTTTGTTTTTGGGATCAACAAGCAACTGAACAACATTGGATAGCTGAGTGGCTGAAACCGCTTTCTGTGTTTCATCCTGCAAATGCTCAGGAACTTTACCGAAATAAATACTGCTGAAATTATCACTCAGGTGCGAAAACCAGTTGGCAGGATTATCTGCATTGTTGTTCTCTTCGGCTGTGTTGTCGTTGCTTATTTCCATTCTATTCTATCTGTTTGGCAAATGTAGTTAATGCAATGCGCTTGATCAAACAGTAATAAAACAGCGGCGGCCACATTGCTGTGGCCGCCGCTGAAAGCTTAGTTCGTTTTGCAGAAAATTAGTCCTGCTTAACTACTTTGTTTACAAAAGTTTGTCCGTTGGCAACTACACGCACATAGTAAATACCATTTGCGAAGTTGGTGAGGTCAAGCTGTTTGGTTACATCGCCCTGAACATTTGAACTCATGTCTGACCAAAGAAGTTGGCCTTGCATGGTTACAATTTCAATGGTCATTTCTGTGAAATCAACACCCTTCAAGTTCAATGTGAACAAACCGTTGTTCGGGTTCGGGTAAACTGTGATTGCAGAAGCAGCGATTTGTTCAGCAATACCAACACAAGGATCTACAATTACGTTATCGGTAGCAAAGTTTGAACAACCATTGATATCGGTGTAAGTGTAGGTGATGGTATAAGTACCTGGTGTAAGTGTGGCAGCAGCAAACTGACCATTGTTAACACCCGGACCTGACCATACACCAGTTGATGTTGATGTCGGTGAACCACCTGTAAGCGTACGCGGACCATCACTTGTACAAGCTGTATCAAATGCAAGCGATAAGGTAACAACCGGAGGTGCATTCAGCACAACGTTGATGTTGTCTGAACCGGCGCAGCCACTGGCTGTATCGGTAGCAACAAGGCTGTAGCTGCCAGAAGTTGATACTGTGATCGACTGGGTGTTACCTGTCGGTGTCCAAGCATAGTTGAGGTTACCTGCAGGGCCGTTGAGCACGAAACTGGTACCGCAAAGTGTGGTATCTGCACCGAGGTTAACAACCGGGCTGGCGTTTACAGTAACGTTAACTGAATCAGAAGCCGAGCAACCGGTTACTGTATCTGTTACAAGAACTGAGTAAACTCCTGTTACTGCAGCAGAGAAAGTGTTGCCGGTTGAAGCATCCTGCCACTGGTAATCAAACGGACCAGAAGGTGCAGAAAGAACAAGCGGAGCATTTGAACTGCAGAAGGTAGAATCGCTGCCCAGAGCCGGAGCCGGTGTAGCATTGATGGTTACCAGTACAGTATCATTGCTGAAACAGGTTGTTGCTGTGTCGGTTACTGTTACGTTGTAAGAACCAGAGGTGCTTACTGTGTAGCTCTGTGTAAGTGAGCTGTCCTGCCACATGTAGCTGTACGGGCCAGAAGGACCATTCAGTACAAACGGTGTGTTGTTAGAACAGATCGCTGTGTCGCTTCCGAGAGCAACAACCGGCAGAGCGTTTACAAATACTGCTGCAGTATCGCTTTCAAAACAACCGTTGCTGGTGTCGGTAACAAGCAATGCTACGTTGCCGGCAGTGTTTATAACCTCTGTGTTAGAGGTGTTTGCACTGGTTGACCAGTTGTAGGTGTAAAGAATGTTCGACGGGCCTGAGAAGGTTGCAGAGTTACCTGCGCAGAGTGTTACATCAGCTCCAAGCGAGAACGACGGTGCAGCATCTACACCCACCAGAATGGTGTCTGTACCTGTACAACCGTTGGCTGTGTCAGTTACAAATACACTGTAGATACCGAAGCTGTTTACGCTGAAAGTCTGTGTTGTGGTAACACTGTCTTGCCAGATATAGGTATAGCTGCCTGCTGTTCCGTCAAGTACAAGCGGTGTGTTAGAACAAATTACGGTGTCAGCACCAAAGTTCGGAGCCGGTGTCGGCAGAACGTGAACTGAAACGGTATCTGTAAGGTTACAACCTGTAAGCGTATCAGTTACCAGTACAATATATGATGAGCTGGCAAACGGTGATGCTGTCGGGTTCTGGATCGCATTGTTTGAAACAGATCCGCCTGTCCATACATACGAGTTGTTACCTGATGAACGGGTGAAAATCATGTTCGGGCGCTGGAAGAAGGTTGAGAAACCTGCAGAAGCCGAGCATACACCTGAAGCATCTTGGTTAAGAACTGCTGTTGAAGCATAGCTGGTGGTTGACTGACGGAATATCCAGTTCAGTGTGTACGAAGTATTGTTGAAGCATGTTTCAACGATAATGTTAGAAACACCATCCCAATACCAGTTGTTGTTAAAGTTAAGCGTCATCAAACCTGTTGTAGGTGTGAGTGATGCATTTGTGTAGAAACTGGTAAAGCCGGTCATCTGGAACGCTGTTGTCATTGAGGTCTGCGTTGTGTTTGCAATGCGAATCTCAAAGTTATCAAGCGCAGGCGACGGAGCCGGTGTGTTAGACGCAGCCGGAAGCTGGAAACCAAGCGAGTTGTAGAAACCTGCTGTCATACCTTCTGCCTGAAGTTCTGCTGCTGTAATCAGCATCTGGTGTTTTGCACCCCAGAAGAACTGTCCAAACGGTGAAGGATATGATATAGTTGTATTCAGTACGTTTTGGTTACCAATGGTAAACGTAGCCGGCGGGAATGTTACATCCAGCTGAACCTGTGAACCACCGCAGATTGTATCATTACTTACTGTAGCTGTTCCAATTACTGCAGGAGCTACCTGTGCCTGAATGGTGTCAAACGTAATGCAACCTGAAGCTGTGTCGGTAGCCTGAACAACATAAGTTGTAGAAGTTACAGGCGATGATACTACGGTGTCACCGGTTGTGGTGTTCAGCGCTGTGGCAGGCAACCAGCTGTAGTTATAAGCAGAGTTTGCACTGCTTACAGTAAGTGTGGTTGAACCTGATCCGCAAATAGTGTTTGAAGATACAGCAGCAATAGCCGGAGCCGGTGTTACTGTAGCAATAACCGGTGTACGCGGGAAGCTTGAACATCCTGCAGAATAACGGATACGGCCGTTCCAGTTACGTGTGGTAATGGTGTAACCAAAGTAGCTTCCGCCATGTCCTTCACGTACAATCATGTCTGTGTTGGTGAAAAGCGGGTTACCTACTGCTGTACCGTTGGTATAGTTCAGTGTGGCTGCTGTTGTAGTTACAATGAACGAGTAATCAGTACCACCCGGGATGGTTACGTTCAGTGTAATAGGCAGCGGTGTGGGTACACCAAGACCGGCAGCTGTTACGTTTGCAGCAGATCCGAGAAGTGTCCAGCCTACGTTGCTGGTTGTTGAACCCGGAACGGTTGTGTAATCACCCGGACGACCCCAGATTTCCCATGTAGCAGTACCTGATGTCATGTGACCATCAAAACCTGTAATGGTAATGGTGTTGACTGCAGAAACACGGAACACGTTACCACTTGAACCGTTACCGGCTGCAAGCGTTGTGGTGATTGTGGTTGGCGGTGTACCTGTCGAATTCTCAACATAGTAAGTTGTGGTTGAGCTTACGGTCGGTGTAAATGTTGTACCTGAAGCAAGCTGTGTACCAGCTGTGGGCTGGTTGTACCAGTTGAGTGTACCTGAACCGGCAGCTGTAAGTGTTACAGGACCAGTTCCGCAACGTGTGGCACCAACTACTGTCGGAGGTGCAACAAAAGCAGGGAACAAGGTATCAACTACTGAGTTATGCTGACCGCAAATTACCGCACGGTAAAAAGTTGTATCGGTCGGTACAATGGCTAGTGTTGGGTTGGTAGCTGCCGGGATGTTTGTCCAGGTAATGTTGTCAGGTGATTCCTGCCACTGGATGGTACCGCCTACGGTGTAACCGGCTACGCTAAGTGTACCTTGGTTGCCCAAGCAGATACGGCCAGAAGCATTGGCTGTTGCTGTACCACCAGATACGGTGATTGTGAGCGGGCCAAAACCATCGTTAAGGGTAAGAACCTCTGATGCTGTTGTGGCAGATGCTGAGAAACCATAAACACCAGCTGCACCCATGTTATAGGTGGTGGTAAGTGTGGTATCCAGGAAACCTGCAGCCGGAATAATACCACTGGTAATCGGTCCGAGTGTAAAGGTCTGCGGGTTCGGGCCGGTTACAGTTGCTGTAACAGTTACACCGTTGCCCGGCAATGCCATGTTCAGTGCAGTTCCTGCATAGTTACGAACACGTACACGGATGGTTTGTGTTGCTGAGTAACATCCCGGTACTGCAGGCTGCAGGAACGAGAACGCTCCGATATCAATTGCAAGCGGAATACCGTCAAATTCGTCAGCACCCATATCAGGAGCTGTACCGCCACCGTTTACGGCTGTCGGACCCGGACGAACCTGTACGTCGATATCGTTCGGAACGTAAGAAAGTGGAATAGCACGAGACTCAAGTGCTGTTACTGTTGCGTTGTTGATGTGCAGGTTGGTAGCAGAAATAAAGTTCGGGTTAACCGAAATTGAGTTTCCGTTTCCGCCAACTGCGAGAATCATACCGCTAACACCAGTAACGTTTACTGAGTTAACAACACCGGTCTGATAGCCGGTTCCGTTTCCAAAGTAATCGTTGTTGTCGCTGTTGAATGTGGTGTTGTTGTTTACACTTACTGAGTAATGTGTTCCGGTTGAAGTTCCGTTTGAACGGGTGTTCACCAGAATGTTGTTAAACAGTGAGTCGGCACCACCTGTGGTTACACGACGGTAAGCAAATGTGTTTGCAGTACCGCCGGTTACACCAGCACCGTTAATGTTAACAGTGTTAAAGTTTACAGCAAATGTTTGAGAGGTTTCTTTGTTGATACCTACAAACGTATTCGGAACTGTAATAGCAGCACCGGTGATATCAGAACCCAAGTTTACGAAGTTGTTGAATGCACGGCCTACGCTGCCAATGAGGTTGATACCATAAACAATAGGCGTACCTGCTGAAAGCGGAGCTCCCATACCAGCGATATTGTTATAAGCAACAGTTGTATTAGCAAATGTACTTACAGTACCGGCAATGGTAATACCTGATACCATAACGTTTCCTGTAGCAGAACCGTTGGCAAGGGTATTAATGGTATTGCTGTTTACTGTGTTTACACTGGTGCTGAATGTAGCAAGTGAAATACCTTGTACAGATGCGCTGGCGCCGGTGCTGGCATTGGGTGTAAGACAGGCAAGGTTGCGAACAGTATTTCCGTTAATTACGTTGATACCGCTGGTTGAGTAAATACCACGAATCAAACCAGCTGTAGATGTACCAGAGTACTGGTTGCTCAAATTCATTACAGTGTTGCCTGTAATGTTTACGTTGTTAAACGATGAGCTGTTGATACCCATTACTATACCTGCAGTTGTGCTGGTAGAAAGAGCATTTACAACACTGTTCGGAATGGTAAGACTGCCTACTACGTTGTTAGAAATTGTAGAGGGCGAACCGCTTGAACTCTGAATACCTGTAAAGCTTGAAGAAATTGTGGGTAATGAAGAGTTACAGGTAAAGCCACCAACTTGGTTGTTGCTGATAACAACAGTTCCTGATGATGTATTTGAAATACCCATTGACAAACCACCGTTGGTGCTGCAGCTGGTTACAATTGCACCTGTTGCAGTGGTTGAGCCAATGGTGTTTGGTGTAACTGTACCAATGTTCAGGTTATGTGTTGTTCCCTGTGTCTGGATACCGCAGAAAATACCGGGTGATGTGGTTGCTCCGCTGGTGGTGGTAAGGTTAAAGTTGGTGATGGTATTACCCTGAATGCTTGTAGCATTGAGGTTACCTGAACTGTTTCCGTTTACCGAGATACCAACAAAACGGGTAGCCGCGCCGGTCAATGTCCACGCTGTACCGCCGGCGTTAACCGCTGTACCACCAATGAAGTTGCCGGTAATGTTATGTCCGCCTGATCCTGATGCTGTACCGCTGATCAAAATACCATAGTGGAGAACACCTGTTGTATAAGTGCGGGTGGCTGTCTGGAAGAAGCTGTTGTTTGAAATTGTCCAGTTACGGATGTTACCGGCAAGGTTCATAGCAGCGTTCTGACCGGTGGCAATAAACCAATTGCGGAAGGTGTTGTTGCTTACAGTAGCAGAAATGAATGAGTTTGCAACAGCGTTAGTTGAGAAAATGAACTGCTGCGGGTTGGTTGCACCGTTTGCAAAATCACAATTGGTAATGAAGTGACCAACAGAACCATTGGTAGTTGCAGGAGCTGTAAACTGTACAGTTCCAAGTGCAGTGCCTGTATTTACACCGCGAACAGTAATAAAGTTAAGTCCGCAGTTAATAGCATCTCCGCCAATCTGAACAGCAGCACCTGTAGTAGATGTGTTTTCGATGGTGAGGTGTCTTACAGTACCAACACTGCCCGGACGGCCATCAAACGAAACATAATTTGTTCCGTTGAAGTTAATTGTCTGAGCAGCGTTGCTGGTAATTGAAAGGTTGGTAGCACCAAGCTGAGGACGAACAGTAATAGTGTTTGTTGGTCCGTTACCAAGGAAAGGAATGGTAATCGGGAATGTTTCAACGGTGCTTACATAAGCAGCCTGAAGATCAAACACGAGCGGACAGGTTACACCGTTTGCTGCTACTGCTGCAAATGCTGCAGTAAGTGAGGTATAAGCACCCGTTGGTCCTACAGTATAAGTACCGCAAAGTATTCCGGGCAAAGTGGCTTGTGACCCCGATACAGCTAGTGAAGGTGTAACTGCTACTGCATAAACACGATAATAATAAAGTGTTGCAGAGAATAAACCTGTTTGATTCAGTGTATAAGCACCACCTGTAGCTGCAGATGTAGTTGATGTAACTGTACCAGCGGGAACAAAAGTGATGTTGTCGAGCGAACGCTCTACAAAGAACGAAGTCTCGTTGGTTGAGTTATCAATCCAGTTCAGCGTCATTGCCGACTGTGTTACCGCTGTAAAGGTAAGTGTGGTGGGAGCTGCGGGTGATGCAGGCGGTATCCAAGTATAGGTTTGGCCGCTTGCAGGAACAAGGGTAGCATTCATTTCGCAGGTTGACGAGTTAGCTGTACCTGCAATTGATGTTGCCCAAGTTTGTAAAACATTACTTACAAGACGGTTGTTGAAATCGGCTGAACTGTTGCCGCGCAAACCTACTTCAAACAAACCTGCAATCTGGTTGCATGTAGTAGAGCCGTAAACGACATTAACTTCGTTCGTTGTTTCAGAAAGACGAATTTGGAAATTGTAAACGTCTGTTCCGCTTAAACTCGGGAAATCATCATAATTGGTCCACTGTACAACAAGTGTACGGTTCGGTGCGGTGCCGGTGGTAATAAACTGAAGGTTACCGGTGGTTGCGTCACCCTGAATGTCAGCATTCTGAGCCGAAATTACGTTGTTGGATGAACCAAAACTCAGTGAGTTGTAAGAACTTACAATCGAAGTTCCTAATGCAAGGAAACCATTTGAGTTTACACTAAACCTCGAGAAAGCTGTTCCGTTGTACCAAAAGGTAAACCCAATTGGGTTGTCCGGAAAACTAGTGTCGTCGTTACTTGGAATACCAAGTGTTGTGCCTCCGGATACCGGTGTATAAGTTCCCGACGATTGTGTGAAAGAGTAGGTTGATACCTGAGCTTGCGCAACAAGCCCTAAACCAACTACACCTATCAATGCCGCACAGAACCGCTTATACACGCTTCCAGACCTGCCTAATAAAGAGTACGTTCTCTTCATGGGGTGAAGATTTTTTTTAGTGAAATGGATGAATTGTGTTGCCTGATTATTGGCGGAAAGTTAGAGAAAAAAATCACTTATTAAATATCCGGTGTTAATAACTTGGCTCCGGTTAAGTGTAATTTGGACTATTGCGTGTAGGGTAAGGCGTAACAAGTTATTACATTAACTTGCTGAAAAACAAAATATTAATACGTTATAGTTGCTTTAGGCTTGGAAATATATGTCGGTACTTATATCTCAGCTTATTAACAAGATAATCCCTCATTTTAACAATCTAATTGTAACTTAAAATTAACGGCTGCCGAAAATTGAACTTCCTACCCGGATCATATTACTGCCTTCTTCAATTGCAATTTTCCAGTCGCTGCTCATGCCCATCGATAGAATGCGCAAATCTTTATTGCCCTGATTTTTCAATTGCATAAACAACCCCGCAACAGTTTTAAATTCATTGCGAAGTTTATCCTCATCATCAGTATTGGTAGCCATTGCCATCAACCCGCAAACCTTTATATGTCTGTATTTTGAAAATGTATTATTTGTAAATAACTGCTCTGCTTCATACGAATCAAAACCAAACTTAGTTTCTTCGTCGGCAATAAAAATCTGCAGCAATACATTTATAATACGTCCGCAGCGTTCAGCCTGTTTATTCACTTCTTCCAACAGTTTCAGGCTGTCAATCGAATGAATCAGGTGAATAAAAGGAGCAATGTATTTAACCTTGTTGGTTTGCAAATGCCCGATCAGATGCCATTCAATGTCTTTGGGTAATGCCTCGTATTTCGGTACAAGTTCCTGCACTCTGTTTTCTCCGAAAACCCGTTGTCCGGCAGTGTAAGCTTCAAGCACTTTTTCGGGAGGATGTGTTTTCGATACTGCTACCAGTGTCACATCCTGCGGCAAACTCTGCTTTAGTTCCGAAAGGCGCTCTGCAATGGTTGTCATGGTTATTATTCGTGCTGACTTAAGCTGTAAATCACTAATCCGCTGCGCATTTTGGGTTCAACCCAAGTAGTTTTCGGCGGCATAATATTTCCGGTATCTGCTATGCGCTTGAGTTCCTGCATAGCTACCGGGTATAATCCAAATGCAACTTTGAACTTCCAGTTATCGACCTGATTTTTCAATTCTTCCGGGCCTTTAATTCCCGAGACAAAACCGGCACGTTTATCTGTTTTCAAATCCTTAATTCCGAGTATCGGATCAAGTATGTATTTCGAAAGCAGATAAGCATCTAGCGATTCAACCGGCTCCGAATCACTTGCTCTTCCTTCACGCAAGTGCAGCAAATACCAGACTCCGTCGAGATACATGCTGAATACATGCTTATTCTCGGGCTGAACAATTGTTGCACCGGCCTGACGAATTTCAAAATCTGTTTCTAATTGTTTCAGAAACTCTTTTTCAGAAAGTCCGTTCAGGTCTTTCACAACCCGGTTAAAATCGTAAATGCGAAGCTGTGATTCAGGAAAAAATACACCGAGGTAAAAGTTCCACGGCTCTTTTCCTGTATAGTTTCCTGCCAGATCACGCCGCTCTTTACCAAGCAGTGCTGATGAAGCCGAACGGTGGTGCCCGTCGGCAATATACACAGCCGGAATACCCGCAAATCGCTCCTGCAAACGTTCTACCTGCTCGGGCTGGTCAACAATCCACAGCGTATGCCGAACCCGGTCTGTAGTTGTAAAATCGTAATCGGCCCGGCGCTCGGTAGCGAGCATCATCATGGTGTTGATTTCGGTATCGTCGGGATAGCAAAACAGCACCGGCTCGGCATTGAAATCACAAACACTCAGGTATTCTTTGAGCTTGTTTTCACGCTCTGTAAGTGTTTGCTCGTGAATTTTTATTACTCCGTTAAAGTAATCATCGATGCCGGTTTTGGCAATAATTCCGGTATAGGTATTGCCCTGCTTGAACTGCCGGTAAACATAGTAAGCGGGCTTATTATCCTGTTCAAAAACACCTTCGGCATAAAACTTTTCCCAAGTGCTTTTTACTTTTTGCAGCCTTTCGGGCGAGCCGGGTTTTGTGCGTTCTCCGTCCGAAAAATCGGGATTGATAACGTGCAGAAAGGTGTAAGGATTACCGCGCAGCTTCTCATTTAAATCGCCGCGGCTGTAATTATCGACCGAGCGCGAAGCTACAAGGTGAACCTTATCTGCTGCCGGCCGTATGCCGCGAAACGGGAGAATGCTTGCCATATTCAGCAGTGCTGTTGGTTATGCCAGTGCGGCAATAATGCGTTCGGCTAATTCAACCCCGATGCGTTCCTGTGCTTCGTCGGTTGCAGCTCCGATATGCGGTGTAAGCGAAATTTTGGGATGCGTAAGAATATCTTTGCGCGGCGTGGGTTCGTTGTTAAACACATCGAGCCCTGCAAAAGCAATATGTCCGCTGTTGAGCGCGGCCAGCAGATCGTCTTCGTTAACTACTCCGCCGCGGGCTGCATTAACTACAAATGCGCCTTTTTTCATGCTTGCCAGTTCGGCAGCACCGATCATTTGTCCGCCGGGAACGTGCAGAGTCAGGAAATCCGCAGCTTTCAGTACTTCGGCCATCGGAACAGTAACCACGTTTACTTTTACGGGAGCAGCACCTTCAATGTTAATTACCACTTCAGCATTGCTCAGAAACGGGTCATGAGCAATTACTTTCATGCCCAGCCCGAGTGCAATAGAAGCTACAGCCTGACCAATACGTCCGAAACCAATAATGCCGATAGTTTTGCCGCGGAGTTCAATTCCGCCGCCATAGTTTTTCTTGAGTGCTGCAAAAGCAGTATCACCTTCGGCCGGCATGCGGCGGTTGGCATCGTGCAAAAAGCGCACACCGGTAAACAAATGCGCAAACACCAGCTCAGCCACCGAATGCGATGAAGCAGCAGGTGTATTGATTACTGCAATGCCTTTTGATTTTGCATAATCAACATCAATATTATCCATTCCAACACCACCGCGGCCAATTACTTTCAGGTTCGGACAGACATCAATAAGTGCTGCTCGAACTTGTGTAGCACTTCGCACGGTAAGTGCAACATAACCGTGGTTATTAATAGCATCTGCAAGCGAAGCCTGATCTACTTTTTCGGTAATTACTTCGTAACCGGCAGCTTCGAGAAGCTGTTTGCCTTTGGCATCAATGCCGTCGTTGGCGAGGATTTTTTTCATAGTACAGATACGCGAGATGCGTTGCTGATTTCAATTAAAAAAATAGAATTTTTATTGAATACAGCCCGGAATTATTATGATTCCGGGCTGTATTACTTAACTGTAGATATAATTAAGCAAATTTAGCTTCAAACTCCTTCATCACATCCACCAGCACATTCACGCTTTCGAGCGGCAGTGCATTGTAGAGCGAAGCCCTGTAGCCGCCCACATCGCGGTGGCCGCGGAGTCCGCTGATGCCTGCTGCTTTCCACATTTTGTCGAACTCAGGCTCCAGTTCGGGCTTGGTCATTACAAATGTGGCATTCATAAACGAGCGGTCTTCAACGGCTGTAGTTCCTGTAAACAGGCTGTTGCGGTCAACCTCGCCGTACATTGCGGCTGCTTTTGCATTGTTGATGCCTTCAATCCATTTTACGCCGCCGTTGGCCTTGAGCCAGCGTAAGGTAAGCATGGTTACATAAATCGGGAAAACCGGCGGTGTGTTGTACATAGAGCCGCCTTTGATGTGTACCTGATAGTCGAGCATCGACAGCATTTTGCGGCCGGTTTTGCCCAGCAAGTCTTCGCGCACTGCCACCATTGTAGAACCGGCAGGTCCCATGTTTTTCTGCGCTCCGGCGTAAATAAGACCGAAGTCATTGCCGTTTACTTCACGGCTGAAAATATCGCTCGACATATCGCAAACCACCGGAACCGGCGATTTCTCAAACGATTTCATTTGAGTGCCGTAAATGGTGTTGTTTGACGTGATGTGCAGGTAATCTGCATCAGCCGGAACAACGTAGCCTTTGGGTATGTAATTAAATTTCTTGTCTTCTGATGAAGCAATGACCCGCGTCTCGCCAATCATTTTGGCTTCTTTAATGGCTTTTGAAGCCCAAACGCCCGTGTTTACATACGCAGCAAAGCCATCGGTACGGAGCAGGTTGTAGGGAACCATTGCAAACTGCAAACTTGCGCCGCCGCCGAGGTAAAGCACCTGCCAGCCGCTGCTCAGTCCGAGCAGTTCTTTAATCAGCTCGCGCGACTCATCCATTACCGCCTCGAAGTTTTTGCTTCGGTGCGAAATTTCGAGGAGCGAAAGATTGAGGTTATCAAAGTTGATGCAGGCTTCGGCGGCCTGTTTAAGCACATCGGCCGGAAGGATTCCGGGGCCGGCACTGAAATTGTGCGCTTTCACAGCATTCAGAACAGTTTGCATAGCGTTGGTTAAATAGTGTCCGAATTTACGAAATACATACACGCCGGATAGAATGGGGGCGGAAAATTATTGGTTAACGAAAACTCCAAAACAAAGAAAAAAGCATCCTCCGAGGTCTTTTTTGACCTCGGAGGATTGACAGCAAATCTGTTTTTGAGTTTTCTTACCGCACTATTCCACAACACCAATCTTCTTCGCTTTCAAGCGGCGATAGATAAGCAGTGCAGCAATAGCAAGCAGCCAAAGCGGCCAAAGCAAAGCAACGATGTAGAAAAACTCAAGCAAGCCTTTCCAGCCCCAAGACAGCGACTTTAAGAATCTGGCACCTGCCGATGGTTCCCACGCAGCCCGAACAGTGGCATAAGGCCGGAACTCAGTTTGCGTAAATTCAGGTTGGTAGATGGAAATATCGAGCGTACTGAATTCAACTTTGTCTTTTTGCCTGAGTTCGTTTAATAAGGCTTCATCGGCAATAGTTTCACTGCTCAGGATATTTCCCTGCGCATCTGTTTTTTCCTCGACTTTTCGTGAGGGTGCAGAATCAACAATTTCCTGAACGTTTCCGGCATATTTTCTATTTCGCTTCTGCGCCAGTTGCTCGGCAAGAAGATCAATTGTGATATCTGTGCAGGTCAGATTCCGGTGATCAAGGTATTCGACAAGCGGCACGAGTGCACGAACAAAACTATCGAGATTTGCAGCCGGAACCCTTATGCGCATTGTATTGGTAACTGTAAAACGTGTGGTTTCGAGCAGCGAATCTTCACTAATGCGAACAGAATTTCTGCTGCTTATTCTGGAACTAAGCTGTGTGTTGTTCACATATCCGCCAAGCTTCTCAGTAAGCAGTTCGATGCGGTAAGTTGCATCAGGTACATCTTTAACCCGGAACTGAAGATTGCCTTCGCGAATAAAAGTATGTGTACTGTCGAGCCTGCCTATTCTTGCAGCAAACCCCGACAGCGACTGAATTGCTTTTTGGGGCGGGGGAGCGGGCTTATTAGTTTCGGAAGCAACAGCGGCTTCTGTGCTGGCAACAGAATCGGCCATCATTTTCTGAAACTGCGTATCACTTGGACTACAGCCGTAAGCAAGCACAGCTAGTGTAAATACAGCAACGGGCAAAGCAAGTTTGCCTGCGAATTTTGGGAGAGGTTTCATTATAGCGTTTTTTGTAAAACTGATTACAAATAAACTTCGTATGCCTTTACCATTCTTTAACAATATGAGATTGCTGAATTGAGGTTTTGTATTTTTTTTGCTTGGGGGAGTTATCAAAATAGTTGTGCTGGCTTAACATCGGTTTCTCTCAAAAAAAGTGTTTCGGGAAAGTGGACTTGGGTAGGAGGGGGGGCTGTTTTTAGCTACCCGCTTTTTTTATTTCTTCGATCAGTCTGTTCATGTTCTTTTTGTTTCGTCCCATTGAAACTAAAGAACTTTGCTTATCCGGATCACAAATGCTGTTTACTAAAATCCTTTTATTGTCAAACAATATTGTTATCTGTTCTCCCCAACTTCCTGAGAAAAAACCAGGAGATGTCTTCACAACTATCACTTTTTCATTCGCGAAAATTGGAATCCATTCAAGTTCATTAGCTACGTTTTCAACTATTAAGTCGAGCTGTTCTCGTGTTAATTGAGTGTCAATCGTTTTAAATTTCAATCGTTCTTTTTGGATGCGATAAAATATAATACCAAGTATTGGTGGTATGATTAGAAACCATATTAAACCTTCTCGTATAGGTTTAAGCGTTCCTTCAAAATGGTCTTTTAAATGTAAGAAAATGATCGTAGCAGGGATAAGGAAACACATTAATACAATTCCATAATGGGTTAATTTGTCCCAATTACCAAGTTTGAGTTCACCTGTTTCTATCGAATATTTTATTTGTTCGTTAGTCATTTTGTGTTGCTGCTGCGTTTAGCGGTTGGATAATATTAAAGGTGTTTAGTATTTAAGTCACTCTTCTTGTCAATATAGATTTTTGTTATTTCTAATAGTCTGTTCGGTAGTGGTAATTCATTCAGATAATCAATGATCTCCTTGTTGTTGAAGTTTCTGTCGATAAAGATTTTGCCTTTAGGGGTAATTGAATAAGCCAAAGGTTGTGTATGGTTGTCATCATACCATTTTGCAGGAACTATTAATTGATCGTCTAAAAGTAGTTTTAAATTTTCTTCAATTTTTGCAGGGAAATCTACCCTGTCGAATAACTTAACAAATGTATATGTGTCCTTTATTCCAGGCTCACAGGAAATTAAGAAGAGTATTAGTTTTTGTTTTGTAGTCATTTATTTCTGACGAATAAGTTTGTTTGTGAGTTTAGTGTTGATGATTTCTGTGCTAAGTATTCTGGCGGGTTTCGGAGCGATGAATTCTCAACAAGCAATAAACTTTAATAGAAATACAAAGTTGTAAATTATTACGTCAGCCCGCCTGACGCAATACCAGTGTCGGTGACTGTGCTCTTTCGTTCAACAATGCGTATTTATTCTTACAGGCTTTATAAAACGATGTATTTATTGTACTATTTCTGGGACTTGTGATTTTATTTGAGTTATCAACATGGTAGTTGTAGTTTGGTCAATTTCAACCCAAAAATTATCGCCACCATTTGGCAATTCCATAAAAGCTTTTCTTTTATTTATGTTGCCAAATGGGTCATAAATAGCTAAATCTGCAAATGTTATACTGAAAAACTTACTTTGTTCAAGTGTAATTACTTTTATATAATCATATTTTTTTTGAAATAACTTACATCTCCTTTGGCTGTCCCAGTCATTTGTTAATACGATATATTTATACTCTATACCGTTATTTATATTCTCTTCTAATAGTTCCTCAAAAAATCCGCCGTCAATGTCATTTTTTAATGATGAAGTAATAATCCAGATTTGTTTGCTTTGATTCTTATTTATGAGCCCAAAGTTTAGTTCAAATGCAAATAATTGATTTTCAGTTAATAGCCAATCAAAGCTAGGTTTATAATTGTCAACTATTGATTCTAATTTATTTACTTGGAATTTTAATTCAGAATCATATTTTGATTTTATTATTTCGAACTCAGAAACATAATCCTTGTGAATTAAATAGATAAATAGTCCAAAAACAAAAATTATTGAAAATGTACAGCCTAAAAGTGTTTTCCAATCTTTTTCAAAATTGATAATATCTGCCATTTTACCAACATAAAAAGATATACCAATAATTCCTGCGGAAAGGATTATAGGAAATAATGGGTTTTCTTTAAGTGATTTTAAAAATTTCATACCAAATGATTATTCAAATTAATAAAAAAAATGACCTTTGATTTTCTGTTTTGTAGTGATTATTACAGTTACTACTGATCTTCAAATATACAAAATAAAAAAATGTATAATAAAGGTGATATAAATCAATAATGCTTTAGTAAATAAATAATATCTAATATAATTAGATCCTTATCGTACTAAATACAAAAGATACAACTAACATAAACTTTCAGAAATCAAACAAAAGAACAAGCCTTCCCCCCAAAACCTATCACTTCGGCTTCCCCCCCAAATTCGGCTTCTCCTTATTCTGCGGCTTATTCATATCCGGCCCCCCCGGTGCATTGTACTTATCATCGCGCTTGCTTTTCCGGTTGCGGGCTTCAATATTGTCAACAAAACGCCATTTGCCTTTTTTAAACTTAAAACCATCGTAGCTGAACGTTTGTGTGTAGAACTGATACATGCCATCAGCATTCGGAATTTCAGGCGCAAGCCGGTCGAAAACAATTTGTTTGTCGCCTTCTTCATAACGCAGCGTCATTACCAGTTCGGCTTTAAACTGAAAGATAATGCGGCGTTTCGAGCTTTTGCCTAAATCAAAAAGCGAATTTTCGCCAAATACTGGTGTGCCGTCGCTGCGGAAGGTTAGCACATCAATTATCTTTTTCCAAATGATATTGTTGTTGCCGTCCCAGCCGAGCAGGGTGTAATACTTTTCTTTCTTGGTGCCGGTCATTATAATCTTGTAATACAATGCGCCGTACCATTTCTCAGGCCCAAGTGTTGATGTTTCCGGGCTGCGGATTTCGTCTGATTTATCGATGAGTTCATGAATCACCGGCTGTTTTCCTTCGCCCTGATTGACCACAAGAAATGCGTAGTAAATATGCGTCCCGTCGTTCATGGGTAAGTTCCAGTTAAAAATGCGGAACTTCTTGTCGGGCGCAGTAAGCCGGGCCATAAACTTTAATGAATCGAACGGATAATTGAAAGCACCGTCAAGAGAAATGGCTTCGCGAAGCAAGGCCGAAAATTTCAAATTAGCAGCTTGCTTGGCTTCGTCTTTGCCTTTAAACACCAGCGGCCCTGTGCGTTTGAGCGAATCTTCAAGCGCCTTTAGTCGCGGAGAAGGTTGCACATCATCGGCAAGAACCTGAATGCTGAAGCAGGAAAGCAATAGGAAAAACAGGAATCGGGTCATAATCGGATAACGAAATCTTAGGTGAAGTTATTAGTAATTCTGTTCCGATAATGATCTGTTTTGAACGAACAAGGCAAAAAAAATGCCACCTTTTGCAGATGGCATTGATGCGGTAATGTGGATTGACTGACGAACTAGAGATGCAACGAAGCTTTTTTCGCCAGCAGTTCCTCTTTCGACTCACGGTGGTTTTCATCATCCACACAGCAGTCAACCGGACAAACGGCTGCACATTGCGGCTCGTCGTGAAAACCAACGCACTCGGTGCATTTGTCGGTTACAATGTAGTAGAAGTCCATTTGCACAGGCTCCTGAGCGGTGTCGGAATCAGCATTGATGCCTGTTTTGGAGGTAAACATGCCTTTGAGGGATGTTCCGTCGGCAAAACGCCACTCGGCACCACCTTCATAGATCGCATTATTTGGGCATTCCGGTTCGCAAGCACCGCAGTTGATGCACTCGTCGGTTATTTTGATCGCCATAGTTCTTTGCTTCTTGTTAGTTTTGCGGTGTGCAAAAATACATAATATCAACCAACAAGGCGGGCAAATGTTCACGATAAATATGCAGGAACGTGTGGCTGCATTTGCCGCACTCGGACAAGCGCTGAACCGAATTGCCGGAAATACCGGAACCACGCCGGGCGAAACAGCTTTTCAGGAACTGATACCCAGCTATCACCTCTCAAACGGCTGGTACACACCAACATTCATCACACACCGGATTTCTCAAATAGCCCGCGGACTGCAACAAAATGTCCTCGAAAACTGGGTTTCCGGCTACACATTTCCCGAACACGCTGCCCCCAAAACGGTGGGCGTAATTCTGGCCGGAAACCTGCCGTTAGTTGGATTTGATGATTTTGCGGCCGTTTTGCTTTCGGGCAATAAGTTCTGCGGTAAACTTTCGTCTGATGATAAACGAATGTTGCCCGCAGTTGCTGCCTTGCTTTGCGAAACCGAACCCCGTTTTTCGGAATACATCGAATTTACCGATGCAAGACTGCCCAAAGTGGATGCGGTTATTGCCACAGGAAGCAATAATTCATCAAGGTATTTCGATTACTACTTTGGTAAATACCCGCATATTATTCGTAAAAACAGACACAGTGTAGCTGTGCTCGACGGAACTGAAACGCCCGAAGAACTGGCAGCCCTCGGTAATGATATTTTTCTGTATTTCGGCCTCGGATGCCGCAGTGTATCTAAACTTTTTGTGCCCGAAGGCTATTCGTTCAACACGTTCTATGAAAGCATTCTTTCGTGGGGCGATATGATGAACGGGCATACAAAGTACATGAATAACTATGAATATCATCGTACACTTTATCTGCTGAGTCGCGAAACATTGCTCGATAATAATTTCCTGCTGCTGAAAGAAGATAAATACATGTCGTCGCCTCCGGGAATGATTTTCTGGGAAAGCTATTCTGATAAAGAAACCCTGCAGCAACGTCTTCATGAATTAGAATCCGAACTGCAATGTGTAGCAGGACATCAGACACTTTGGCCGGCAGCGCTTCCGTTCGGAACAACGCAATGCCCGCTGCCGTCTGATTATGCCGACGGAGCAGATACGCTCGCATTTCTGAGTTGGCTCTGAATACCGGGGTGAAACATCTCAATACTTTCTGCGTAATATCGCCGTGAAACGATTCTGAAATGAAAAATCCGCGTGCTAAATTAGCTTGCGGTTGCTTCACTCCCAATCAACATCGTTTCACAAAAACGCATGAAAAACGTGTACAGGCTTTTCCTGTTTTTGCTTCTTCCGGTATATGCACCGGCGCAAGTATTTTGGTCCGAAGACTTTAATAATAATTGCAATGCGGGTTGCAGCGCTGTGGGCTATTCGAGTGCCAACGGCACATGGACGCAAACCGTAATGGGTATTGAAGGCTCTGATGCCAACGAATGGTATGTTAGCTGCGCCGAAAACGGCTACACCGCTGGTAATTGCGGAACAGGTTGTGTGCCGGTTACAGCAACTGCCACAGGCGCTTCGCTGCATATCAGTGCTGCTCCTACATTTTTCGGCGATATTGGTGCTGCATACGATGCCGGCGGGTTGTGCGGACTTCTGACTTGTCCCCAAACCAACCGCCGTATCGAATCGCCAACTATTAACTGCACCGGACAAAGCACGATTACACTCAGCTTTAATTACATCAAGCAAGGTGCTCCGCCGAATGATGATGCCGAGATCTGGTATTTCGACGGAACCTCCTGGAGCTTTCTTGCCAATCCGGCTGCAACCAACAACGGGCCTTGTGCACCGCAGGGACAGTGGACAGCTTATTCGGTAGCCTTACCTGCATCGGCAAACAATAATGCCAACGTAAGAATCGGTTTTCGCTGGGTGAATAACGACGACGGAGTTGGCACCGATCCTTCAATTGCAATTGATGAACTGGAACTTAGTGTGCCGCCAAATCCGCTGGCTCCGGTTGTTGCATTTTCGGCCAGCGACAGCAGTATCTGCGTAGGCGACTGCATCAGCTTTAGCGATCTGACTACCAATTCGCCCACATCGTGGACATGGACATTTGCAGGTGCGGCAACCGCAACTTCATCGGTGCAGAATCCAACCAATATTTGCTACAACACACCCGGAACGTATGCCGTAACGCTTACTGCTACAAATGGCAGCGGAAACGGCACACTTACGCAAAGCACATTTATAACTGTAACCGCTCTGCCAACAGCTTCAGCGGGAAGCGGACAAACTGTATGTGCAGGACAACCGGCAACACTCAGCGGCAGCGGAGGCGGAACCTATCTCTGGAATCCCGGAAACCTTACAACAGCATCAGTAAGTGTAACACCGGCTGCAACCACAACCTACACACTTACTGTAACCAACGCTTCGGGCTGTACTGATACAGCACAGGTAACTGTAACCGTGATTACCTGTACAGGTCCTGCGGCAGCATTCACTTCAAATGATCAAAGCATTTGTGTTGGCGACTGCATCAACTTCACCGATCTGAGCACAGGGCCTCCTACTTCGTGGAGCTGGACGTTTACCGGGGCAACTCCTGCTACATCTATTGTGCAGAACCCGACAAACATTTGCTACAATGCACCGGGAACCTATGCTGTTTCGCTTACAGTAACCAATGTGAGCGGCAACAATACACTTACACAAAACACATACATTACTGTGAATCCGCCTCCGGTGGCTAATGCAGGCAGCAATCAGACAATTTGCAGCGGTGCGCAGGCTACACTTACTGGAAGTGGCGGAACAACTTATACTTGGCAGCCCGGCAATCTGAACGGAGCATCTGTAACTGTTACGCCGGCAACCACAACAACGTATTCGCTCACTGTAGCTGATGCCAACGGTTGCACAGGCACAAGTTCTGTTACAGTTACCGTTATTCCCTGTGCGCCTCCGGTTGCAGCAGCTTCGGCTTCAGATCAGACAATCTGCGAAGGCGATTGCATCAGTTTTAATGATCTGAGCACAGGTTCACCCTCGGTATGGAACTGGCAGTTTCCGGGCGGAACTCCCGCAAGCTCGAATCAGCAGAATCCCGGAAATATTTGTTACGCAGCAGCAGGTGTATATGATGTAATTCTTATTGTTACCAATACTTACGGAAACGATACACTAACGCTGACAAATTACATTAATGCAGCTGCACCACCTGCGCTTACAGTTAGTAACGGCGCAACAATAGGCATTGGCAGCAACTTAACGCTTACAGCAACAGGCACAGGAACGTTCAGCTGGTTGCCTGCTGCCGGTCTCAGCTGCACAACTTGTGCATCGCCGGTGGCCAGTCCAACTGTATCCACAACTTACACGGTTACACTTACAAACGCCAACGGATGTACATCAACCGATACGGTTATTATTGATGTAATTGAAGCCTATGGTTTGTTTGTGCCGTCGGCATTTTCGCCAAATGATGATGGAGCAAATGATGTGCTGTTTGTTTATGGTCCCGGTATAAAAACACTTGATTTTTTAGTGTTTAACCGAAACGGACAAATTGTATTTGAAACCACAACGCAAACCTTTGGCTGGGATGGTACTTTCGACGGAAAGCCGGTAAATACTGGAATTTTCGCCTATTACGTAAAAGTCGAATACTACGACGGGCGAATAGAAACACTGAAAGGCGATGTATCACTTGTTCGCTGAAAAAGAGGGGAGACGAAAAATGAAACAGAAATTATTGGCTATTGCGGTTGGCTCTTTAGTTGCTCTTACAGCATCAGCGCAGGATTTTCATTACTCGCTGTTTAATATGGCGCCGCTCACCGTAAATCCGGCACTTACCGGCAATTTCACCGGCGATCTTCGCATCATTAACAACTACCGCACACAATGGTCGGCAGTATCGAAACCATTTGTGACCTATTCATTTGGTGTGGATATGCCTTTTCAGCGAAACAGTAAACGCAAATCATCCCGCGATTTTTTTGCTGCCGGTTTCAATGCCAATGTGGATAAAGCGGGAAGTACACGGTTGGTCAATAACAGCTTCTGCGTGAGTGGTTCGTACAACAAATCGCTTAGCGGTAATAATCGCAGTTTTTTCTCTTTTGGCCTGCAGGCGGGTTTTAACCAGCGCAGCATAAATCTGGCAGAGTCAAGCTGGGGGCGGCAGTTCAACGGACTTACCTATGATTCTGCACTTCCAACCGGCGAGGCAACAGCATTCGGCGATTCGTATTTTTTTCTTGATGTGGGAGCAGGCACAGCATTTACAACCACGCTTAATGAAAGTGTGAAAATGAATGTTGGTGTAAGTCTGCATCACCTCACACAGCCCGAAATCAGTTTCTTAGGCAGTACCGATAAGTTGTATCGTAAGTTAATGGCACATTGGGCAGCGCAAATCAGACTCAGCGAAAGCGGCAGTACTTATCTGCTCCCGCGTATTCTCTATGCAACGCAAGGACCTTCGCGACTTATTAATCTCGGTTTGGGCATGAAGTTCAAACTTGGCGAACGTTCGCGATACACCAATTATCAGGAAGAAAAAGCATTTTCGTTTGGAGGAATGTATCGCACAGGTGATGCACTCAGTGCTTGGGTTCGCATTGATTACGGCCCGGTTGGTGCAGCTTTGAACTATGATTTCAATGTGTCGCGACTAACGCCGGCAAGTGAGGGCAGGGGAGCTGTTGAAGCAATGGTTATTTACACCGGTATTTTCCGCAATCAGAATACCCGGCTTGCTGCTCCTTCTTTTTTCTGAGCATCAGATTTACCGGCTATTTCCAACGAATCAGCGAATCCAAACCGCGATCATGAATACCGTCGAAATTACGGATATCATGTATGCGCCCGTTTTGTGTTCGCAAAACAGTAACATTTGAAATCCGAAGATTAATCCGCTCCATTTTTGCCTTTTCATCAAATAAAAATGGCACCGGATACATTTCTTCGGGAAGTGTGTTGATGCTCGAAATAATTACGGTAGTATAACTGCTGTCGGGTTTAAGCTGACGAATGCGGTCGAGTGTATTGGCCATGCAACCTTTACAGCCTTTTCCGGGCACAAGTATATAAACGTGTTTTTGCTGCGGAATACTGTCGCGAAAATTTTCTTTCAGGTATTGACGAAATACCCGCGTAGGTAAGCTTTCTTTGGGAGCCTGAGTTTTTGGGGCATCATCTGAACATGATGAAAACAACAAACTTCCGGAGAAAACAAGCAGACCTGTAAGTGTGCGAAAGTTCATCAGAGATTTTCGGGCTGGAAGAGTGTAAATGTGGCCCGTGGTAAGGTCAGCGATTCGTTGCGGCGCATCACCAGCAATCCTTCTTTGGTAATCAGTATCAGCGGCATGTATTGTTTCGGATCAAACTTTACTTCGCCAATAATATCAAACTGTTCGTTCAGAATCATCAGCGACCAGTTTTTATCAATGCTCTGGTTGATGGTGATACTGTCCTGACTAATGTACTGCTGCGCATGATGCACAATGCGATAGTACATATTGCGGTGCGGATCAAAATCGAGACTGAGATAGCGCGGTTCTTCTACAATATATCTGTCAACAAACGCATAGTTTCCTGTACTGTCGTCAGGATATTCTTTGCGGGCAGTCATGTATTTACTCTTTACATCATGAGCCGCAATGCGTTTGCCGTTTTCATAAACAAACAGCGAATCATCGGCACCAAAACCGTGTATAATCTGACCTGATGAGTTTTTACAACGCTGCGGATAGTAATCGCGATAGCCATTTCCATTGCGGTAATTTTTGGGCCAAAGTCCGGATGTGTTTTGTATTGATTTATTGGGATTCTTTAAATCAAAAATAATTTCACCCGGAGTTTTGAAATACTCGATTCGGTCTTTTTTAGAATTTACAGGAATAGTTGTTCGCGCACAGGTTGCATAAACCTGATTCCCGGAAAGCAGCATATTACTTCGCGGCACACTAACCAAAGCGTAATCGCTGATATTGCCTGTTAATGTGCCTTTCAGCTCCCAGTTCGAAACAATTTTTCCGAATCGGTTAATCATACAAATTGTGCGGCTGCGCGGAATCAGAACGAATACTGAATCAGGTCCGTTTGTGGTAATGCCCCACATCCGTCTTTCTGGCGAAAGCGAATCAATTGCCTGAAGTGAAACGGTAGTTTCTAATTCGCCGGTTTCGGCATTAAAAAAATCGAGGTAAGCGGTTTCCAGCGAAAAGGCGCGAATGTATTTTCCGTCGGCTGTCCAATTGCGCAAAGCTACAACTGTGGTATCAGAAAAAACCTTATCACCGCTCTGTTTGAGCGTAACTTCAGGATCTCCGCAAGAAAAAAGAGTAATCAGGAAAAGCCAGAAAAAACAGGCTGCAAATTTCATACGAGAAGCACGCCTTAGAAACTGTTTAAGAATTGTTTTTGAATTTTGTTATGAGGCCATTTTTTGTCAGACGAGGCGACTTTTGCAGCGCATATCGGAGATGATCTGGGCAAAAAAGTCAACGAAGTATGACGAAAAATGGGACATAACAAAG
>JBKDHA010000101.1:0-30893 GCA_046335555.1 Bacteroidota bacterium
GCGATAATGCAGTTCGTATTTAGGATTAGAACCCCATTTTCAGGCTTTCAGTTGTTCGTTTGCGGTGTATTCAGGAAAAATTACAACATCAGTCTTTCTGAGCCTTTCATTAACATTCATTTTTTTCTGTTGATTTTGGAAAAGATCATTTTTTTAATGACCGTGATTATTAAAAAAGCCTCCGGCGCTTCTGCAGTTACTGCTTAAACGCCGGAGGCTTTTGTGTGTATTGGTCAGAACTATAGGTTATCCAAGAAACGGATAACGGTAATCGGTAGGCGGTGTAAATGTTTCTTTGATGGTTCGTGGCGATACCCAGCGCAACAGGTTAATCATTGCTCCTGCTTTATCGTTTGTTCCTGAACCACGGGCACCGCCAAATGGCTGCTGGCCTACAACTGCGCCAGTTGGTTTATCGTTGATATAGAAATTACCGGCAGCATGCTCAAGTGTTTTTGTAGCCAGTTCAATTGCATAACGATCCTGTGCAATTATCGAACCGGTGAGGGCATAAATTGATGTGCTGTCAACCAGTTTTAATGTTTCTTCAAACTTATGCTCATCATACACATAAATGGTAAGCACCGGGCCAAACAATTCTTCGCACATGGTCACATATTTCGGATCGTTTACACGAATAACCGTGGGTGCAATAAAGTAACCGTTGGTTTTGTCGTAAGTACCACCTGCAACAATTTCTGCATTCGGATCTTGCTTCGCCGCATCAATGTATGATGCCAGTTTATCAAACGATTTCTCGTCGATAACTGCATTCACAAAATTGGAGAAATCTTCTGTCGGCCCCATTTTAAACGATCCGAGATCGCGCTGGAGTCCGGCTTTTACTTCTTCCCAAATATTTGAAGGAATATATGCCCGTGATGCGGCAGAACATTTCTGTCCCTGATATTCAAACGCACCGCGCGAAAGAGCCGTAATAACCGGTGCTGCTTCTGCGGAACGGTGTACCATTACAAAATCTTTTCCGCCTGTTTCGCCTACAATGCGGGGATATGATTTGTAGCGGTGAATGTTTTGACCAATTGTTTTCCAAATGTTCTGGAATACTTCTGTTGATCCGGTAAAATGTATTCCTGCAAAATCGCTGTGCCCGAAAATAACTTCGGCAGCATCCGGACCTGAAGGATAAATAAGGTTGATTACACCATCGGGCACACCGGCGCGGCGGAAAATTTCCATCAGCACATTGGCCGAATATACCTGCGTGTTGCTGGGTTTCCAGACAACTACATTGCCCATCATTGCGCATGATGTAGGCAGATTGCCTGCAATGGCCGTAAAGTTGAACGGTGTAAGCGCATAGATAAACCCTTCGAGCGGCCGCCATTCCATGCGGTTCCACATGCCGGGTGCTGAGTTAGGCTGCTGGCGGTAAATCTCAGTCATAAACTGCACATTAAAGCGCAGGAAGTCGATGATTTCGCAGGCAGAGTCGATTTCAGCCTGATAGGCATTTTTCGACTGGCCGAGCATTGTAGCGGCATTCAATTTTGCGCGGTACGGACCGGCAATCAAATCAGCGGCTTTAAGGAAAATGCTGGCGCGGTGTTCCCAGCTCAGGTTAACCCATTTTTCGCGTGCGGCAAGTGCTGCTGAAATAGCCTTTTCTACATGCGCTTTATCGCTTTTGTGAAAATGGCCGAGTGTATGCTTATGATCGTGTGGCGGTGCGAGACGCATCAGGTTGCCGCTGCGCACTTCTTCGCCGCCGATATACATTGGAATATCAAGCTCCTGTGCGCGGAGTGTGGTCAGCATTTGCTGAAGTTCGGTACGCTCCGGGCTGCCGGGCGCATAACTTTTTACCGGCTCATTTACCGGCTGAGGTACGTTGAAAAATCCTGTTGCCATTGTATGTGTTTTGTATTGCGTCGAAGGAAAGCTTACGGAAGGTCTTTGAGTTTGCCAACCAGCATATTAAAGAAATTGCGCAACGGAGTTTCAACCATAGGGCGCAAAAACGGATTGATATCGGCCTGGAATATAAGTTTGCCGGTACTGCCGCTGCCTTCGGGTGCTGCTCCGATGTGAATATCAAGTGTAAATGAAAACGGAATTTTGCCGCCGTCGGAAACCAGATTGATAAGGCTGTGCGGTGTTGAACCTGCAATGCGCATCCCAACAGTAGCCATTCCGCCAAGTGTAAATGAACACGTTTCTGTTGTTGATTTCCAGTTAGTTACCTGCGACGGCATCAGCTTTTCGAGGTTGTTCAGATCAGTGAGAAATGCGAAAACTTCTTCCTGCGATTTTGCTGTGGTAACGGTTTCGGTTTCGATGCGCGTCATAAGTAGAATGAGTTAATTTTCCCAAACCGACGGATCTTTTCGCCAGGCTTCGAGTGTTTCAAGATCGTTTTCTGTGATGTAATTATCGTTCAGCGCCTGGCGGATAAGTGAAGGATAATTACTGAGTGTAATGAGTTCAACACCAGCATCGCTGAAGTTTTTCTCAGCATTCGGAAAGCCGTAGGTAAAAATTGCGGCCATTCCTTTAACGCTGCATCCGGCATCGCGCAGGGCTTCCACAGCTTTGAGGCTGCTTCCGCCGGTAGAGATTAAATCTTCAATCACCACAACAGATTGTCCGGCAGCGATTTCGCCCTCAATCATGTTTCCCAGCCCGTGTTTTTTGGGTTCGGGGCGCACATAGACAAAGGGCAGTCCCATTTCTTCGGCCACCAATGCGCCCTGAGCGATTGCACCGGTAGCAACGCCTGCGATAACATCGGGGCGGGGGAAGTGCTCATTGATGAGTTGGACAAACTGCTGCCGGATATAAGTTCGTACTTTTGGGTACGAGAGCGTCTTCCGGTTATCGCAGTAGATTGGAGATTTCCAGCCTGATGCCCAAGTAAAAGGTTGAGCCGGCTGCAGCTTTATTGCTTTAATTTGTAGGAGAAATTCCGCAACTTTAGAAGCGGTCTCGGTGTTCGTGACCATAGTGCAAATGTATAAAGTTTTCATCAACAACAGGCCGCTTACACTTGCATCCGAACCATTCGGAGGCGATTTTGAATTAGGCACACTTTACCTGCGTTATGATTCGCCTCCGCTGCTGCGCGAGCTTATCATTCAGGCACATACAAACGGTGAAGCCTTTCCGGCGGTACTTCTTACACACACCGATGCCGACAAGCTGCTGAGTGATTTTGAAGCTTCTTGCGAAATGATTGAAGCCGCCGGAGGTCGGGTAACCAACAGCAAGGGTAAACTGCTTATGATTTTCCGCAGCGGAAAATGGGATTTACCCAAAGGCAAAATTGATCCCGGCGAAACTCCCGAAATTGCCGCTGTGCGTGAAGTGGAAGAGGAGTGTGGTATCAGCGGTTTAAAAATTACCAAACCGCTAAATATCACTTGGCACACATATATGTACAATGGTGTGCCGGTAATCAAAAAAACATATTGGTTTGCTATGGAAACTGCCGACAGACGCAAACTCATTCCGCAAACCAACGAAGGCATTACCGATGCTGTTTGGCTCGATGATGTAGGTGTTTACAAAGCGCTGAAGAATACTTTTCGCTCGGTAGCTGAAGTCATTAATACTTAACGTTCGCCCACACGCAGCGGTGCTGCACGCGGATTTACAATGCGGTAAATCTGTTGTTCGAGTGCCCCGCCGCTGGGAAGTTCAGCAGGAGCGCTCATTAAACGGCCTTCGGCATCAATGATAAATGCAACGGGTGTGGCGTAAATGCTGTAAGCATCTTTAGTGCGGTCATCGAAATTGTAGTGCAGCATTACCCAATTGTATTTTGGGTTATCGCGCAAAAACTTTTTCCATGCAAGTGTATCGGTACCAATTGAAACTGCCACAAAAATCATTTTCTTGCCATAACGTTTGTGCAGTTCGCTCATGAGCCGCATTTCGTTTTGTGCATTGGTATTCCATTCGTTAAAGAAGAAAAGATATATGGGCTTTCCGGTAAAATCGGTAATCGGATCAACTAGCTTTCCGGTTCTGTCGATGCCGCTGAAATGTGTGGCCATGCTTCCCGGTTTCAGTTTGGTGTAAAATGAAACGATGCGCCGGGCAATTTCACGGTGCTCTGCAATACGACTGCGCGACGAGGCTTGCTGTGCTATGCTTAGAATATTGCGACTGTAAAATGCAGGATTTTTATAACTTTCAAACAAACCTTTGAGCATCACCAATTCGCGCAGCGTATCGTTTTCGAGCCAGCGCACACGTTTCATGGCACTCATCAGCGAATCGTAGCTCACCCATTCGTTAATGGCCCAGCTAATTTTTTCGCCTTCTTTTTTTACGCTGTTGAGGTACATATATTTTTCAAAAAAACTATTGAAGAAGTTCATGTACTCGTTATTGGTGTAGTAGATTTTTTTTCCGGTGATGTATTTTCCTGCCAGCTTTTTCTCCGAATGAAATGTAGCATCTTCGATAGAGGCCAGCGAAAAATCCATCCACGGCATGAAGTACGGATTCTTCACAAACGCATAATGCTTGCGCATGGCGGTATGAAACGAATCGAGTTTGAAGTATGAACTTTTGGTAAGGAAATACGAAAAGTTTTTGTTCCAGAATTCCTGAAAATGTGCATTGAAGTCGATTGCCAGAAAGTTCATATCTGCCGAATCGTTGGTGAAGTGAGTGAGCTGTGTTTCGTATTCAACATCCGGGTTCACCATGCGAACCGAATCGCGCACAGGGCACATTACACGAACCAACCGGCCGGGTTCTGTAAACAAAAAGCCGCGTTGTTTGGCAAAGCGCAGAAACACGCGTTCAATGTTTTCGGCTTCGTAGGTAATTTCGAAATGCCCGCTGTCGTCAATTAAAGTTTCGCCAAGCTTCTGTTCGGCATACGTTATGTATTCGATGTATGTATGCAGGCTGATGATTTGGCCTTCATAACCCTTGGCATAGCCTTCAACCGTGCAGGGTTTCCCGGCGCTGAGTGCAAGCGGCAGCAGCAGAACAGAAAGCAAAAAACGCAGGTGCTTCATCATAAGTTGTGTACGGTTAACGGAACTGCTGCTGTTGTTATTGCAGAATACTTCCAATTCCCGTGCCGTTTAATCGTTCAGGTTAATAGCTGCCGGCACAAACCGGGATGCGTCGCCGCCATTGCGCACAATATCGCGGATAATGGTTGAGTTGATGGCCGAAAGTTCGGGTGTTGGCAAAATGAACAGGGTTTCAATTTCGTCGGCCATAGCTTTATTCATTTGCGCAATGGCTTTTTCAAACTCAAGATCGGCTGTAGTGCGCAATCCGCGAACAATGAACTGAGAGCCTTTGCTGCGGCAATAGTTAATGGTCAGCCCTGAAAATGTTTCCACTTTCACTTTGGGTTCATCAGCAAATGTTTGTTCGATCCAGCGCATCCGCTTTTCGAGGGGGAAATAATAGTTTTTATTGCTGTTGATGCCGATTGCAATAATGAGTTCATCGAACAACGGCAGCACACGACGCACGAGCGATTCATGTCCGCGGGTAAACGGATCGAATGAGCCGGGGAAAATGGCAATTTTTGACATTGCTGAGTTTTTTTGTGATGGCTAGGGTAAAGGTAATTTATTCGGGTGAGAGATAACTTGTGGTTATTTGAAGTTCATACATTGTTTTATAAGGTTATTTTATTTCTCCCGGCAACCGTTCCCGAACATTTTTATTTGTGCGATCTGCTGGAAGTCCCTCCGATAGTCCGCCATAAGCCTTCCATTGATGAATTGATTCGACTATAACGAATTTGTAGTGCTCTATAATGATATCTTGCATGAGATGTTAAATTTTGTTTTTAAAATACAGCTTAACCTCAAAAACAAAATCCGAACTCTCGCTAGTTTTTCTAGCAGTCAAAATTAATTTGGAGTAACAACAAGCTCATCATCAATTCTCGCCAGATCTTTCGTGATAGAATCCATGAAATTCTTCTATCTGATTCGCTGAGAATAAACTTGTCATAGCAAAATTCAGCTGACAGCAACTTCAGGATCAGTAACTGCACTATCATCAACAACAATCTTCTCCGGCAACATACGATTTAGCAACCTTTCAAAAACAGGAATTAACCAAACAAATACCAACACACCGGAAACATTAAAAATAACGTGTGCGTTTGCAATAACCCGTTCAATGGGAGCATTTCGGCTGATGACTTCAACTAAATGAAGGAAAGGATAAAACAGCAGCAGTCCGAGTGCAATAGAGAGTAAGTTGAATGTAAGGTGAAAAATTCCGGTCTTTATGGCAGCTCTGCTTCCTTTAATAGTGGCCAGCAGTGTATCGCTGCAGGTGCCGAGTTCAGCACCAAGCATAATTGCAATTCCGCCGGCTGTGGTGAGCAAACCTTTTTTTGCGAGAATTACAGACATTCCTACCGTTGCCGATGATGATTGGATGACTAATGTAACAACCGCGCCAACCAAAGCACCGATAAACGGATTGTCGGTTTTTTTCATCCATTCTAAAAAGAATGCTTCATTTTTAAGTGGTTCAACGGCATTTTCCATCGTATGCAAGCCGAAGAAAAGAACACCAAAGTATAAGATTATTTTACCGGTATTGTTGATTTTAGGCGATTTAGAGAGCAGCAGTAACAGGAACCCAATAAATAGCAATACGGGCGAATATTTGCCTATATCCATTGCAATTATCTGACTACTTACTGTAGTGCCGATATTGGCACCAAGTACAATACCCATCGCTTGTTTCAAGGTCAGTACTTTTGAATTTACCAATACAATAGTAATGATAATAACTGCCGATGATGAGTCTAGTAATATTGTGATAATTGTGCCGGTGATAACGCTGCTGATTGTATTAGATGTAAATTTTACAATCCATTTATTTGCTCTTTCACCAACTGCATTTTGTATAGTTTCTGAAAGGTTATTTACAGCAAACAGAAATAGGATTAATCCCGCAATAATTGAAAGTACAATCTCAGCCATGTTCGTTGTAATTGATCTGGCTGTAAGTGTATGAAAGATGTGTACCGCTCGCGTTACGCTGAGATTAGCTGTTTGTTAAGTACTAAGATGTTTTTTGAATGAAGTACAATAAATGATGACTTCAGGAAATGATTAGAACGATTAATTATCCTCATTCCTGAAAAACAAAAATGTACTTCGTTTTATCAAAAGTTGTAAAGCAACCGGTGGAATTTATAAATCAGAGTATGGTTAAGTGATATTTCTTGCAGCATGATGTATGCGAAGAATAAAAATATGCCCCCTTTGAATTTTGTAAAAAATGCGATAATTACCTTCGATCAATTCGCGGATCATCAAATCATTTTTTTCTGGAACAATACGGCCAGATTCAGGCAGTGTTTCTAGTTGATCGACCCGAGAAATCAGTTTATTTATATAACGTTCAGCGTAAAAAACAGAATCAATAGCAATGTAATCGTATATAAAACGCAAGTCACTTAAGGCACGTTTACTCCATTTTACTTGCGCCATTTTTTAACCATTTGTTTTACTTCAGTGTGACTAACCGTTTCACCGGTTTTTACATCATGAAGACCAGCATCAATTTTTTCGATAACGATTAATCGTTCTACAAAATCATCAAGATCGAATTCTTTTGGAAATTCATTTAGTGCAGAAATCACTACATCTCTTTTCATACTCAAATATACAAAATATACATTGCATATAGATCTCTGTTAGTATCAAACATCAGCTTCCGGCAATACAAAAAAACTAAAATGCACTTTCCCGTATTTCCTTACTTCAGTAAGCTTACTGGTATCCGTAAACCGTGTGCTGTCGGGATGCTCGATAATTAGTTGTCCGCCGGGAGCCAGCAGATTATTTTCAAAAATCAAGCGCGGAATTTCTGCAGCTTCGGCCAGATCAAACGGAGGATCGGCGAAAATGAGCGACCATTGTTTGCCTGCTTTGCCGATGAAAGAAAATACATCGCTGCGCACTGAGCGGATAGCGCGAAATTCAAATTTGGCGGCGGTGTCCTGAATGAACGTAATACAGCGAAAATCCTTATCAACGCAGGTAATGTTTTTGCAACCGCGTGAAGCCAGTTCGTAGCTGATGTTTCCTGTTCCTGCAAATAAGTCGAGCACCGTTTCCTCTTCTGGATCGATGCGGTTATTGAGCACATTGAACAGGCCTTCTTTGGCAAAATCGGTAGTGGGGCGCACCGGAAGATTGGCTGGTGCAAGAATACGGCGGCCTTTGTGGGTACCGCTGATGATTCGGATCATGCGTAATAATGTAGCGCAAAAAGATTGTAGTGCCAGTGCGTGAGTAGTTGCCCGAAACCACCCGAAAACCGGGCTTCTACAGGGCGACTGCCAAACTTTACGTGACGTACATATTTGCTGATGAGTTTATAGATGCCCGAATCCGGTGCAATTTCTCCGACAATTTCAAGCGGCACTTGTTCGGGATTAAGTCGCAACTGTTCGCAAGCAAAAAGCAGGAAATACACTACATCTTCTGCACTCTGGTAGCGGTAGGTATTGGCCAGCAGCAGCAGTCCGCCTTCGGAAATTACCAGATCAAACCGTTGCGGCTGGATATGCACCAGAATGCGGCGACCTGCCGTGTTTTTGTTTACAGACAGCGTGCGCTCAATAAGCGGCGAAAGATTGTTGCGGAAACGGATGCCGGTAAACTGTCTGCGCAATGCAGCTGTAAGCGTTTCTGAAACGGCATAAATGTTCCGAGCATCGGGCTGGCGGAGCAAATCGGTAATTACTTCGTCCTGCCCGGTGAGCGGTTGGTTGAAGCGAAGATAACCCGCCGCCGCCGCACTGTCGAAAAGCGCTGCTGGTACAAGCGTGAAGCGTTCAGTAACCAAAATGCAGTCAACACGCTTGAAACGATTGGTCAGCCATTCGTGACCGGCGGCAAGCTGTTCAACAGTTGCTGCAAGCATATTTTCGTCGGCAATTTTGCGCAGCGGATACTGCTCGAAAGCCAGAAAATCGTTTGTAAGATTATCGAGCACCGCCAGAGCTATGCCTTCGGTACCGATTTCGAGCACGAGGCAGAAGCTTTCGCTGCGGTCGGGATCAAAAGCGGGATCGCGGAAACTGATTGCGGGGACGGGAGTGCGAGCGGCCATACGAGGTCAAAGGTACAAATATGCCGCTCAACCTTCGGCCCAAAGACGCATGAGGTTGCTCCAGCTTTGCAGAATGAGGCTGGCTTCGTTGGCGTTTTCGCTTTTTTCGCTCAGCGATTGATACACGCGCTGGAGGTTAAAAAGTATATCACGCTGCTGCGGATTGCGCACTGCGCTTTGAATCCAGCTTACAGCCGCAATGCGGCGGCCGGCCTTTACTTCGCACACGCGGTGAACATACTGACATTGATAAACTACAGCGCTGCCGCGTGCCGGTTTGATGAGCTCGGTGCCGGCAGGTGTTTGTATTTCCAGTTCGCCGCCTTCGCAGGCTGTGGGTTCACTCAGGAAAATAGTAATGGCCATATCAGTACGAACCGGCGGATTACCAATCATCGGATGATCAACATGCCATCCGTAGCTGTGTCCCTGGTCGTAGCGGGTTACCGAAAACGGAACCATGCGCAGGGGCGCAAACAAAGCCTGAAAAACAGGCAGTTGTATGAGCGCCTGATTGATGATTTGATGAATTTGCGGCATAGCACTGCGCTCATCGGCCGGGAGCTGAAGGTTATTGCGTACGCCATCACGCTCATGTTCCGGAGGTGTAACGAATTGTGCGGTGTTCAGCAGCGCATCTATTGCTGAAAGTTGCTGCTGGGTGAGAAGATTATCGAGAATGATGTAAGGTTGCGTGTTCATAGTTTGCAAATATGAGGAAAGGGCGGGCAGAATGGTGTTGAAAATGAAGGCTGTTGAATAATTTTGTGGAGAGAGTGGTAATTTTGGTTGTTTTGTCATTATATTTGTCTTGTAATTTATTGTTTTAAATTATTGATTATAATGAATTTAATAGATAAATATCAGCACATAAAATTCAGAAAACACTGGTTATTTGTCAATGATTCTTTATTTCTCCTCGGCCAATGTGAGGCCCTTGTCAGATCTATTTCCAACACCCCAATTTTACCCGAAAAGCACGAAGGTCTGCTTGAACTTTCGCTGATGCGCGGTGCTCAGTCAACCACGGCAATAGAAGGCAATACACTTTCCGAAGCCGATATTTTACGCATCAGAAACGGTGAGCGCATGCCGCCCAGCCGGGCCTATCAGGAAACAGAAGTGCGTAATGTTTTGGATGCTTTCAATCTGCTTCTGAAAGAAATAATTGCGGAAGATCATTCGGAGCGCATTACACCGGGTTTAATTATGCGCCTGCACAAAATGGTGGGTAAAGATCTGGGCGAACACTTAGATGCCATTCCCGGCCGTTTCAGAACCGATAACCGCATTGTAGGTACATACCGCTGTCCCGATCATGAAGATGTGCCGGAACTGATGGAGAACTACTGTCGCTGGTTGCTCGAAGAGTTTCATTACCCGGCCGGACAGTCGTTTGCCGCTGTGGTTACCGAGGCCATTGTTGCGCATGTTTATCTCGAATGGATTCACCCTTTTGGAGACGGAAACGGCCGCACCGGCAGGCTGCTGGAATTTTACATTTTACTGCGCGGAGGTTTGCCTGATATTGCCTCGCACATCTTATCCAATCATTACAACGATACTCGCCCCGAATATTACAGGCAACTGGAAAATGCATCCCGCACCCGCGATCTTTCTGAGTTCATCCATTATGCTTTGCAGGGTTTGCGTGATGGCTTAGTGCAGGTGCTTGATGTTGTGCAGGAAAGTCAGTTTAGCATTACGTGGCAGAAATTTATTTACGACAGGCTCGGCTCCAAAACCTACAAACAACGTGATACTTACGAGCGGCAGCGTGAACTGATGCTGGCTTTCCCGGTAAACAAAACATTACTGCTTTCAGATCTTGATTTGCTTACGCCTATAGTGGCAAAACTGTATGCAAAAGTACACGAGCGCACACTTCGCCGAGATGTTGAGGAACTTACCGCACTGGGTTTATTAGTTGCCGAAGAAAAGGGCTGGCGGGTTGCATCAGAACAAGTTCAGGGGCTCATTGCCCGAAAGAAATTTGCAACTTCGCCACAGCAATGAATTTCACCAATCTCATTTTGCAGCAATTCCCGTTTGAACCTACCGAGCCTCAGCGCCGCGTGGTGGAGAAACTGGCTGCATTTGTTATTGATCCCGATCCGCAGCGTGTTTTTTTGCTTCGCGGATATGCGGGTACGGGTAAAACCAGTTTGGTGAGTGCGCTGGTGCGGGCATTGCCGGGCATCCGCCGCCGCTGTGTGCTTCTTGCGCCTACAGGACGAGCTGCAAAAGTGCTCACCGGCTATTCGGGAGAAACGGCGTGGACGATTCACAAAAAAATTTACCGCCCGTCGGTTTCGGCTGATGAAGGTTGGTTTGCCCTGCAAAGCAATCCGCACCGCAACACGCTGTTTATCGTTGACGAAGCCTCGATGATTGGCGAAGGCGGCTCGGAGAAAGGCTTTACAAAGCAAAGTCTGCTCGACGATCTGATGCAGTATGTATATGGCGGCGACAATTGCCGGTTGCTGCTGGTTGGCGACACGGCGCAGCTTCCGCCGGTAGGTTTAATAAACAGTCCGGCACTCGATCCTGATTTTCTGGCGCGTGCCTACGCTTTGCCGGTAGCTGCTTTTGAGTTGCGCGAAGTAGTTCGGCAAAGTCAGGAATCGGGGGTGCTGTACAATGCTACCAAATTGCGTATTGACATTGCATCAGGGCAAAAAACAGTGCAGCCTAAGTTTGAGCTTGCGGGATACAAAGATGTGATTCGCATACAAGGCGGCGAGCTGCTCGATGCGCTTGAAGATGCTTACCGCAACTACGGAGCCGATGACACCATTGTAATTTGCCGTTCAAACAAGCGCGCCAATTCGTATAACCAGCAAATCCGCGCCCGCATCCGCTGGCAGGAAGATGAGATTTCATCGGGCGATCATTTGATGGTGGTAAAGAACAATTACATGTGGCTGCCCAGCGAATCGAAAGCCGGATTTATTGCCAACGGCGATGCCGCCGTAATCCAGCGCATTACCCGCTACCGCGAAATGCACGGCTTCCGTTTTGCCGATGTACTGTTGCAGCTCACTGATTATAACGACGAGCCCGAACTGGAAGCGCGCATCATTCTCGATACGCTGCATACCGAAGGGCCCTCGCTTACACCGCAGCAACAGCAACAGCTTTACGAAAGTGTGGCCGAAGATTATATGCACCTGCCCACCAAGCGCGACCGCTATTTAGGCATGAAAGCCGATCCTTGGCTAAATGCTTTACAAGTGAAATTTGGCTATGCTGTAACTTGCCACAAAGCACAGGGCGGACAGTGGAAAGCAGTTTTTATTGAGCAAGGTTATCTTACTGATGAAATGATGAATGCTGATTTTTTGCGCTGGCTCTACACTGCAATTACGCGTACTACAGAGAAAGTGTATCTCATCAATTTCAATGAAACCTTTTTTGATTGATTTTATTGGTTGTGATTTTGTGGAATAACATTACCGGAGACGTTATTCATTAGTACATGCTGCTGAAACACGCAGAATACCTAAAACACGGTATCAGAATACCATTGATAGGGTATTGATGATGGTTGTTTGTGCCGGTAGTTTTGCAGTCTCAAATCACACTATATGAAAAAGTATTTTCTTTTAACGCTCACTTTGTTTGCTGTCTCGTTGCTCAATGCGCAGTTAGTCAGTATTATAAGAGGAAGAGTTGTTGACCATTCCGACAAAGAACCACTAGCATTTGTAAACATAAAATATGCTGATGGCAAAGGAGTAGTTAGCGATATAGATGGAAAATTTGAGATCAAAGGTCTTGCTGCAGGCAACCACCAACTCACATTCAGTTATGTGGGTTATCAAACAAAAACAGTAACTGTTCGGCTAGTGTCTGAAAATAAGCCGCTTGAGTTGGTTGTTGAGATGGAATCGTATAGTTATGGCCCTCCGGGATTGGTAATTACTGTCTATCCCGATTATTCCCAGGCAGGACGTATGCCTTCTGTTAACGGAACAACCATTGCGGCAGGCAAAAAAACTGATGTAATTAATCCGGCTAATACGAACGCCAATCTTGCCGTAAACAACACACGTCAATTGTTTGCAACCGTTCCCGGTCTTACCATTTGGGAGAACGACGGCAACGGAACCGGCACATCCATTGGCGCAAGAGGATTGAGTCCGAACCGTTCGTGGGAATTTAACAACCGTCAGAATGGTTACGATATGAGTTCTGATGCTTTTGGTTATCCTGAAGCATATTATGTTCCGCCGGGAGAAGCATTGCGCGGCATTGCAGTTATGCGCGGTGCGGCATCGCTGCAGTTTGGTTCGCAAATGGGCGGCATGATTAATTATTTGATTGAAGAAGGACATCCGAACAAACAACTTACCGGCCGTTTGAGCCTTACAGGTGGTTCTTTTGGCATGGCCAATGCATTTGGCTCGCTGGGCGGCACAACGAAAAAAGTTACTTATTACGGTTTCTACAATGCCCGCCGTGCCGACGGATGGCGCGAAAACAGCAGCTATTTTACCAATACAGGTTATGTAAGTGCAAACTGGAAGGTGAGCGAAAAACTAAAGGTTGGTTTTGAGTTTACAGGCATGAATTATCTGCTTCGTCAGCCCGGCGGTTTAACTGATTCGCTGTTTGAAGTTGATGCACGCGCATCGTACCGCGAACGCAATTGGTTTGGCATCCGCTGGAACATGCCTGCCATAACAGCCGATTACGAATTTGCCAATAAAGCAAAGCTGAGTGCAAAAGTGTTCGGGCTTTTTGGTGAGCGTAACAGTGTGGGTTACACCGGAGCTGCAAACACCGCCGATCCGGGAACACAACGCACCGTTGACCGCGATTACTACACCAATTTTGGCACAGAAGTACGTTACTTACTTCCGTTTGATCTGTTGGATGAGAAATCGCATTTGGCGGCAGGTGTACGCTATTATCGCGGCAATACACAGCGCAAACAGGGCAAAGGCTCGGCAGGCGATGATGCAGATTTTACATTTGCAGATCCGGCTGTGCTTACCCGCGATCTGAAACTGAATTCCGAAAATGCTGCCGCCTTTGCAGAAGTGCTTTTGCAAGTTACACGCAGATTCCGAGTTGTTCCCGGTGCGCGTTTAGAATACATTGTAACATCTGCCGAAGGCACACCTGCATTGCAAAAAGAATCGCGCACAAACGTGATGCCGCTCTTTGGTGTCGGTGCTGAGTATGGTTTTGAGCATGCAATGAAACTCTATGCCAACTGGTCGCAGTCGTTTCGTCCGGCCACGTTTAACGATGTGTGGACCAATCAGCCTAACATTCGTATTGATGAAAACCTCAGTGCTGTACGCGGCCAAAGCATGGATTTTGGTTTCAGTCGCCAGAAATACAATGCTGTCGTAAATTTTGATGTAAACGTATTTTTGCTTTTGATAGACGGCCGCATTGGCGAGGTTGCCATGACAGATGATGCTGGCAATGATTACCTTTTCCGCACCAACACCGGCAACAGCCGCAATGCAGGAGCTGAATGGTTTGTTGATTTTCATCCGCTCAAATACAAATACCGCTATCACCGCACCGGCGATATTAGCCTGTTTGTTTCGGGCAGTTACATTGATGCTGTTTACACGGCCGGAGCAAACGAAGGCAAGCGTGTGGAATATGCTCCGGAGTGGAATGTGCGTTCAGGTCTGAGCTATCGACACAAATGGCTGGCTGCCACACTTAGCTGGAACTATATGGGTGAGGTTTTTACCGATGCCAAAAACAGTTCAGCCAATGCAGCTGCAACAGTTGGTCCGCTTGCAGCCTATCAGCTTCTGGATTTCGGATGTACAATTACACTGCCCAAAAACTTTACCGTAAAAGCAGCCGTAAACAATATTGCCGATGTGCGTTATGCAACCCGCCGCGCAAGCGGTTATCCGGGGCCAGGCATTATTCCGGGCGAAGGACGCAGCTTTGTACTCGGACTCACCATGTCTTTCGATCAGTTAAAAAAGTAAAAACGGGCACTTACAGCCATTCAGGCGCATACTGAAAAGTGTGCGCCTGTTCACATTTAGCCCAACTTTTCAACATCTTGCCGCCGGATGAATGCTGCTGACTACATTTGGCAGTCATGCTGAAAAAAGGAGACCCTAAAATTATTCGCGCCTGGACGTTTTACGATTGGGCGAACTCGGTTTATCCGTTAGTTATTTCATCGGCCATTTTCCCGATTTTTTACGAAACTGTCACAACCAAACGAGATCCGGAAACAGACGCTGTAATCAGTGATATGATTACATGGGCAGGTTTTGAGTTTCACAACACTTCGTTTTTGTCGTATGTTGTTGCGTTGTCTTATTTGATTGTAGCCTTCTTTTCACCTGTACTTTCGGGCATTGCAGATTATTCGGGAAATAAAAAGCGCTTTCTTCAATTCTTCTGTGTTTTAGGAGCAATATCCTCTTCGCTGCTTTGTTTTTTTGATGTCGGACATATCGGCTGGAGCATGGCTGCATTGTTGTTTGCCAGTATCGGCTACTGGGGCAGCCTTGTTTTCTACAATGCTTATCTCCCCGAAATAGCAGAGCCTGCAGATCACGACAGCGTTAGTGCGCGCGGATTTGCAATGGGATACATTGGCAGTTCGCTGCTGCTTATTATCATTCTTGTGCTTGGTTCGTTTACCAAACTGATGCCCATTAAATACGGGTTTTTACTTGTAGGCATTTGGTGGATCAGTTTTGCAATGTTCACCTTCCGCAGATTGCCAAACAATGTATATAATCATAAAGTAGAAGGAAACGTTTTCGCGAAAGGTTATTCAGAACTGATGAAAGTATTTCGCGATGTTTTAAAACGCAAGCAGCTTCGTCGTTTCCTCGGATCTTACTTTATGTACAATATGGGTGTGCAAACGATAATGATTATGGCTGTACCGTTTGCCACAAAAGCCATTCAATGGGACAATAAAGAGCACATGCAATCGAGTTTGATTATCAGTATCCTTCTCATACAGTTTTTGGGTGTTGCAGGATCATTTCTGATGTCGGCTCTTTCACGGAAAATTGGCAACCTGAAAACACTCGGGTTGGTAATTGCCATGTGGGTTGGAGTTTGCACAATGGTTTACGCAGTAGTTGATATGCCGGTTGAGTTTTACATTACTGCGGCTTGTGTAGGTTTGGTAATGGGCGGTATTCAGGCACTTTCCCGTTCTACCTATTCCAAAATGCTTCCCGAAACAGAAGATCATGCTTCTTACTTCAGTTTCTTTGATGTGAGTGAGAAAATTGGTTTGGCCATTGGCACATCAACATTCGGATTAATTGAAGATGCCACCGGAGGTATTCGCAATTCAGTACTTTCTCTCATTATTACATTCATCATTGGGTTACTGCTTTTGATGCGGGTACCCAAATCTGATACAGTTCGTTAATCAATGATCGTCGATCTCTTTATACCCTGCTTTGTTGATCAGTTGTATCCCGATACAGCACTAAATATGATTAAAGTGCTCGAACGGGTAGGCTGCTCAGTAAATTACAATCACGAACAAACCTGCTGCGGTCAGCCTTCGTTTAACGCCGGCTATTGGGATCACAGCAAGGAAGTAGGTGAGAAGTTTATCAAGGAATTTCAAAACGACAGGTACATCGTTTCACCGTCATCATCGTGCCCGGGTTTTGTGCGCAATTATTACAGTGAGATGTTTCACAATTCTGTGCTGCACAACCAATGCCGGCAGGTGCAGAAAAATATGTACGAGTTCACCGATTTTCTGGTGAATGTTTTAAAAATTACTGACCTCGGTGCAGTGCTAAACGGAACTGCTGTTTATCACGATTCATGTTCCGGTTTGCGCGAATACGGTATTCATCGTGAGCCGCGTGTGCTGCTTTCCAAAGTACGCGGACTCGAAGTAAAAGAAATGCAGCATTCGGATGTGTGCTGCGGTTTCGGTGGGTTGTTTTCAGTGAAGCACGAAAATATTTCGGTTGGTATGGCTGATGAAAAAGTGCGGGCTGCCGAAGAAGCCGGAGCAGAGTACATTATCTCAACAGATCTTTCTTGTTTGCTGCATCTCAATGGTTACATCACGCAACAGAAAAAGGAAATCAAAGTGATGCATATTATTGATGTACTTGCAACCGGTTGGGAATAATAATTAACTATGCTTTCACTTCATCATCAACTTCTTCGCATTGCCCGGTATAATTATTGGGCCAATGAAAAATTTGCAGAAGTACTTTCTGAAGTTCCTTCTGTCTGGTTGGATGCAGAACATAAAAGCAGTTTCAATACACTGCGAAAAACTACCAATCATCTTTTTGGTGCGGAAATAGTTTGGATGAAACGTATTCAGGGGATTTCGCTGGTTAGCTTTCCGGAAAATGAATATCCCGAGCCGTCGGTGTTTCACACAAGCAGTCGTTTATTGCTTGAGTTTTTGGAGCAACAGCCTGAATCGTTTTTTGAAGAAAATATTTCGTACAGCACATTTGCGGGGGATACGTTTGTAACACCGGTTTGCGATATTCTTCAGCACTTATTCAATCATGGTACTTTTCACCGCGGGCAATTGGTAACAATGCTTCGCGGCTGCGGGTTTGATGGTAAACTTCCGCAAACTGATTTTATTACGTGGCAGCGGTTGGAGTTAAAGTGATGTTGCTGCTTTGCAGAAGCGTGATTATTCAATTTCACGCAGAGGCGCGAAGGCGCCTTTTCGACAAAAGCTCAAAAGGCGCTTTCCTTAACGATGTATTCCTGTGCAGCAAATTCACTTGTTGTTGAGTGCTGTTTTTCTGATTTATCATTCTTATTTATTATGTTCAGTAAACCCCTCCCGGCTTTCTCGAATTGCGTTCGGGGTTACTGAATACTGGAAGTGTTGCAGGTGTTGATACATTCAAACTTGTATCTGTAAGTGTTTTCAGAAATGCGATGATTGCTGTTTTTTCGGAGGCTGTGAGTTCTAGTTTGTCGGGGGGGAGTGTTTGATTTTGTGGAGCAATGTTTAAACCTGTTCCGCCGCCTTTGTTGTAAAAATCAATTACTTCTTCCATTGTTTTGTAAACACCGTTGTGCATATACGGTGCAGTTTCGGCAATGTTGGTGAGCATTGGGGTTTTAAAAGCATACTGATGAAGTTGCATTCCGTTTACGCGCATCCGGCCTTCGTCGCTGTCTATGGTTGTGTTTGTTGTGTCGGAAGTTGAGGGTACGCTAATAATTTCAACTTCGCCTTTTGAATAGAGCGGAGGAATGATGCCGCCGAAATAAGGGAGGAAATGACAGGTTGCACATGCGGCTTTTCCGGTAAACAGATTGAAGCCTTGTTTTGCTTCTTCTGAATAAGCTGCTGTTTCGTTGCGCATGTATTTGTAAAAAGGTGCATTCTGCGCAAGCAGTGTGCGTTCAAATGCGGCGATGGCAATGAATATGCTTTTCGGTGAAATCAATGTGTCTTCTGTTCCGCTAAATGCTGCGCGAAACAGCATTCTGTATTCATCACTTTCTCTGAGAATTTCGGCAGCGGCGGCAATATCTCCGTGCAACTCAATGTTGTTGGCCACTACAAGGCGTGCCTGATCTTCGAGTGAGTTTACGCGGCTGTCGTAAAAGTAGGCGGGCTGCAATGCAGCATTTAAAAGCGTTGGCGAATTGCGAAGCACTGTTCCGTTGCCGGTAAATGCTGTGCTTTGCGGCAAGCCATCGGTAAACGATTTTCCGGGCTGGTGGCAGGATGCGCAGGAGCGGAGTCCGTTGCCCGAAAGAAGAGGTTCAAAAAACAGAATGCGGCCAAGCTCGGCAACTTCTTTTCTTTTGTATTCGCTGCGATTGCTTCGAGCATAAAACCACGGATCAATTGCTCCGCGCTCAAAAGGTGTTGCGGCTTCCCAGCGCATTGCTGATGTTGCAATTTGTGGTTTAAGACCAAGTGTAAACGCTGCTTTGGTAAGTTGCTGAGAAAGCGGATTGGCTTTACTGCGAATAAAGCTCAGGCGATCAAAATCATCTGCATCTTTATTTTGCGGAATACTTTTTACAAATGCAGTTAACGCTGCACGGTAAGATTTTTCGAGCTTCTTGTCTTTTTCGCTCAGCGATGTGCTGAACAGCATTGCATATTTCTGCACACTTTCTGCTGCCGCTTTTGCATCTGCTAAGGCAAGCGGATATTCGGGTGTATCGAAACCGGTAAGCCCAAGCGAGTAGATTCGGATCACCTCAAACCGCAAGGCTTCCATCAATTGCCAGTCGGCGAATGCTGCTGATGCAGAAAGTTGTTTGAGCCGGAAACAGGAAGCTGTAAAACGCCGACAACTAAGCAAAAGATCGTTTTTGTTTTCGCTGCTCAATGTGTCGGCATAAATCAACTCGCCAATGTGCTGCAAACCCTCAGGAGTGCGAATGAGTTGTGTGCCTTCTTCTTCATCAGCTTCCGGAATCGGCGGACTGTTGAGCATTTGTTCAGTAGCCGGGAAGAAATAAGCTGTAATGACTTCTGTTCGTTTAAATGCTTTACGGGAAGCAGCAAAGTATTTTTTTAGTTCCTGAACCGAAGCAGTTGGTTGTTCTGCCGCTTTTTGCAATTGTTTTGCACACATCAGCAACGAATCTGCATCAGCAGAAAAATAGCCGACTGCTTTTTTTGAACGCAGTTCTGTGTCCTGTTGATTACCGGTAAATGAAAAACCAATTATCAGAAACGGAACTAAAACAATACTTGTAATGATGCTTCGGTTTGACATTGCTTAATGATGTTGTTTTGACAACGATGTGCTGAATCGGATGTATAACAAACACCTCTGCAAATTAATTGCAGAGGTGTTTGTGCTGAAATGAACCAAGGATTTAATTAATTCTGTTTTACCAACTGCTGCTGGAACACCCCTTTATCTGTATAAATATTTACAATATATACACCATCAGCATTGCTGCTCAGATCGAGCTGCTGGTTGTAGCGGCCATTGAAATTGGCAACTTTCTCGTTATATACAACCTGGCCAATGCCATTTACAACTTCTACACTGAAGTTTTCTGAAGGCTCGCTGATAAAGTTAATTGTGAATGTTCCTTCGTTCGGGTTGGGGAATACACGCACATTATTGAGCAGTGCAGATTCTTCAACCGATGTTACATTCATAAAAATTTCGTTAGAAACAGGTGAAGGGCAATCGTTAAGTGTAACCACTACTGTGTAATAACCGTCTTGTGTAATTACAATTGAAGGAGTTACAGCACCCGGAATAATTACGCCATTGCGGTACCACTGATTACCAACAGTTGAGTTGGATACAAGTACAGTTCCGTTCTGGTTAATTACTGGCTGAGCAGGTGTTTGGTTAACACTAACAGCAACCGGTGTACGTGAACTGCCAACAACTCCGTCAACTTCGGTTTCAACGTAGTAAGTAACGTTGGTCGTGAGCACCGGGGTGTTAAATGTTGAACCGGTAAACACCGGTGTTCCGCCGCTGGGCTGGGTGTACCAGTGGTAACGTGTTCCGTTTGTAGCCCAGTATGAATTACCTCCGGTAGCACTTAACACTGCTGTGTTGCCATTGCAAATGGTATCAGAAACCAATACTGGAGTAGTGATTTTTACACGGGGAACATTGGTAACCGTGATTAACATACTTCCTTGCTTTTCGGCTGGACGAAGTGTGCCGCCGTCAACTCCTGAAAACTCGGGATAGCGCCATGTGTGCGGCTGAAGGCAAATCAAAAATGCATTCGGAATATCAACAGTAGTAAGGTCAATCATTGCACCAAACTCCCAGCTTCCTGTTCCGCTGCGCGAGAATGCTGTTCCTGCACTGTTGCGGTTGTAGGTTGCACTGTCAACAGCACTGCGGTGATGATCGAGTTCAAGGAACTGAACAAATGCTCCGGTCTGAATATCGTACTGGTATATGCGTGCATCATGTACATAAGGTAAAGCAGCAGCAAAAGCATAACCGTTCGGATCTTCCTGTACATATACATAGTCTTGTGTTACGCAAATATTGTCGGGCTGATAAAGAGCGCGGTAAGGATTGCTTGTGCTTTTATCATCGCCGTCAATTACACATTCGAGTGTGCCGCGCAGCGGATCATTCGGGTCGAGAATAAGACGGTAAACACGTCCCCAAACAGTGCGGTCAACTGAGTCGGCAGTTGCTGCGCCTGTAGCATTGAAATAAATTTCGCGGGCAGCATTTGGTCCGCCTTTGCGGTAGTCAATATCTTCTACGCGCTGAAACTCGATGCAGCTCAGTGTCTGACTGCTGTACGCATCAATCTGAGCACCTGTAAGTGTTGCTGCGTTGGGTACTTCAACAAATTCTACCTGATAGGTTTGTCCCGGTACAACAGAGCGTTCGCGCTGGTTCAAATCGGTGCGGCGCAATACATATACTTTGCCGTTGTTGAGATCGCCGATGTTGTTGCTAACATACATTGCAACCTGACCACCATTCGGACCGCTGTCGTCGTCGCCGATGATGATAACTGTTTTATTGTAAGTAGCAGCAGGCAGCGGAACTGCATTTTCTGCACTCCAACGGCCAAGACCGCGGGCAACTGTAGAGTTGGCAGCAGTTAGTGAATCGGTGATCGGATTGGCAAAAATGTTTACGCTGTGTGTCATCGACTCAATACCAGATTCGCCGCAAGTAAGGAATGCGGGGCCGAAACCATGCTCCTGTGGTGTAGCAAGTGTGGCCGAGCAAAGACGCCACATACCGGCATTTGAATTCAGCAGATATTCGCCGGTAACCGGACGGAAACTGCTGTCGAGCATAAGGCGTGAAACCGCGAAGTTATCTTCGTGATTTACAACAATGGTGTAAGTGCCATCGTTGTTGCGCAGTACACCGGCACCATCAGCCGAACCACCAAAACGAAAACCCGGAGAAGCAACCAGCGAATCGCGGCTGCCGATCAGGCCATAAACCTGTGTGCTCGGGAAAGCAGTGGTGTTAAGCGTTACGAGGGGCGGTGTAACGGAATGTTGCTGAAGACTTGCCTGGGCTGAGGCTGCTCCTGCAAGCATTACTGCAAAAGCAGTGATGTGTAGTTTCATGTTCATGTGTGTAGTATTTGGTGCAAAACTATTGCGGCCTTATTACGACAACATGAACAGAGGTAAACTCAATCGGAAATGATTATGAACTTTCGAGTTCTGATGAATCTTATATGTAAGTGCTTGTAAGTAATAGGTGTAATGCCATTTACAACAATTAAAGCAACTCGTTTTTTAATGTAAGTGTGTCCGCAATGTACTTGCTGTGTAAACTATTTACAACGGGTTTATTTTAACGTAAGGTCTCTGTAACGGGAAGTGTTCAGGTTAACTAATTGTGTAATTTTTATACTCACCAACTCTCCATCCGGTGATCCGTTCGATAAACATAAGCACACTTACTTTTAAGCTCATCCGTCGTTTTGTCGGATCAAATGTAAATTCCCAATTCTGTTTGTTGATACGTTCCTGCATTACTTTCGGATGTGTTCCGGTAAAGTGTGCAAGTGAATCTATCTGCGAATAATCAAACTTATCGACCTGCGGCACATTTCGTTTCATCCATTCATCATCGTGCCACATTTTGTGAAACGATTGTTGTTTGGCTTGCTGGGCTTCGGGTGGTTTTACCCATCCGTAATGATTTACGGTTGCGTTTACACGTTTTACGCGCAGCTTCTGGTTTGCTGTTGTTCTGAATCCTTGCGCATCGCGGTAGGAGCGAATATCATCTGCTTTTCTTACGATGCGGATTTCATTTCTGTACCAGCGCCGAGAATTGCCAACGTAATCATAAGAACCGTAGAAGTGCCGGTAATTAAAAAGCAAGCCCTGCACACTGCGGTCGTCTTTCCATTGCTGCATGGTTTGACGAATGGCAGGGTAATCAGCTTCGTGCAGCACTTCATCCGCCTGAATGTAAATGCACCAGTCGGCATTGGGAGAAATTGCCGCGTAGGCTTTATCGGTTTCAGCAGCCAGCACGCGGCCGCCTTCGCGTAGGGAATCATCCCAAACAGTCTCTATAATTTTGATTTTCGGATCGCCGATGTTTTGGATGAGCTGTAGTGTAGTATCGTCTGAATTGCCGACGGCTACAATTACTTCATCACAAAGCGGAAGAATGGAACGTATGGCTTCAACCGCCGGATAATCAAAGCGGACGGCATTGCGAACGATGGTGAAGCCGGAGACGAACATTTAACGGGCGTAGTTTTTGAGAAGCTTGCGGAGGTGATTTAAGGCAGGGCTTTGTGCTTTATCGAGTGCTCTGAGGAATGCTTCGTATTTAATCTTTTCGTTATGAAGTACTAAATGCAGTTTTTCATAAGTGTCTGGCAGGCCGAAATCAGTAAGTTTTACTTTTGAAGATTTGGCTGCTTTAATCAACCACTCTTCCAGTCGGGGCTGTAATACAAAGATGTGTTGTTTGTTTTTTGTATGCTGAAGGTGCTTGATGTAGTGTGTTGTATCAATCAGCTTGCATTCTTTAAGATAAGCAGGTGTTGGCGTTTGCGGATCTTCATCTACTACAGCTAAACAGGTATCGCTTTGTTTTAGCGAATTAACAATACGTGTTCTGCCTTTATGATGATCGATTTGCTTTTTTGTGATTCCGAGATAACGAATCAGCATTTCATCGGCAAAGCATTCCAGATAGACCATTTTGCTCATAAGCCGATAATGCGGTCAAGATTGAAGAATACATCCACATCGTAATCCATTACCTGCAGAATTTGCTTTTCGTTTAGTTCATACACCTTAGTTTGATTATTTTCTTTTCGGCAAATAAACACCGCAAGTTCTTTTGTAGGTGTTTTTTCTACCAAACTTCCCAACATGTAGGGATTGTGAGTAGTGATGAAAAACTGATTACTTTTTTGGAAAGCAATTTCTTCGGCAAATTGTTTTACATAGGGAGGGAAGGCATGCGTGTCGGGTTCATCAAGAAGAATTACGTTCTGATTATTCGATTTTAGTATAGCCTCCAGAAAAAAATACCTGCGTAATGTTTCCGAAAGGCTTAAATATGTATATGAATATAATAATCCATTTTTTTCAGATATGATCTCAAGCCTCTGCTGTTCTTCATAAACACCAAGTTTTCTATTCTGTTCTTCAAGATAGAGAGCCACTAATTTGGCAAGTTCAGAATTCGACTTTAATACGTGAATAATATTGCTGCCGTGCGGCTGGTTGAGAACTTCGTTTGTACTGTCGCTCAGCTCTTGAGTGGAGTTGTAGATATAATAATTGACATTTGTGCGAAACCCGCTGTTATGTTTAAAACTATCGCCCAAAACATTGGTATTGCCAAAATGTGTATAACTAATATCTAATGTGTTTTGAATTTCTTTTGATAAGTAGGAGCTGGTTTGATTATCAGCCAGCAAATAGTTGAATAGCGGAAAAGAATTTGATGTATTGTATTTGTCTTCAAAAATTAAATACTTATTCTTATTTGTCTGAATTCGAATCGTGTTTTTTGAATTTTGTTCGCAGAAAAGTTGTTTGGCTCTTTCAATGCGTAGAATATGATTAAAATATCCTTTATGTAAATTGTCTTCAGACAATAAACTCAACGCCTCCAAAATATTCGTCTTCCCTGAATTAGGTTCACCAATAAAAACGTTAACGCGCTTAGGATTAAGTTTCAGCGACTTAATCGACTTGAAATTCTCAATGGTAAGCGTTGTAATAAAAGGAGTATCAGCCTCCTTTTTTTTAGCAGCAATTTTTTTAGCTCCGACAGTTTTAGCGGAAGCTTTTTTCACGGGAGAGGATTTCGGTTTGGCCGTAACTTTGGGTTTAGCAGCAGTTTTTCGGCGAGCTTGAGTTTTTCCCATGATTTGAAATTACTAAATCCCCGTGTAATTAAAAGGCGTAATCGCTTTTAGTTCAGCTTTTACAGCATCGTTCACATCAAGCGTATCAATAAACGCTGATATAGTTTGTGCAGTAACCGCTTCGTTGGTTCGGGTGAGGCCTTTGAGTGCTTCGTAAGGCTGCGGATAGCCTTCACGGCGGAGGATGGTTTGAATGGCTTCGGCTACAACGGCCCAGTTGGCTTCGAGGTCGGCATGGAGCACGGCTTCGTTGAGCAGCACTTTGCTCAAACCTTTTTGCAGCGATTTGAGTGCAATAACCGTGTGCGCAACCGGAACGCCAACATTGCGAAGCACAGTTGAATCGGTAAGATCGCGCTGCAGGCGTGAAATCGGGAGCTTGGCGCTGAGGTGCTCAAAAAGGGCATTGGCAATACCGAAATTGCCTTCTGCATTTTCAAAGTCAATCGGATTTACTTTGTGCGGCATGGCCGATGAACCTACTTCGCCGGCTTTGATTTGCTGGCGGAAATAATTCATGGAGATATACGCCCAAAAATCGCGGCTGAGGTCAATTAATATGGTGTTGATACGTTTCAGCCCGTCGAAGTAGGCGGCCAGATGATCGTAATGCTCAATTTGTGTGGTTGGGTGCGAACGTTTCAGTCCTAATGAGATTACAAAGCTGTCGCCAAAATCTTTCCAGCTAATCTGCGGATAAGCAACATGGTGTGCATTAAAGTTACCTGTTGCGCCGCCAAATTTTGCAGCAAACGGAACAGCAGCACGCAGTTCAAGCTGTGCGCGAAGCCGTTCGGTAAATACACGAATTTCTTTTCCGAGGCGGGTAGGTGAGGCCGGTTGTCCGTGTGTGCGGGCAAGCATCGGTACATTCTCCCAATCATTGGCCTGCTTTTCTAACACGGCAAGCGTTTCATTAATCATTGGCAACAGCACCTGTTCATGCGCTTCGCGAAGCAAAAGTGGTGTTGCGGTGTTATTAACATCCTGCGAAGTAAGTCCGAAGTGGATAAATTCCTTATATTCACTTAATCCAAGCTGATCGAGTTTTTCTTTCATGAAATACTCAACGGCTTTGACATCATGATTGGTGGTTTGCTCGATGGTCTTCACTGCCAGCGCATCCGCATCTGTAAAGTTTTCGTACATCACTGCACGGAGTTCGGCAAATTTGCTTTCCTGAATTCCGCTCAATTGAGGCAGCGGAAGTTTGCAAAGTGCAATAAAGTATTCTGTTTCAATACGAATCCGGTAGCGGATCAGTGCTGATTCAGAAAAAAAGTCGGCCAGTTGTGTGGTTTGCCGGCGGTAGCGGCCATCAACGGGTGAAATTGCCTGCAACGGTTCGAATGCCATAGTCTGAGTAAAAGAAAGCGCGAAGGTACAAAAGATCAGCGCTTTGACAGTGCCCGTAATGAAGCTATATGTTGCCGGTAAAGAAAAAGACCGGCCGATTTTAAACAAATAGCTATTGTTGGGGTTATAAGAATTATGATTTGCCAGTTAAATGGCAAACCATTTTTACACAACCAAAACTTTTCGGAGTTCGGCTTGTTTAAGTTTTCGTGCGGGAGTGAGAGGCATTATTAAGCAAAAAACAACCGACAGGAATATAAATTATGTCGAAAAAACAAACAGCAATTGTTATCGGCTCTGGTTTTGCCGGTATGTCTGCCGCTAGTGGTCTTGCCAGTCATGGTTTTGATGTAACCGTGATTGAGAAGAATGCTACGCCCGGCGGTCGTGCACGACAATTTGCCGAATCAGGATTTGTGTTTGACATGGGGCCGAGTTGGTATTGGATGCCTGATGTATTTGAAAGTTACTTCAACCGTTTCGGGAAATCGGTTTCCGATTATTACAGTCTTGTTCGTCTTGATCCTTCGTATCGTGTAATATATGGTCATGGTGATGTGCTGGATGTTCCGGCAAGTATTGCTGAACTTGGAAAAGAACTTGAAAAAATAGAGCCCGGCAGTGCCGACGCACTCAAACGTTTTCTGGAGGAAGCCCGCTACAAATACGAAGTAGGTATTAACGAGTTCGTTTACAAGCCCAGTGTTTCGCTTCGTGAGTTTGCCGATATGCGCATACTTACCAGCCTCTTTAAGCTTGACATGTTTAAAAGCATGCACAAGCATGTGAGGCAATTTTTTCAGCACCCGAAAATTACCGCATTGATGGAATTTCCGGTGCTGTTTTTGGGCGAAACACCGCGACGCACACCGGCTCTGTACAGTCTGATGAATTATGCCGATATTGCCTTGGGTACTTGGTATCCGCAAGGTGGAATGCATCGCATTGTAGAAGGCATGGTGAAATTGGCTGAAGAACTTGGTGTTAAATTCAGATATAGCTCTCCGGTACACCGGATTGTAACAACAGGCGGCAAAGCTACAGGTGTTCGTCTCGAAAACGGAGAAATCCTGAAGGCTGATGTAATTGTTGCCGGTGCCGATTATCACCACGTTGAACAAAATTTACTAGCCAAAGAAGAACGCCGTTATACCGAGCAGTATTGGGAAAACCGCCGCATGGCACCTTCCTGTTTGCTGTATTACATTGGTGTAAACCGGCGCGTAAATAATCTCCTGCATCATAATTTGTTTTTTGATGAATCGTTTGATGCGCATGCTGTAGAAATTTACGACGAGCCGCGCTGGCCTTCCAAGCCGCTGTTTTATGCATCTGCACCTTCTGTAACCGATTCGACTGTTGCACCTGAAGGCTGCGAAAATTTGTTCCTGCTTATTCCTGTTGCACCCGGTCTCGATAATGATACCGAAGCTGTGCGCGAAAAATATTTTGATATGATTATGGACAGGCTCGAACGTCAGGCCGGCCATGATATCCGTTCGCATATTGTTTACAAGCGGAGTTATGCGCACCGCGAGTTTGTGAGCGATTACAATTCGTTCCGGGGTAATGCCTACGGTTTGGCTAATACACTTCGCCAAACTGCATTTCTGAAACCATCTGTAAAAAGCAATAAAATTTCTAACCTCTATTATACCGGACAACTCACTGTGCCCGGCCCCGGCGTACCTCCTTCGCTGATTTCGGGTTTGGTGGTGAGTGATCTTGTTGCCCATGAACAAACAGCCCGAACCCATGAAAAAGTTGTATGACCACGTCTGCATCCGCACCAGCCGGCAGGTAACGCGCGCCTACAGCACGTCGTTCTCGCTGGGTATTCGATTTCTTGCTAAAGAATTTCGCGATCCGATATATGCAGTATATGGTTTCGTGCGTTTTGCCGATGAAATTGTAGATACATTTCACGATTACGACAAGAAAGCTTTGCTCGATGATTTTCGTCGCGATACCTATGCTGCAATTGACAAAGGCATTAGTCTGAATCCAATTTTGCAGAGCTTTCAGCAAGTAGTAAATAAGTTCGGAATTGATCGCGAACTTATTGATGCATTTCTGTTCAGCATGGAAATGGATCTCGGAAAGCGAGAATACACGCAGGAAGAATACGAACGCTATATTCTGGGTTCTGCCGAAGTTGTAGGGCTTATGTGCCTCAAAGTCTTTGTAGAAGGCGACAATACAAAGTATGAGGAACTTCGCTGGTATGCTATGCGTCTTGGCTCGGCATTTCAGAAAATCAACTTCCTGCGTGATCTCAAAGCCGATTATGTTGGTTTGGGCAGAACTTATTTTCCGGGTGTTGATATCAGCCACTGGGACAAAGAAACCAAGCGCAGGGTTGAAGAAGATATTGAAATTGATTTTAAAAACGGTTACGAAGGTATTCTCAAACTCTCGCGCAAAGCCAGATTTGGTGTTTATGTTGCTTACATCTATTACTATAATTTGTTCGGCAAAATAAAGTCAATGGAAGCCCGCAACATTCTCGATGAGCGTGTGCGTATTCCGAACCGCCGCAAGTATGCGCTTTTTGTAAAATCGTATGTTCGTCACAGCCTCAATCTGATCTGATGTATCGTATTTTATTTCTGTTGTTAATTTCAACGGTTTCGTTTGCACAAACACTTGGTCCGGCGCTTTTTCAAATTCGGAATAAGTTTGAAAATGCAAATAAAAGCGAGGCAGATTGTAACACCATGCTTGGCAGTGTGCGCGGAAATACGCTTGAGAAAAATCCGGTGTATTATGGTTATCTGGGAGCTGCAGAAACCATCCATGCTCAGTTTTCTTATAATCCTTACACCAAGCTTTCGAGGTTTAACTCAGGTAAAGAAAAGCTGGAAGCCGCAATTGCAAAACAGCCTCAGTCGATGGAATTGCGTTACCTGCGTTTTACTGTTCAAAGCGGTGCTCCTTCATTCCTTGGCTACAACACACAGATAGCTGGCGATAAAAAGTTTTTACTTGATGGGTTGAAGAATTTATCGGTAACAGATTACGATCTTTACAAACGCATTTCGGGTTATCTGAAACAATCGGTACAACTTACTGCTGCCGAAAAACAGCAACTTACAGCTATTATCAATTCATCGGCACAGCCCGGAAAATGAACAGCACCAACGAATTTGTTGTCTTGGTTGATGAAAACGATCGTCAGACAGGATTGATGGAAAAGCTCGAAGCACACCGCAAAGGATTGTTGCACAGGGCCATTTCAGTATTTGTGTTTAACAGCCGCGGCGAGATGCTTATTCATCGTCGTGCGCTTGAGAAATACCACTCGGGCGGGCTTTGGACAAATACCTGCTGCAGTCATCCGCGACCAGATGAAGATGTTGCTGATGCTGCTGTAAGAAGACTTTCAGAAGAAATGGGTATGAGCTGTACGCTAACCCGGTCGTTTGTTTTTTTATACCGGGGGGAATTTGATCACGAAAATAAAGAGCACGAGTTAGATCATGTTTTTACAGGCACTTCCGACGCCGATCCGAATCCCGATCCGGCTGAGGTTATGGACTGGCGATGGATAAATAAGGAAGATTTACTGACTGAAATGACTGCTGAACCCAGAAAATTTACAGCATGGTTTCATATTATTGCCCAGCGAGTATTTCTTTAACTGGCCTGATTCTGCAAATAGGTTGTGGATTAATTAGTCATCAGAATCACTAAGTTCGATAATATCTACTTTTTCTTTCTTGTCGTGAGAAAACAGCACCTGTAATTCTTTAGCAGTTTTATCAAGTTTGCCTTGAGTGTACCAATGATTTCTAAATGACTGCTCAAGCTTACCAGTATTATACATTTGGAACCACATGTCTGAGGCATTCGAATCAGCTTCAGCAGTAATTACATCTGAACCGCTTTTGGCAACCACTGCTCCCCAGTGAAAATTGAAGTGTCCCCCCAAGCCATTTACACCATACATTTCGTCTAAGGGATTATTTAAGACATAAAAAGCCTCGCTTACATCAGGATTTGCAGTAGCTGTAACGTTTTCAATCTTGTTATAAAGTTCCTTAGGATCTGTTTTGGTCAGATCTCCTTTTGCATTGGTAATTGTCCTTTTGAAACTTTCTTTTTCCCCTATTCCGGCCATTTTAAACATCAGATCTTTTGCATATTGCCCGCAATCTTTTATATAATCAACACCAATTTTAAAAATACGGTCTTCGTCATCCCTGAATACCTCTTTTAAAACCGGCTCACCCACCTTAACACCATGTTCAGCCAGAAATAGTTGTGCTCCGTTTTTTTCTACAGCCATACGTATATCTTCGGAAAAGCGGAAATCAGTATCGAAGAAATTGTCCTCAGAATAACGCTGAATAGTATTTGCTGCCGGAAATGAAGCAGTAGCTTTATTTCCGCCTGAATGCTCAGCCGAAGCCCTGCTAGCCGGTTGCTGTACTTTCGGTTGATGGCTTAGATTCTGATCCAAAACTGTAAATTTTTGATACTCAAATATAGTCAGAAAGGGAGTAATGGACATTTTGGAGGCTGAAAAAAGGACAACCGTCTCTAATGGACATTTTGGAGGCTGTTTTTTTTGAGGTTATCGTTATCCATTTTGTTTATAGACTTTCCTTTGTACAACCTATTTAAACGGAAGCGTGCTC
>JBKDHA010000102.1:0-15683 GCA_046335555.1 Bacteroidota bacterium
AAAACCCCGAAAAAGACTGGCAAGAAGAATTGTTTACCAATCAACTCCTGATCTTTTCAGATTGAAGCGGGCTTGCTTTTGAAATGCAAAGGAGAAATCCAATGAAATCAACCATTCTGAATCGGAAATATCTCTATTGGGTATTATCCCGGACAGTAGTGGAAAACAATAGAATTAATAGCTACTATTTAATCTTAAATCAAGTATAAAACGCAATTTGTTTAAGTGTCAAAACAAAAGAATACACAAAAAAGCCCGGCTTAATAACCGGGCTTTTTTGTGTACACTCAATAAATTTTAAAAATTACCCGTCCGTACACGCCCTTTGCCTTTGCCCTGACCAGTGTAAACAACACCCATCTCAAAAGCGCCGCGTGTGCCGCCAAAGTATTTTAAGCGGCTTGTAAGAATATCATAACTCAACCGGAACATGCTGCTGCCCTGACGCAAACCAAGCTGAAACACAACAGCATCTTTGTGTCGGTAACTTGCTCCAGCCATTAAACGATAAGGTGTGTTGTTTACCTTATACTCTGTCATTACACCCATGTTCAGTTCAAACGCTTTGCGCTGATACATGAACAATACATTCGGAGTAATGATGAAATCAGTGCCCGCGTGAATATCGCAAGCGGCTGTTGAGGTAAAGCGCATCGGAAGCTTACTCTTTGTGCCGGTAAACGATTCGTTGGGCATGGTTAAATGGTAAATCGCAAAACCTGCCGATGGATCGAAGCGCTTGTTCTTGTCGAAATACTTGTAAAATATTCCAATGTTTGCATCAAACCGCGTGATTGATTGGCTGTCAAATGTTTCGCCGCTGGGCAGTGAACCATCTAAGCCATCGTTGGTATATTGACTTTCAAACAAAAGGTTTCCTGCATTGAAACGCTTCTGGAAAAACCCCATCTGCAAACCGGCTGTCAGGAAATGATTGCGGCTGTTGTCGCTTGTAATTTTGTACGCACCCGAAGCCAGAAACTGAAATGTTCCGAAGTTCGATGTACCGGCAATATGATCCATGATCAGCAAGCCCGCACCAAAACGGTCAAGAGGCATATCGCCCGCCACGCTTACTGATGAATAGGGTTTGCCCTGCAGCTTTTGCCACTGCGAACGATAACTTCCGAAAATGCGGAACGGTTCATTGCCCGTTAAATACATGCCGGTTTGTGCCGGATTGTAATACAGCGGAGCCATGTCATACTGCGAAAGGTGAAAGTCTTGCGCAGTTGCAGTTGTTACACTTCCGGCAACAACAACAGCAGCAATAAATGCACGAACGGCAATTGATTTTTTGTTGATCGTTTTCATTTGTTGTCCTCCTGTGCTTAGCGGATAAGTGTAACGTTTCCTGAAATATTAATCTCGCGGCCATCAATGGTTGTGCCGATTACCGTATAGACATAAATGCCCGCCGGTTGCGGCTTTCCGCCCATGGTGCCGTCCCAGCCCAGATCGGGGTCGGTAGAAATAAAGACCTGATGCCCCCATTCATTGTAGAGACGGAAGTCAACCGTTTCAAACGGCCCGCCAAGCACATGCAGTACATCGTTTTTGCCGTCGCCGTTTGGTGTAAAGCCTGTGGGCAATTCAACCGGCTGCAGAATTTCTTCTACTGCATTTACAATGGAAGTAATTGAATCAACACAACCTCCGGCGCTGGTAATAATCAGGGTTACTGAATACTCGCCGGCAGCAGGATAACTATGTGTCGGATTCTGATCGGTTGATGTGCCGCCAACTCCAAACTCCCAGAGCCAGGCTACTGCGCCGGTTGACTGATCGGTGAAGATTACCTGAAGCGAATCGTCGGATGTTGAACTGAATGCTGCAACCGGTAAAGGCTCAACAGTTATCACCATCGAATCGGTAATGGCCGGACAAATTCCGTTGTTGGTTGATGTGAGATACAGTGTAACACTGCCTGAGCTTATGTCGGCCACGCTCATCGTATAGGTTGCAGTAAGTGTTGTTGCGTCGGGTGTGAATGTACCGCTGCCCGTTGTTGACCACAAACCTGTTGTGGTTGTTCCGCTCACAAGTCCGTTCAGCAACACATTCGTCTGACTACCGCAAACAACACGGTCGGGACCGGCGCTAACAATGGCAACCGGAATAATGGTTACTACCATTGTATCACGGCGTGCCGAGCAAATTCCGTTACCGGTTGAAGTAAGAATGAGCTGCACACTGCCCGCAACAAGATCTGCAGGAGAAGGTGTGTAAACAGCATTCAGGTCAGCATTCGTCGGAGCAAATGTACCTGTGCCTGTAGAGCTCCAGATGCCTGTTGATGTTCCGCCGCTTACAGAACCGCCAAGCGAAACAACAGCACCTGTTGCGCATGTTGTTTGATCGGCTCCTGCATTTACAACAGCGGGTGGTGTAATTGATACAAGCATTGTATCCGCATCAGGGCCGCAGGCTGTTGTGTTGGTGGCTGTAAGAATAAGCTGCACCGAGCCATTCAGCGAATCAGATACACTTGCAAGATATGTTGCATTCAGTGTTGTTGCATTCGGCACAAATGTACCTGAGCCGGTTGTGCTCCAGATGCCTGTAGTTGATGCTCCGCTGATGTTGCCGCCAAGCGGAACACTCAGGTTATCGCCGCAGATGGTAATATTACCTCCTGCATTTGCAACAGAAACCGGAACAAGTGTGTACGTCACCGTATCAAGTCCGGCAAGGCATGCGCCGTGGTCAACTGTTGCAAGGAAGAAGGTTACAAAACCTGTAGAGTAGTCACCAGTGCTGGGTGTGTAAACCGCATTCAGTGCCGAGTCATTTGGTGTAAATGTTCCTGATCCGGTTGTGCTCCAAACACCAAGAGTTGCGCCGCCCGAAACAAACCCGTTGAGCGGAATTGCACCATCACTCGCGCACAAAGAGAGATCAATTCCGGCATAAGCAAATGCGCTCGGGCCAAACGTAATTATCATTGTATCACGCGAGAGCGGACATGCACCGTTGTTTGTTGATGTGAGAACAAGAGTAACACTGCCGGCTGCTGTATCGGCCTGACTGAACATATACAGTGCATTCAGTGCCGAATCGTTTGGTGCAAATGTTCCTGAACCAAGTGTTGTCCAAACGCCCGTAGTTGAACCGTTTGAAACACTGCCCAGCATTTGTGTAAACGAAGAACTCACGCATGCCGATTGATTCGGACCGGCATTCACCAGAATGCCCGGCGAAAGGAAATGTGTTACTGTGTCTGACTCGGCAGTGCAGTTTCCGTTTCCGGTTGATGTAAGTGTTAAGAACACAAAGCCCTGTGCAACTTCCGCAGGAGTGGGTGTGTAAACTGCACTCGGATCGGTGTTTGATGGCGAATATGTTCCGTTACCACCGCTCCACACAGCACCCGTTGCATTGCTTACCGAACCGCTGAGAGTAACCGGTGTATTTGCTCCGCAAACAGCTTGAGATAGTCCGGCATCAACAACAGGAGCGGGTGTAATGATTACGTTCATGAAATCAATTGCTGTGTTGCAACTGTTGGTTGCCGTAAGAATGAGACTCAATGATCCCGCAATCAAATCGGCCGGACCGGGGACATACGTTCCTGTTAAAGCGGTATCGTTAGGAACAAAAACACCGTCTCCGGTTGTGCTCCACTGCCCTTGTGTTGCGCCGCCGCTAATTATACCGTTCAGTAAAATGTTTGCATTGTTGCTGCATACAATCTGATCGGGACCGGCATTAGAAACGCCCTGCGGATAAATATTGAGCCGCACCGAATCGCTTACCGGAACACACGAACCGTTATTGGTAGAAGTAAGCGTGAGCCACACCACCTGTGCATTTACATCAGCTACGCTGGGGATGTAGGTTGCATTCAGGGTTGAAGCATTGGGAGAGAAGGAACCGCTGCCCGAAGTTGTCCACAACCCCGTGGTGGTGCCGCCGCTCACGCTGCCGTTGAGGCCAACAGATGTACTGTCGGCACAAATAGTAATTGTATTGCCTGCATTTACAACAGGAGCAGGTGTAATTGTAAGTGTAAGACTGTCGATTGCCGGATTGCAACTGTTTGCAGTAAGGAAAAGTGTTGCGCCACCGTTGGCAATATCAAATCCGCTCGGAACATAGTTTGCGTTGAGTGTTGTATTGTTGGGCAGGAAGATACCCGTTCCGGTTGTTGCCCAGGTTCCGGCAGTAGCGCCGCCGCCAATTGCTCCGTTAAGGGTTACAGTTGCATTGTTTCCGCAAACTGTAATGTTTGCGCCTGCCGCTGCTGTACCTGCGGGCAGAATAAGAATCTGCATCGTATCGCGTTCTGCAACACAGGAACCGTTGCCGGTTGATGTAAGCACAAGCGTAACACTTCCCGATGCTGAGTCGGCTGCGCTGCATTGATAAATTGCATTCAGCGTCGTGCTGTTCGGGACAAATACGCCGCTGCCTGATGTGCTCCAGATACCATTGTTTGTTGGACCTGATACACTTCCGCTCAGCGCAACGTTCAAGTTGTTTACACAAATGGTTTGATTGCTTCCGGCATTAACAGCAGGTGCGCCGGTAATGGTAAACAGCACACTGTCGGTAACCGGCAAACACGTTCCGTTACCTGTTGTGGTAATATAAAGCATAACACTGCCTGCTGTAATTTCGGCAGGTGTTGGTGTGTAAACCGGTGTAAGATTTGTTGCCAACGGAGTGAACGTTCCGTTGCCGCCGCTCCACAAAACACCGCCCGCAACAGTTACACTGCCGTTTACAATATGCGAAGGATTGTTTGCACAAGCCGTAACAGGAGCACCCGCATCAACTGTTGGCGAGGGAGTAAAGTTGATGCGCATGGTATCACGCACAGCATTACAGTTTCCGTTTCCGGTTGTTGTAAGAATTAAGTCAACAAACCCGGCAGCTACTTCACCGGCAGTGGGCGTATAATCGGGACTCAATACATTGGGCGAAGGCGAAAACGTTCCCAGTCCGCCGCTCCATTGTCCGCCGGCACAGAAGTTCACAAAGCCGACGAGCGAAACAGTTGCATTGTTGCCACACACAGTTTGATTTGCACCGGCATTTGAAACCGGAGCGGGAGCAAATGTGATTTGAACCTGATCGTTAACAGCCGAACAGCTTCCGTTTCCGGTTGATGTAAGTGTAAGCGTAAGGCTACCTGCTGCAATTTCTGCCGGAGTTGGTGTGTAAATGGTGTTCAGCGAAGTTGCGTTGGGTGAAAATGTTCCCGCACCGCCACTCCAGATTCCGCCCGTTGCATTGTTCACAATACCGCCAAGCGTTACTGTTGCGTTGTTGGCGCATGAAGCAATATTTAAACCGGCATTAACCGTTGGAGAAGGAAGAATAGTAATAGTAACCTGATCATTAACTGAGTTGCACAAACCGTTACCAGTTGTGGTAAGAGTAAGCGTAACACTGCCCGCCGTTATTTCTGCTGCCGATGGAGTATAAACGGCATTCATTGTTGTGTTGTTAGGCGAAAATGTTCCCGCACCGCCGCTCCAAACTGCGCCCGATGAAACGTTAAACGAGCCGCCGAGAGTTGCTGCTGCATTATTCGCGCAAACGGTTATCGGTGTTCCTGCATCTACAGTTGGAGCAGTAGTATAGAAAATTACTTTCTGATCAGCAACTGCCGTGCAGGTTCCGTTGCCTGTTGTGGTGAGTGTGAGCGTAACACTTCCTGATGCAATTTCGCTGGCTGTTGGTGTATATATTGCATTCAGTGCCGTAGCATTGGGCGAAAATGTTCCTAAACCTCCGCTCCAAATAGCGCCGGCAGAAATCGATATAGTTCCGCCCAAAGCTGCTACCGGATTGTTTGCACAACGGGTAAGGTCAGGACCGGCATTTGCTGTTGGTGCAGCGGTGAAGAAAATTGTAACCTGATCGGCAACCGCATTGCAGGTTCCGTTTCCGGTTGATGTAAGTGTGAGTGTAACACTTCCCGAAGAAATCTCTGCGGCACTGGCGGTATAAGAAGCATTCAGAGCGGTACTGTTCGGGCTGAATGTTCCTGTTCCGCCGCTCCAGATTCCTCCTGTAGCATTGGAAATTGTTCCTGCTAAAGTTGCTGCGGCATTGTTTGCACAACGTGTAATATCTGCACCGGCATTTACAACCGGAGAAGGTGTAATCGTAATTACCACCTGATCAGCAACTGCTGTGCAGGTTCCGTTTCCGGTTGAAGTAAGTGTAAGTGTTACTGTTCCTGCTGCCCGTTCTGCTGCTGTTGGTGTATATACAGCATTCATTGTTGAATTATTGGGCGAGTATGTTCCCGCACCACCGCTCCAGGCTGCTCCGGCAGAAACCGTAAACGAACCATTCAATGTTGCTGCCGAATTGTTGGCACAAACTGTTATGTCTGTTCCCGCATTTACGGTTGGAGCCGGTGTGTAGAAAATTACTTTCTGATCGTTAACTGCTGTGCATATTCCGTTGCCTGTTGTGGTTAGTGTGAGCGTAACACTTCCCGATGCAATTTCACCTGCAGTTGGCGTGTATGTTGCATTAAGTGTTGATGCGTTGGGTGAATATGTTCCCAATCCGCCGCTCCAGACTCCGCCGCTGGCAACAGTTACAGCACCGCCCAAAGCGGCAGCCGGATTGTTTGCACAGCGCGTAAGGTCAACACCTGCATTTGCCGTTGGTGCAGCCGTGATGAAAATTGTAATCTGATCGCTTACTGAGTTGCAGGTTCCGTTTCCGGTTGATGTAAGTGTTAGTGTAACGCTGCCGGCTGCAATTTCTGCTGCACTTGCTGTGTAAACAGCATTAAGCGCAGTTGCATTCGGACTGAAAGCTCCGCCGCCGCCTGTCCACACACCACCTGTTGCTCCTGAAACTGTTCCCGCCAGTGCTGCCGAAACATTGTTTCCGCAACGGGTAATATCAACACCTGCATTCACAATTGGTGGCGGTGTAAATGTAATGAGCACATTATCGTTCACCGGAGCACAAATACCGTTTCCGGTTGTGGTCAATGTAAGTAATACACTGCCCGCCGTAAGCTCTGCTGCTGTTGGCGTGTAAACCGGATTGAGTGAGCTGTTGGATGGCGAAAATGTTCCGCTGCCGCCTGTCCACACACCGCCTGATGCAATGGTTACAGCACCGCTCAGTATTGTTGCGGCATTGTTGCGGCACCTGCTTTGGTCGGGACCAGCGTTTGCAGTTGGTGCCGGTGTAATGGTGAGCAGCATCGGGTCTGAAACCGGAATACATGCTCCTGTTGATGTGAGTGTCAGGGTTACACTTCCAACCGCAGCATCACCTGCGCTCGGCGTGTAAACGGCATTTAATGTTGTGTTGTTTGGGGTGAATGTTCCTGAACCGGATGTTGTCCATTGTCCGGTGGTTGTTCCTCCCGCAACTGTTCCCGCAAGTGTTGCTGTTGCGTTGGCACAAATAGTTTGGTTGATGCCCGCATTAATAGTAATCGGGGCTACGAATTCTGAAAAGAAACCATACCGGCAGCCCGATGTTGCTCCTCCGTTGATAATGCCCAGTGCAAATACATCAGCACTGTTGGTAATGCGCACGGTTGAGTCAACCGGAATTTGTGTGGTGTTGTATTGTATGCGCGCCGCCATCCAGGTGCCGCCCGTTCCCGGTACTGTTACAAATGATGCTGGGTTAATAGTTGCCGTGCCGCTTACCTGAATAGTGAAGTTGTTCACTGCTGCAGCACGCACCAGCATGGTTACAAAAAACGATTCGGTTGACGAACGCACAAAGTTTACCTGCTGTGATCCCGCGCAGTTCAGCGGCGGCAGCAAAGCCATTCCCGACTCGCAGCCAAAGCCGGTAACGTGCACAGCATAAATTGGCTTTGTACCGTGTATGTAAACGGAGTTGTTGGCACTCGCCGCGAGATAGTCCATATCTACCCGATAGTACTCGCCGGCAAACAAAGTAATTACCGGAACAGCAGCTCCGTCGAGAAAAATTTGTGTGTTGTTTTCGGTGGCTACAATTACAACGCTTTCGTCGCCATTGTTGTTGAGCGATCCTTTCACGGCAATATAATCTTCACCAACCACATTTACCGGAACAAGCTGGTCGCCCATTAAATCATAACATCCACCCGAAGGATTGTGGTTTGAATCATCTTTTATTGAAACCGCAACCGGCTTGTCGGCAAGCACCACCGCGCCCGACGGGTGTGTTGATGGCTGCTCGTAACCCGCGCCTGTATATCCGCACGAATACGTTTGCCCCTGATTAAGTGTAATAGAAAACTGCTGAAGTGCCGCGTGCCCGTCAACCGGAACAGGCGAATAAATTGTTACAACCGTATTGTTTTGAGTTGCAACAATATCAAACGAAGCATACGCTTCATGCGGCGCTGCGAAAGTGTGATTGAAAAAAGGAGTGTGTTTGTGAAGCGGAATGTAAAATTCCTGACCGAGACCATTCGGACCTTTCAATGCCCAAATATCGGTGTTGTTGGTGTTTGCAATTTCATAATAGCAAGTAATTGCCGATGTTGACTGAATGCGCAAGCCGGTGTTCAGAATTGCATTTGTTGGCTGCGTTTCAAGCAAGGTCTTACGCGAAGTAAGATTTACCCGTGCCGACCGGTTTGCCGCTACGTTTACAACAATAGGCGTAAAACCGGGGTTGGCGGGCTGTGTAATAGTAACCGTTGCCGCTGCCCCCATCGATGAGAGCTGTAGAAAAATTGGTTCACCGCCGGGTGAGTTATGTAAATCAGTGACTTCGGGAGGTGCCAGCCAAAATTCGTTCCCGCTTTGTGCACGTCCAAATTCTGGAAAAAGAAACGTCAGCACAATAGTTATCCAGCAAACAGCGTAGCGTTTTATCATAAATGTATATTTCCGGTTATGCCCCGTTTTACGCTCGATGCCGGATAAAGTTGTCGTAAAAAAAGAACAAAAAATCGCTGTCAGACGAAACTTTTTTGTTTGCGCTGTAACTAGTTTGAAAATCAGCACAATCGATTAAATTCCATAAATCATAACCGGGATTATTAAAAGAGAAATAATAAACAGGCCGAAGAATTAATTTTTTAGAAACCTTAGCCCATAAATTTCGAAATGATTTGCAAACACCGTTAATGCAATTATATTTGTAACCGAATGGTTACGCAAGAATAATGAGACGAGATGTTTTTCAGGCAATAGCCGACCCAACGCGAAGGGAGATCATCCAGCTTCTTTCGCACAAATCCATGAATCTGAATGCTGTTGCTGATAATTTCAACATCAGCAGGCCGGCTATTTCAAAACACATTAAAATACTTACAGAGTGCGGATTGGTTGAAATCAATCAGCAGGGACGCGAGCGCTATTGTAAGGCAAAACTCGAAGGCTTGTCTGATGTTGCAAGCTGGGTTGTTCAATACAAAGCCAGCTGGGAGGAAAAACTCGACCGCCTGGATATTTACCTCAAGAAAAACCAAAAGCCAAAACAAAAATAATATGGAAGCGAATCAGCAACTCGTTATCACAAGAACCTTTGAAGCCTCTAAAGTTGATGTATTTAATGCGTTTGCAACTCCCGAGGCATTAGCCGAATGGTGGGGCCCGGTTGAAGCCCCGATTGATGTAATCAGTCTTGATTTCAGAGCAGGCGGTAAATTTCATTACCGGATGAACGGAGCAATGGTATATTATGGTGTTTTCCGTTATCAGCAGATTGATTCACCTGATAAAATAGTTTGGATCAATTCTTTTGCAAATGAAGCAGGAGAAGTAATTAAAGCTCCGTTTCCCGGACTTGACTTTCCGCTTGAGGTACTTAATACACTTACATTAGAAGAAGAAAACGGGCTAACCACATTAACACTTGTAAGTGAACCCCGGAATGCAACTGATAGTGAAAAGTCTGCATTCAATTCAATTTATGAGAATATGCAGCAGGGTTTTGGCGGCACACTCAACCAACTTGAGGAGTATCTGAAAAAGCGAAGCAATTAATGAGCATCAAAGAAGCGCAGGCGGTAATCGCGGCTCATAATCATGAGTTCGGTTATGCGAAGTGCTTCTGCTTTGAGCCAACTTTCTGCCTTATGCCGTTCAGGCAAACCAATAAGCAGGGGCAGAAGTTCGCTCTCCAATTCTTTGTGTCCGGGTTCGCTGCTCATGGTAAATAGTGAGCAGCCTTTTCCGGGTTCGGTTGGCTGAAACAGCAGCAGGTGAGCGCGTTCTTCATGCCTGAACCAAAATGCGTTGGGTTGTAACGGATCAAAATCGGCAAGCCCGGCTTTTTCCAGCAATTCAAAAATAAGGAGATCGTCGGTTGTGATTTTCATGGTTAATCGTTCCGAAAGATAAAACGCTGGCCGGGATTTTATACCTTACTGCCATGAAAACAATTACGTTTATTGCTGCCTTGTTTTGTTCCGCTTTGGTTCACGGGCAAAGCTTCAGTTCTCCGGAAAGTGTTGAGTACGATGCCGCCGGTTCGCGATGGATCGTGGGGCAGAATGGCTCCGGCATTGTAAATATTTTGAGTCCGGCCAGTAATACGCTTGCTCCGTTTGCCGCAAACATTTCATCCGGACCTCACGGCATTGAAGTTGTTGGCGATACTGTTTTTGTATGCGATGGCCCGCGCATTAAAGGCTATAACCGAATTACAGGAACACCTGTTATTAACGAAAATCTCGGTGCAACTTTCCTCAACGGAATTACCAGCGACGGCGGTAACAATCTTTTCATTACCGATTTCACCGCAAAAAAAATCTATCGCTTCAACCGCCAAACACTTGCGTTTAACGTAATGGTTACCGGCCTTGTAAAAAGTCCCAACGGCATATATTATGATGGTGCTGCAAACCGCTGTGTGTTTGTAAACTGGGGAAGCAGCGCTACAATTATGGCAATGAGTTTAAGCGATTCGAGCACTACAACGCTCGTAACTACAACGCTGAGCAACATCGACGGAATTACACGCGACTTTGCCGGCAACTGGTACGTTACATCGTGGGGCAATCAATCGCTTATGAAATTTGATCCGGCTTTTGCAACTGCGCCTGTTGCTGTAATGACCGGCCTGAGCAATCCGGCTGATATAGACATAAACGCTGCCGGCGATTCAATCGGCATTCCGAATTCTGGCACAGCCAACAATGTTGTTTTTTATACAGTAAGCACAACAACAGGGTTTACACCGATCATAAATTCAATGCGGCTCAGTGTTTTTCCGAATCCGGCAACAGAAGTAATTCAACTGCAATGGAATTTTGAAAATGTACAGCGCATTGTAGTTTATCGCGAAACAGGACAGTGCTTTGCCGGCGATGAAAAGTACATGACCTATTTTACCGGCACGGCCAAAGAAACTCAGCTATCATGCGGACTCTGGATGCGCGGAGTTTATTTTGTTGTGCTGCTGGATGAAAACGGGCAGCAACTTGCAGCAAAACCGGTTGTTGTAAACTAACCGCACTTATTGTATGACCAGACTTGCGCAACTCCGGCAAATGCTGGCTGAAGAACCAGCCGATGCATTTCTCCGCTATGCCATTTCGGTAGAGCTTGCTGCACAAGGCAACAGAACTGAAGCCATTGAAAATGTGCAGCAACTTATCGCCGATCAGCCTGATTATCTTGGTGCATATTACCAACTCGGACAATGGCTTGAGCAGGAAGGTAAAAACGATGAAGCACTTCAGATCTACAGAACCGGTGCACAATTGGCAACCAAAACCGGCAATAAAAAAACACTCGGCGAATTAAACGAAGCCATCTGGCTGCTTGAAGACTGAACCAACTATGCTGCGCATTTTTCTTTTTTTGCTTGTTCTGCTTTCAGCCTCTTGTTCCGGCGATGATGAACTCATTACCGGCACCTGGAAGCTGAAACAGGAAACAACATCAACAGGCGCACAACTCAGCACGAGTTCCGGAACCTTGATTTTAGAGGAAGCCGGAACATATCTTATGTACGATCAGGACACCGCAACCGGACGGTGGTACATACTGAAACATCGCGATACAGAACAGCGTGCTTTGCGTCTTGATGCGCAGGAAGGTGTTTTTTCGATTTACGCAGTGGATACATTAACCACCAGCAAACTTGTGTTGCGCAACGGTTTCGGAAGGCGAATGGTGTTTGTGAAATAGTTCTGCTCAAATAAAAAAAGGCGTTGTCAGATGAACGACAACGCCTTTTTTATGCCTGATATTTTGTGCTTACTTAAACGACCAATCATAAGTATGCAATTCTTCAATACACTTGGTGAGCAGAAGTATTGAATTAGAAATATCGTCTTTATTGCACATTTCAATAACCTGATGAATGTGGCGTGTAGGGATTGAAACTGCTCCTGCAATAGCGCCCCCCGCATTGTAGCGCTGAATGCCTGCGGTATCTGTCCCCCCGGCCGGCAAAAGCTCCATCTGGTACGGAATCTTATGCTTCTCGGCTGTTTTGCGCATGAACTCAACCATGCGGTAATCGCATATTGTTGATGAGTCCATGACCTTAATAGCTGTGCCTTTGCCAAGCTCTGTAATGCGGTCATGCTCTTTCGAGCCGGGAACATCAAATGCAATTGTGGTGTCGAGACCAAAACCAAAATCAGGATTAATAGCTAATGCCGAAGCCTGAACACCACGAATGCCTACTTCTTCCTGAACAGTGAAAACAGCATACGTATCATAAGAAGGCTTTTTCATCTTGCGCAGCATTTCAATAAGTACATAAACCGAAACGCGGTTGTCAAGCGATTTGCAGTTTACACAGTTACCCATTTCAATCAACGCCCGTTCGCGTGTAACCGTATCACCTACGCGCACAAGTTTTTCTACTTCTTTTTTCGGCATACCGAGATCAATAAAGTAATCGCCGATAGGCACTACTTTGTTGCGTTCTTCGGGACTCATCATGTGTATCGGCTTCGAGCCCATTACACCAATTACATCTTTTCGACCGTGTATGATTACGCGCTGCGCGGTAAGTGTTTTCGGATCGAATCCGCCGAGCGGAATGAAATGCAGAAAGCCGCGATCATCTATATTGGTAACGATGAAACCGATTTCATCCATGTGTGCAGCAATCATCACCTTTTTGGCCGAACTGCGTCCCTTGCGGAATGCAGTTACATTTCCCATGTTATCGATGGTGATTTCATCAGCGTGTTTTTTGATTTCGCGAAGCACAAGTTCGCGGATACGCTGTTCGTGGCCGGGTGCTCCCGGTGTTTCGCAAATACTGCTGAGCAGAGCGGTGTTTACTGACATTTTATACTGCTTGTGTGGGGATGTGTAATTACTCTACTACACTTAATTTTATCATGTTTGATTTTCCTTTTTCACTCAGCGGAATACTGGCGGTGTTAATGATAAAATCATCTTTCACCACTAAGCCTTCTTTTTTCAAAATGAATTTAATATCGGCAATAGTATGATCGGTGCTGATGTTTTTATCGTAATAAAAACCGCGCACGCCCCAAACTAAACTAAGCTGTGTGAGAATGCTGTAATTATCAGTAAACACAAAAACACTGGCGCGCGGACGATAGCTTGAAATACGGAAAGCCGTATAACCCGAATGCGTCATGGTTATAATAGCGGCCGCATTCGTATGCCTTGCCAACTGTGTAGCGCCATAACAAACATGATCTGAAATATAACGATCATCGGAGCTGAAAATCGGCGGGCGTTCTCCGTAATAAAGCGTGTGCTCTTCTTCAACCTGTGCAATAATTTTAGACATCGCCTCAACCACTTTATGCGGGTGTTTGCCAACTGATGTTTCGCCACTCAGCATAACGGCATCCGCGCCGTCCATTACCGAATTGGCTACATCGTTCACTTCAGCGCGCGAAGGAGAAATATTGGTAATCATGCTCTCCATCATTTGTGTGGCAATGATTACAGGTTTTGATGCTTCAAGACATTTACGCACCAGCATTTTCTGAATTACCGGTACACGCTGCATCGGAACTTCAACACCAAGATCGCCGCGGGCAACCATCAGCGCATCTGTTTCGCGGATAATATTGTCGATGTCGGTAACAGCTTCGGGCTTTTCGATTTTGGCAACTACAAGTGCTTTGCTGTTGGGATCAATATTCTTGATAATATGCTTGAGTTCGATAATATCAGCCCCTGAACGCACAAACGAAAGCCCGATCCAGTCGAACTGCTGCTGAAGCGCAAACTCAAGATCACTGATGTCTTTTGGTGTTAAACACGGCAGCGAAATTTTTGTATTGGGCAGGTTAACTCCTTTTTTCGATGAAAGAATTCCGCCGTGCATTACCTGTGCAGTAACTTCATCTGTATTGTTGGTTGAAACAACACGCAGCACAAGCTTTCCGTCGTCAATCAAAATGTTTTCATCCACTTTCACATCTTTCGGAAACTGCGGATAGGTGATATATACTTTCTCTGCATTCCCAATCATTTCATGTGTGGTGAATGTAAGAATAGCTCCTTCTTTGAGTTCAACGCCGTTGTTCTCAACCACACCAATGCGCAACTTAGGTCCCTGCAGATCGCCGAGAATTGAAATATGTGTGCCCAGCTTGCGGTTCACTTCGCGGATCTTAGTTACTACCGCGGCTACATCTTCGTATTTGCCGTGCGAGAAATTGATGCGAAAAACATCGGCACCTGCACGCGCCATTTCTTCAAGCATTTCAGATGATGATGAAGCCGGCCCGAGTGTGGCAATAATCTTTGTGCGGTTAAACTGAATGCGTTCGGATTCTTTAATTTGAGTTGGCATAAGTAGTATGATTCTATAAACAGGTGTGATAATCAGAAAAGAAGGTTCTGGCGCGATTTAAGTGATTCCGGAACCAGAGGAAAGGCCAGCAGCACAAACGGAATATTTTTAATAGCTGCAAGCATATTTGATTCATCGGTTTTACCGAAAGGCCCTTTTGCCACAAAAAAATAATCGGCCTGATGCTGCTCGGGCACAAGCAACCCACGGTCGCCGCGATTGGCAACTATAAAGCAGGCAGTATCATTATCTGTGTTTTCGTGCATATACAGCAAAAACGTTGATTCCGGGTCTCCCTTTTTCAGAGCAATTGATAAAGGCGCTGCAAGCTCCATATCCAGCGAAAGCGCCTTATTTACAGCCCAGCATAAACGATACGGTTTCTCGTGACAGGAAATTCCGGTCAGGATAAAATCGTAGTCGTAGTCTATGTCAAGCCTGAATTTGCCCACAGGAGTTTTTCCAGACAGGTAAAGATACGGGGCTGTATTGGTTTAACATGGGTTTTTCACAAGAAATTAACGTTAACCGTAATTATGTCGCTTGTTTGGCGGTGTATCAAAACCACATCTATATGTGATGTTTCGCTGCATAATTACGGACTAAGTTTGCTCTTTACTAATTGCATAAAACTAAAGATCCTGCTAAATATGAACTACTTTACTCTTTCTGCTGCTGCTGTTTTTGCATCTCTGCAATTTCTTTCTGCACAACCCTGCTGGACAAGTGTTGCCGCCAGCGAATTTCATACTACTGCACTCGGATCAAACGGAACTGTCTGGTCGTGGGGCGGAAACAATGTAGGGCAGTTAGGTAACGGAAACAACTTCCCGGTTTATACACCCATTCAAACCGGAACCGACAGCGACTGGCGCGAAATAACATGCGGACGACACCATGTTTTAGCCATAAAAACCAACGGCACACTCTGGGCCTGGGGAAATAATACCTACGGCGAATTAGGTAATGGCAACAACACAAACACCAATGTTCCGGTT
>JBKDHA010000103.1:0-2601 GCA_046335555.1 Bacteroidota bacterium
TAAGCATCTTCATACTGCTCTGCCACAATCCGGGAAGGACTCTAAAGTACCATTTCGAGCGTAGACTAGCTTCGGTTTTGTGTGGGGAAGTTAGCTGGTTAATTCTTAACCTTTTTACTGTTTCTTGACAATCCGGGCTAGTGATTCATACCGTCAGGCGCAGCTTATTCACTATCCTCCCCCAAAAATTGCCAAACCCGGTTGTGGCTCGTTATCTTTACTGCATGAAACTCGCTCACCTGCTCGATTACCTCGAAAGCATTGCCCCCCCCGCATTTCAGGAAAGCTACGACAACAGCCAGCTCCTCACCGGCAACCGGAATATGGAAATTACCGCCGCGCTTTGCACGCTCGACTGTACCGAAGCTGTAGTTGACGAAGCCATTGCCGCAGGCTGCAACCTTATTGTAGCGCATCACCCTATTGTTTTCGGCGGACTGAAACAGCTTACCGGGCGCAACTATGTAGAGCGCACCATCATAAAAGCCATAAAAAACGATATTGCCATTTACGCCATCCACACCAATCTGGATAATGTGGCTACCGGCGTAAATGCGCGCATTGCAGAGCGGCTCGGGCTTATTCAAACCCGCATTCTGCAACCCAAAACCGGATTGCTGGCCAAACTAATTACGTTTTGTCCGCAGGCACAGGCGCAACAAGTTCGCGAAGCATTGTTTGCCGCAGGAGCCGGAAACATTGGCAATTACGATAGCTGCAGTTTCAGCACGCCGGGCACAGGTACATTCCGCGGCAACGAAAACACCAATCCGTTTGTTGGCGAAAAAGGCCAGCTGCATTCGGAAACCGAGGAGCGCATTGAGGTGATTTACCCTCAGCACCTCGGCAGCCAAATTGTAAAAGCTCTTCTGGCCGCGCATCCGTATGAAGAAGTGGCTTATGACCAGATTGCGCTGCAAAATGCCTGGGCACAAACCGGCTCCGGAATGGTAGGCGAACTGCCTCAGGAAATGTCTCCCGAAGCCTTTCTGGAACACCTGAAAACTACAATGCAGGCCACCGTAATCAGGTTTACGCCAATAAATAAACCCATAAAACGGGTAGCAGTTTGCGGAGGAGCCGGAAGCTTTTTGCTGAAAGCCGCAAAAGCGTCAAATGCAGATGCCTTTGTTACAGCCGATTACAAATATCACGAGTTTTTTGATGCCGAAAATCAACTCATGATTGCCGATATCGGGCATTACGAAAGCGAACAGTTTACAAAACAACTTTTAGCAGATCGGATTACCGAAAAATTTCCTACTTTTGCAGTCCGCCTTTCGGGCGTTAATACCAATCCGATAAGCTACTATACATGAGCATCAAAGCCAAAAAAGGTGACGAACGCGCAGATATTCCGGTAGAGGAAAAACTTCGCGCCCTGTACGAACTGCAGCAGATTGACTCTCAGGTTGATCGCATCCGCACCGTTCGCGGCGAACTTCCGCTTGAAGTTCGCGACCTCGAAGACGAAGTTGCAGGTCTCGAAACCCGTCTGAACAACCTGACCGAAGAACTGAAAGCCCTTCAGGACGGCATTATCGAAAAGAAAAATGCCATCAAAGACGCTCAGGCTGCCGTAAAAAAATACGAAACTCAGCAAGGCAAAGTGCGTAACAACCGTGAGTTCGACGCACTTACCAAAGAAATTGAGTTCCAAAATCTTGAGGAGCAACTCGCTGCCAAACGCATTAAAGAGTTTGAAGCGCAGATCATTACCAAGAAAGAACTCGTTGCCGCTTCGCAAAACACACTCGAAGAGCGCAGCGCAGATCTCAAAATGAAAAAAGAAGAGCTCGAAGACATCGTTTCTGAAACTCGCAAAGAGGAAGAAGAATTGATGGTTCGCTCACAAGCTGCAGAATCTAAAATCGAAGAGCGCTTGCTCAACGCTTACAAGCGTGTTCGCCAAAACGTGCGCAACGGCCTCGCTGTTGTTCCCGTTCAGCGCGATGCTTGCGGTGGTTGCTTTAACAAAATCCCGCCCCAGCGCCAGCTTGATATTCGCCTGCACAAGAAAATTATTGTGTGCGAACATTGCGGTCGTATCCTCGTTGAAGCTGATTTCCTCCTCGGTCACAGCAGCATCGAAGAACTCATGAAAAACGCAGCGGCTAACAAGTAAGCCATTTAGCTAATAAACAAAAAGAGAGCGCTAACTGAAATCAGTTAGCGCTCTCTTTTTTGCTTTGAATTTGAGATCGAGAATCAATTCGTGATGTTAAACAGAAAACAATTTACTGTTTGAATCCGAGAATCACAGCAATGTTCAGCAGTCTTTAAAACCGAAAGCCAAACGTAAGTACTCCATTTACCGACGACCATTTATTCTCAACAGCATTGGCAAGTTCAGAAGTATAGAAATAGTAATTTTCTTTTTGGCGAATATTCACTAATGCAAAATCAACATAAAAAGAATCATCAGGATTGCGGTAACCGGCACCGGCTGTAAGATAAATGCGCGATGATTTATTGTTGACTTCGTCTGAGTAGGGATTACCGTAATAGGCAAATCCGGCACGAAGCAGCAGCGGCATCAAACGGATTTCGCCGCCAATTCGGATGTTTTGAGCAGATTTGTATTTCAACCGCACGGCATTA
>JBKDHA010000104.1:0-14767 GCA_046335555.1 Bacteroidota bacterium
TCTCCAATCAGATCTCCTGGATGCCCATCGTCTAGCCGCGCAGAGACGTAAGAGGGGGAGTCCGTCGTCGCGCCAGAGCCGAGCCTAGCAGCAAGCGTGGATGTCAGTCGTAGACACCAGCCAAGCAGCAAACAATAATCGTTTCTCCGCAGTCAGGAGAAAATATTACCCGGAATGTTAAACTCGGACTGAGCACATTGCGTGTTTTTACTAAAATTGAACGCGCCGGAGAAAACGGAATTGTACTTCAACCCAAAAACTTCCCGGAACTCCCCGCCCCCAACCCTGATATCAGTTCAATTCTTAAATATGCTGTTGGCGTAACTTCCAACAATGAGCTGAGTAACCAATATTCGGTCCGCGGCGGCAGTTTCGATGAAAATCTTGTGTATGTAAATGATATTGAGATTTACCGGCCATTCCTTACACGCGCCGGACAGCAGGAAGGGTTGAGCTTCCCGAATCTCGACATGACACAGTCGATATTTTTCTCGGCCGGTGGTTTTGAGGCGCGTTACGGCGATAAAATGTCGTCGGTGCTGGATGTAAAATACAAAAGGCCGACGCGTTTCCGGGGCACGGCTACAGCCAGTTTGCTGGGTGCAAATTTAACCCTCGAAGGCTCGAAGTCAAGATTCAGCTGGATGATCGGGGCGCGGCAGAAATCGAACCGCTACCTGCTCAATGCGCTGGATGTTGCCGGCGACTACAATGCTAATTTTACTGATGTTCAGGCATACCTGACGTACAATATAACCGAACGCTGGTATGTTGATTATCTCGGAAATTACGCCGTAAATCAATACAACCTTGCCCCGCAAACCCGCGAAACAGCATTCGGCACGCTGAACAATGCGCTGAAGTTTACCGTGTTTTTTGCGGGCGAAGAAAACAACAGGTTCAGTACCGTTTTCAACGCCGCGGCCTTAAACTATCAACGCTTTTACAACAGTGATCAAACGCGTTCGATCCGCTGGAAAATCATCTTTTCCTCATTCAACACCTACGAAACCGAGTTCTTTGATGTAATCGGCGCTTACCGCATCGACCAGCTCGAAGCTGATTTCGGGAAGCCTACTTTCGGGCAGGTAGCTTTTAACCGGGGAGTTGGCGCATTCATCAATCACGCAAGAAATGTGCTTGATGCTTATGTGCATACCGGCGAAGTAAAAGGCTGGTACACCTCGCCCAAACACAGTTTTATGTGGGGCGGAAAAGCGGGCTACGAATTAATCCGCGATGAACTCAGCGAATGGTTGTATGTTGATTCGGCCGATTACTCGATTCCTTATTATCCAACCACCAGCCTCGATCTGCAGGATGTAATTAAAAGCCGCGCCCTGCTTATTTCCTGGCGTTTTCAGGGATATGCACAGTACCGTTTTTCAGATACACTGCCCGACTCTTCCGTATTCAGTATAAACTTCGGAGTTCGGGCGCATTACTGGACGCAGAACGGACAATTTGTGGCAAGTCCGCGCCTCCAGCTTTCGTGGACACCGCATTGGAAAACCGATATTGTATTTAAAGCAGCGGGTGGTATTTACAATCAGCCTCCATTTTACCGCGAGCTGCGTAACTACAATGGCGCGCTTAACCGCAATGTTCAGGCACAGCAATCGGTACACGCATTAGTTGGCGCTGATCTGGCCTTTAAAAGCTGGGGACGGCCGTTCCGTTTTATTGCTGAAACCTATTACAAGTACCTCGATAATCTTGTGCCGTATGATATGATAGATGTTCGCCTGCGGTATTACGGCGAAAATCTTGCTTACGGATATGCATACGGAATTGACCTGAAACTGAACGGCGAATTTGTGCGCGGCACCGAATCGTGGGTAAACCTTTCGCTGCTCAGAACGCGTGAAAACCTGTACAACGACTTCTACAATATTTATCTCAACAGCGAAGGAGATACAATTATTCCCGGCTATACATTCAACAATGTACCCACCGACTCTATTCGCGTTGAACCCGGTTTTATTCCGCGCCCAACCGATCAGATGTTAACCTTCTCGCTTTACTTCCAGGATTATTTGCCCAAGATTCCCGACTGTAAAATGAACATCGGTTTGATATTGGGCACCGGTTTGCCTTTTGGTCCGCCAACACGCGAACGCTACAAAGCTGTTTTCCGCTATCCGCCCTATCGCCGGGTTGACTTAGGTTTCTCGTATCAGATTATTAAAGAAAGTAAACCGCTCAAAGCTAGCAATCCGTTCAGGCATATCAAATCGCTCTGGACCGGCCTTGAAGTTTATAATCTGCTGCAGGTGAATAACACAGTATCTTACTTTTGGGTGAAGGATGTAACCGGCAGAAGCTATGCTGTTCCCAACTATTTGACCGCACGTCAAATTAGTCTGCGCATGATTATGCACTTTTAAAACATTGGTGTTTTGAATAATGCAGCGGTTTTACAATGCTGCTCATTCATTAACTCTATGAAAAAAATCGGCATCCTGTTTATTGCACTTTCAATAAGTGCTGCCTGTTGCACACCTGCGGCCGACAGTTCGACGCAAACAGACACTTCAAAGGAACAAGACACACTGGTTGCGGCAGCAACTAAAATTCCGGTTAATGCCCAACTTCCATTCGGATTTGCAGATCTGCTGAACTACACCCAACCCAAGCATTGGGAAGCTGATTCAAAAAACTACGGACAGCTAAAACTGCCCGACAGCAAGGCGTTTGAAGCGATCAGTTATTATTTTCAAACACTTCATAAAGCGCAAACATTAACTACAATGCCCGATGTAGTTGAAAAAAACTACCTGCAAATTGGCCCCATTTGTACAGATACTTTTTACTGTGATAACCTAACCCAACAAAAAACCGATAGCTTAAAATACCGATTGCCTGATATTGGAAATTATGAATGCTATTACTTTTTTGAAAGGAGTAAAACTCGCGACAGCGAATACGGAAATTTATTGCTGCTTGACCCGAAAACAAAGAAAGGAAAGACGCTGAATATTCATTACATGATTGGTGGCGAACAAAGTATTAATTACCGATACTTCTATATTAATGATAACGAAATTAAACTCTTTGAAGGTTATTGCTACGATGATGGATGCAGTTTGAATGAACGTTTTCGGGTGAAGATTGATGCCGGGGGGCAAATTAAAATCGACGAAATCAGACAACCTTAGCCTTTATCATAAAGTAAATGCTCACATATCACTAAAATACTGATGTTCCACTCATTTGTTCAGATATAGTTGAGATAACTATGCAGCATCATTTTTGAACTGTTTTATCTGCTGCAATTCATGTGCATTTTCAATTTCAGCTTGTTCCAAATCATAATCTGCCTGAAGTCCTAACCAGAACTTAGAGGTATTCCCAAAATATTTTGCAAGACGTAGTGCAGTATCAGCTGTTATTCCTCTTTTTTGATGAATAATTTGTGAAATTCGGGTCTGAGGAACGCCAATTTCTTTAGAAAGTTTGTACGCTGATATTTCCAACGGCAAAAGAAACTCTTCTTCAAGGATTTCGCCGGGATGAATATTTTTAAGTCGTTTCATTTTAGAATCTTTTTTAATTTATGTAATTATTTATCAGTGATAATCAATAAGCTCTACATTCCACGAATGACCATCCTGCCATTTAAAGATTATTCGCCATTGACTGTTTACTCTTATTGAATAATAGCCAGATAAATTACCTGTCAGCTTTTCAAGTTTATTCGACGGAGGAATTAATAGATCTTTTAAATTATGAGAGTTATTCAGCATTCTTAACTTTCTGCGTGCTATCTCTTGCAGCTCAATTGAAAATTCTTTTACCCGCTCACCCTCGTAAATTTTCTTCGTGCTTTTATGTTGAAATGATTGAATCATGGTATTGGGAGGCGTTACTAACGTTAAAGGTAAGTATTTTTTTTCCCAACTATAGTTCGTCAACGATTTTTTTCAGCAAAGCTCAAATTTGGTTAGTTACTGAATAGCTTGTACTTTCGCTGCATTCAAAAAAGCTATAGTGGCCGCACGAGCTGTTCTTCCTGCCGAACCGGTACTCGTTGATCTCCTGAAAAAGCGGGATGAATCGGGATTGCGCTTGCTTTACGATTATTACTCTTCGGCTTTGTATGGTGTTATTTTCAGGATCGTCAATGATCAGGAAACTGCCGAAGATTTGCTCCAGGACGCTTTTGTAAAAATCTGGAAAAACATCGACAGCTACGATGCAACCAAAGGCCGGCTTTATACCTGGCTGCTGAATATTGCCCGAAACACAGCAATTGATGCTACACGCTCAAAAGCATATCGTGAAAACGGTCAAATCCAATCAATAGACAACAACGTATATCAGGTTGACAAAAGACATCAGCACATAACTGGTGTTGACCATATCGGACTTGGAAAAGTGCTTGACCAATTGAAGCCGGAGCAGCGTCAGCTTATCGACATGCTTTACTTCGGAGGTTACACACAATCTGAAGTCGCCGAAGAATTATCGATGCCCCTTGGCACGGTAAAAACAAGAGTAAAAGCAGCTATGACCCGGCTGCGTCAATTATTAAAAGGAGAATGAGTGCTCAGGAATTCATAGAATCAGGTTTGCTGCACGTATATGTGCTGGGAGCAACCACAGCCGACGAAAGTCGGCATGTGGAGCTTATGGCAGAGCAATGGCCTGAAGTGAAAGCTGAACTCGAACGGCTTCAGCTGGAAACCGAAGCTTATGCGGGTATGCATGCTTTTCAACCCCGTGCAACGCTTCGCGATACAATTATTGCGCACGTTCTGGAACAGGAACTTCCTGCTCAGCGCAGTTCAGATAACGGACGTGTTATTCCTCTTCAAAGTGCTGTTCAACCGGCACGTATCTGGAAAGCCGCTGCAGTTGTTGCAGGCATCCTGCTCATCGGCAGTGCTGCATTTAACATTATTACCTACGGCAATCTTCGCGATGCAGACAAACGCATTGCCTCATTAGAATCAGAAAAAACAGCTTTTGCCCAGCAAACAAAATTGAATCAAACCCGATACGATTCAATCAACAACATTTACACCGCTTATTACCAGCAGCATCAGGCAACAATAACGGAGCTTTCAACGCTTTATCATCCTACAGTTGTTGCAATCAAAGCAAAAGACAGCAATAATCAGGCTGTAGTATTTTGGTGCAACCGCTCTAAAACAGTTTGTATCGACCCCGGCACAATGCCCAACCCTGATGCCAGCAAACAATATCAGCTTTGGGCCATTGTTAAGGGAAAACCGGTTGATGTTGGCGTTTTTGATGCTGCTCCCGCCAATAAGCTTCAGTTGCTCAAAATTATTCCCGATGCCGAGGCTTTTGCAATTACAGTTGAAAAGCATGGCGGCGTGCCCGCTCCTGAAGGCCCTATGGTGGCTATTGCTTCTCTCTGAGCCCCGGTTAACCGCCATAAACTGCCATCTGTAAAGTCAGTTCCCCATTTGCCGGAAATCTCGTTTTTTTAGCCCGGAAATTCATTAAGTTTGCGCGTCACATTCTAAGGTGTGGCTTTTTGACATTATGAAGAAAATCCTACTGTTCTGTTTTGCCATTCCGGCTTTGTTCTGGACCTGCAGTACCGAAGTAGATCTGCTCGAAGACTACAAAGAAATTCCGGTTGTCTATTGCCTGCTCGATCAATCGCAGCCCAAGCAATATGTGCGTATTCAGAAAGCCTATCTCGGACCGGATAACGCACTTACAATGGCGCAGCAGAGGGATTCCATCTTTTACACTTCTCAGCTTAACGTAACCATTGAAGAGTACAACGGCAACAGCCTTACCAACTCCTGGCCGCTTCAGCCCGATACAGTTCCTTACCGTGATGCCGGTATTTTTTATTCGGGCAGCTATGTGATCTACTCGCTGAATACAACTTCAGGAATGCTCAATGCTAACCGTACTTACAAACTTCGTGTTCGGTTTGCTTCTGATCCGAACAAAGAAGCATACAGCACCACGGTTATTGTAAAGAACTTTACTTTCACATCAATCACATCTTCTGCTACTTCTGTTCAGATTGTTAAAGTAAATCAGAACTCCCGCGTTAATGTTGGCTGGAACTCCTCCACAACCGGCAATTTCTATCAGGCTGCCCTTCGTTTCCATTACCGCGAAACCGATGCCGGAGGCAACACCACACTCAAATCAACCCCAGAATGGGTTTTCGCTTCGGTTGAGCAATCTCCGGGGGCTTCTACTCAGCTTTCGGCGGCCTTCGATCCCGACGGTTTTTACCGCTTTCTGGTGCAGGCCATCCCCGATGATCCGAATGTTGTTTCACGTTCCGGCGATTCTATTTCTTACACTGTTTACGCTGCCGGTGAAGACCTTTACACCTTTATGCGTGTTAACAGCCCCTCCACATCAATTGTGCAGGAACGTCCTACTTATACCAATATCATGATCAACGATCCCGAAAGCCCAACGGCTATCGGTATCTTTTCGGCGCGCACACGTATTACAAAACGTAACATTACACTTACACAGCTTACACAAGACACCCTTTCACGCGGCTATATCTCCTGCGGTCTGAAGTTTAAAGACCGAAACGGAGCCGTTCTTGGTTGCCAGTAAACAGCTTTTTAAGGGCTGACAAGCATCGCCCCGTCTGATCAGAAATGTCAGACGGGGCGATGTTTTTAAAGCGTTCTGCGTCATTTTGTCAGTAAAAACTTCCTGTAAAATATTGATTCTGCCAAAAAACACTTTTTCAGGCAGATGGCACAGGAATTGACCTTAGCCAGTAGAAATAGTTTAATAAACAGCACCTTTAAAACATTAACCATTTTAAGTCATGGGCAAAATTATTGGTATTGACCTGGGCACCACCAACTCGTGTGTGGCTGTAATGGAAGGCAATGAACCTGTTGTTATCGCTAACAACGAAGGCCGCCGCACCACCCCGTCAATCGTAGCATTTATTGATAACGGTGAGCGCAAAGTGGGCGATCCTGCAAAACGTCAGGCCATCACCAATCCGCGCAAAACCATTTATTCTATCAAGCGATTCATGGGTCACCTTTTTAATGAAGTGACCGTAGAAACCGGACGTGTTCCCTATTCAGTAGTTAAAGGCGATAACAACACCCCGCGTGTTGAAATCGACGACCGCAAATACACTCCTCAGGAAATTTCAGCAATGATTCTTCAGAAAATGAAGAAAACTGCCGAAGATTACCTCGGAACTGAAGTAACCGAAGCCGTTATTACCGTTCCGGCTTACTTCAACGACGCACAGCGTCAGGCCACTAAAGAAGCCGGTGAAATTGCCGGTCTCAAAGTTCGCCGTATTATCAACGAACCTACAGCTGCTGCTCTTGCATACGGACTCGACAAGAAAAATATCGACATGAAAATTGTTGTGTTCGACTGCGGTGGCGGTACACACGACGTTTCTGTTCTCGAACTTGGCGACGGTGTATTTGAAGTAAAAGCAACTGATGGCGATACACACCTCGGCGGCGATGATTTTGACCAAAAGATTATCGACTGGTTAGTTGCTGAATTCAAATCAGAAAACGGAGGTCTTGATCTTACCAAAGATCCGATGGCGCTTCAGCGTTTGAAAGAAGCTGCTGAAAAAGCGAAAATTGAACTTTCAAGCTCAAACACAACCGAAATCAACCTGCCGTATATCATGCCGGTTGATGGAATTCCGAAACACCTTGTTCGCAGCCTTACACGCGCCAGGTTCGAGCAATTGGTTGACGATCTTATCCGCCGCACTATTGATCCGTGCAAATCAGCACTGAGCAATGCCGGTCTTACTGTAAACGATATCAATGAAGTAATTCTTGTAGGTGGTTCAACCCGAATCCCGGCAGTGCAGGAAGCAGTACAAAAATTCTTCGGCAAAGCACCGTCAAAAGGTGTAAACCCCGATGAAGTTGTTGCCGTTGGCGCAGCTATTCAGGGCGGTGTGCTTACCGGAGAAGTAAAAGACGTGCTGCTGCTCGACGTTACTCCGCTTTCTCTCGGTATCGAAACCTACGGCGGTGTAATGACCAAACTCATTGATGCCAACACCACCATTCCGACCAAGAAATCGGAAACCTTCTCTACCGCATCCGACAATCAGCCTTCAGTAGAAATTCACATTCTGCAGGGCGAACGTCCGATGGCTGCACAGAATCGTACCATTGGCCGCTTTGTGCTCGACGGCATTCCGGCAGCACAGCGCGGAGTTCCGCAAATTGAAGTGGCTTTCGATATTGATGCCAATGGTATTCTGAATGTTTCGGCAAAAGATAAAAATACCGGCAAGCAGCAAAACGTCCGCATCGAAGCCAGTTCAGGTTTGTCGAAAGACGAAATCGAACGCATGAAAAAAGAAGCGGAAATGAATGCCGATGCCGACATGAAAGCCCGCGAAGAAGTTGAAAAACTGAACAAAGCAGATTCGCTCATCTTCCAGGTTGACAAGCAACTGAAAGAGTTTGGCGACAAGATTCCTGCCGATAAAAAACAACCCATTGAGGATGCACTTGCCGCACTGCGCACTGCACATGCAAGCAAAGATTTCCCGGCAATTGATACCGCAATGGCTAATCTGGAGCAGGTAGCTCAGGGCATGTACGAAGCCATGCAGCAGCAAGGCGGCGATGCCGGTGCAAACCCGGAAGCCGGTAACGCACAAAACGGCGATGCTGAAGTAACAGATGTTGATTTTGAAGAAGTGAAAGACACAAAGTAAGTCTGATACACTTTTCTTACTGCAATAAAAAAACGGCGATCATTGAGTTGATCGCCGTTTTTTATTGAATAGTTTATTCTTCGCTGTCCGCCTCATCATCTTCAATATCGAAATCTTCATCATCATCGTCCTCTGCAACCGGAATTGGAAGTTCCTGCGGCCATTCGTTTTGAAGGATGTAAACACCGGGGCGCGGACTAACCGTTGTTTTGCTGTCGCTCACAAAAACAAAAAAGCGAATATCACCATTGGGGCGCTCCGCCTTTTGGGTGTCTTTAACGTACTTGCGGGAAAAGGCGAACTGAGTAATGGTATCATCTTCGTGCATGCATTCAACAATCATCATACCCGGGATTTCCATGGAGAATTCCTCGGTGCCTTTCCAGCCCCGAAGCTCATAAGGAGCATTATTGCGCACCTTAAACGCAGTAACGGCGGCGGTTACAGCATATTCGTCTTCCCAATTGTAACGCATATTGTCAACCGTCTCTTTGCCGTCGTTAAATTTATCGGCAATATCCTGACGAAATTTTGCGTTAACTTCTTTAACAATAACAGTTACTTTCATAGGCAACAAAGTTAAGCCTATTGCCACATCCCCGGCCTTATCTGTTGATACATATTTTTTAATTAAATTTCCGGGTCATGACACAAATCCCTCTTACACAGATTCCATTGTATGAATATCATCCGGGCGAAGATGATCTGATTTCGTTTCGCTATTTTGAACTGGGTGAATATGCAGGACAAGATTATGTTACCTCAGAGCCGCACCGGCACGGATACTATGAAATCTTTCTGTTTGATGATGCCGAAGGCACACACATGATTGATTTTGAGCCGTATCCTATTAACTCCAACAGCTTACATTTTGTATCGCCCGGTCAGGTGCATTTGCTGAACCGGACCGGCATGACCAAGGGCAAAATTTTGCTGTTTTCCGAAGAGTTTTTTTATTGCGACAGCATGAACCGCGATTTTTTGCGGGAGATGAATTTCCTTGATATATCGAGCCGCGAACGAATGCTGAAACTGGATGAAGAGTTTTCGGTTTGGGTGAAAGGTATATTCGCTGCAATAAAAAACGAATACGTGTCGGGCGATCCGAACCGCGAAGGTATTATCAGGAGTTACATCAATATTCTGCTGCTGAAGTGCAAGTCAAAATTTCCGGAACGGGTAAAGCCGGTTCGCGAAACTGGTGTTCATCTGGTGGTGCAGTTTCGGAAAATGATTGACAAACATTTTCAGGAAACACATCGTGTAAGTGATTATGCCGATAAGCTTTCGGTTTCGGCCAATCACCTGAACGATGTGGTGAAGAAATCTACAGGGCGCACTGCAGGCGATCTTATTCAGGAGCGAGTAATGCTTGAAGCCAAACGACTTATGCTGTATTCGCTGGCATCAGCAAAAGAAATTGCATATACGCTGGGCTTTCATGATCCTGCTTATTTCAGTCGCTTCTTCAAACAGCATACCGGCCAGTCGCCAGATGAGTTCAGGGCTGCCGAACGTGAACGCTACGGACTGGTTACCAAAAGCTGAAAAGGAAGGCTTACATTTGTGCTGTTATGCAAGAATTGTTTTACACCATACTTGTAGGCTGGATACTTTGGCGCATTTTCAGCCCGTCGCGAAGCAGCAATCCCAGCAGCGGACAATATTACTATCAGCAAAACACCCATCATCATCATCAAAACAGTAATCAGGAACAGGTGCGTGCATCTGCAAAAAAAGATGCTGACAAAGACAATGATAATGATGGCGACTATGTAGATTTTGAAGAAATAAAATAGCTCAACATGCAGCTAACGGTAATTTCGAGATGCCGCTGAAACGCCCGTTAACACTAATTAGTATTCGATTTTAGGTAAATACACTACTCCGAAAAATACAACTTACCACTTATCTCAAAATCAATTCCACCTGCCAACAAAATGTACCGCTTGTGAAAGGGTGCTTGATTTGAGATGCTTGACAAGTTAAGTTTGTATCATTCTGGTTAAGGTGTTTGACTGATCTGCTCTGCACCCTGTTTCAAACAGGCTTCCACGCAACAGATCAGCAAAAAAAATGAAACCGTCGCGGCCTCCCAGGCTTAGCGGCGGTTTCTCATTTATACGAGTTGGAAATCAATAATTCTCGTCGGAAAAACTGGTGTATTTAAAAGGTATATCAAGAATGAGCGACATCTCCTCGCCTTTATCGATCAGATCTTCGTCGCTTTCTTCATAAAACCACTCGAAAGTGATTTCGGCACCTTTATCGCGCAGGCGGAGCAGTCTTGAAAAAATATTAAGCAGTGCGCGAATCGTTCCGGTGTTTAAATGCTCAAGTCTGATTTTAATGTTTATTGACTTGGGCAATGCTGCATTGGAAAGAGCTTCGACCCATTTTTCGAGGGGATAGAAGAATGATGAAGCATCGGCAGGAATAGATCTTCCGCGAAGCAGATAGATTTCTTTGTCGAGATCGAAATGCACTTCCGGAGTGCTCCGTGTTTCGGGTATGTGAATGCCGGCAATCATGTTCAGTCAAGTGTTAGTTGAAGTTCGACTGCAAAAAAAGTGTTTGGTGAAGCAAGCGGAACAAACTTGTAGCTGATTGGAGCACTTGCAGAGCGTGCCATTTCTATAAGTCCCAGCCCTGCACTTTTCCGATTGGAATCGCTAAGTGTAAGGCTCATTTGATTCATGTACATAGCCTTGAGTGTAGGCTCGTCGGCTGTTTCAATATCTCTCAGTCGAAGTTCTAATGCAGGCACTTCTACAGTGCGCATTACGTTACCGCAGCGAAGCATCCAAATATTTTGGGCTTTGCGCTGCATAAACACAACAGCTTCGGGTTGATTTTTGAGGTCTTCGGGAGTGTTGTTGCGGATATTCTGAAGTGCCTCTACCAATGCCTGCATGAGTTTTCGACGGGCACTCCGGGACAAATTTTGGAAAACCGGTTTGGCATCCAACAACCCGATAAAAGAATCGATAAAGCTATCACTTACTTTTCCGAGGTAAAACCAATCGGTCATTGGATCAGTAAGGAGAGCCTTTACTTCAAGTTCATTAAGCATAGGCACTTTCGAACCAAATGGGGATCATTCAGCTTCGTTTCAAAGATACGGCTTTTTGCTAAATCGCTACTAAGCCAGTGGCCGTACCGGAAATCCGGTACGGCCACTGGTTATTCAACTTATTTTTATTGAATACTGATCAGTTCCACATCAAAAATCAGTGTGCTGTTGGCGGGAATCGGGCCGCGGGGCGCACTTCCGTAGCCAAGAGCCGGCGGAATGATAAGCTGTGCTTTTTCACCGGTGCGCATTAGTGCTATGCCTTCTTCCCAGCCGGCAATAACCTGACGCTTGCCAAGCACAAACTGAATGGGTGCGCCGTTTTCGAAAGAAGAGTCGAACAAATTACCGTCGGTAAAAAATCCGCTGTAATTTACCTGCACACGCTTTCCGTTGGCTGCCTGCGGGTTTTCGGGATGCTTCTCGAAGTAAATAATTTTAAGGCCCGATGCGGTTGTAATTGTATCCAGACCTTTGGCGCTGCGTACTGCCGGGGGCGGCTGCACGTCTATTACTTCAATGTCGAAAATAAGAGTGCTGTTGGCCGGAATGTTGGGCATTGACTGTGCTCCGTAGCCCAGTTCGGGCGGAATGCGCAGGGTAACTTTGTCGCCGGCACGGAGCAGTGCTCCTGCTTCATCCCAGCCTTTAATTACACGGCCGGCACCTGCTTTAAAGGTAAAAGGCGTGTTGCCGTGGCGCGATGAAGCATCGAAAATAGTATCGTTCAGCAGTTTGCCGGTGTACAGCACTGTAAGCCGGTGGCCGGTTGCAGATTGCGGACCATCGCCCTGCGATGTGATTGTGTATTCGAGACCCGATGCGGTTTTTACCGTTTTCGGCTTCTTTACTTTCTTGCTTTTGTACTTGCGTTCTACACCGTCGCTGGGTTTGTTTTTGTCTTTGCCTTTATCTTTTCCGGCAATTGCAAACCCCGAAGCAACACCTGCAACAACAAGCAGGCCGATAACTAAGGTTGAAATTCGTTTCATTGTTTAAATAGTTTTATTTTTCAGTTTCGTGTATTTGCATCAATAATTTTTACTTCTGCTTCATAGACTAATGGTGTCCAGGGCGGAATTACTCCTTCACCTTTTTCGCCATACGCCTGTTCGGGAGGAAGTATAAAGAACGATTTTCCTCCGTCTTTCATCCGCAAAATGCAGTCTGTAAAACCCGGAATCATTCTTTGCCCGGCAATAAAGATAAGCGGCTTGCGCTTTGAATCACCCATGTTTGTTTCAAACACCCGGCCATCGGTAAATGTTCCTTTGTAAAGTACCGATACTTTCATGCCGGGCATTACGCGCAAACCTTTTCCGGGAATAAGTTCTTTATAATAAATTCCGTTTTTGTCGGGCTGCAGATGGTTGAGATTATTATCGGCCAGATAGGTTGCAATAGCTTGCTTGCTTTTTGCCCTGAGTTCGGCAACTGTTTCGGGTTGTTTGCGTGGCTGAGCAAGACGCTCTTTTGAAAATATACTATCCACTTTTACCACAAAACCTACATACTGCGTCGAATTAAGCTTCTCAAAATAAGCTGAATTAATAGCTGTGGCCGGATAGTATTTTTTAAGTGTATCGTAATTGATAAACCATTTTGCACTGTCGCCGCGATGCAAACGGGCAAAAAGATAAAACTGATCGCCTTTAAACTTTGGAGCACTGAGTTTAAGCGGAAAACTGGCGGCAGTGTTTACCGGATTGTAGTAGCTGAGAATACTGTCGTGTTCATTCACCAATGCAACCCGGGCAAAAATCAGACCACCAGCTCCGGCCGTATCTGTTCCGGTTCCGGCGTGCAGGAGTTTAAACCAGGTTGCATCTCCAACCTGTGTATAGCCGCTCAGAAATTTGGGTAAATCGTTATGCTCATTTTGTTCGGAAGTAATGAATCCCGAATTCAAAATGATGAGCAGGAACAACGAAATGAAAAAGGCGAAAATCAGTTTCATCTCATTTCAATTATGCGCTTATTTTCCGGTGCTGATGATTTTCAGTTCGACCTGAAAAACCAGTGCACTGTAGGCCGGAATAGCCCCATTCTGCTGCTCTCCGTAGGCCTGATCGGGCGGAATAACAAAGATGGCTTTTCCGCCGTCTTTCATGCGCAGAATGCAATCGGTAAATCCCGGAATCATTTGATCGCCGGCCGTAAATTCGAGATTCGGACGAGCCGGAATGCCCATGTTGGTATCGAAAATCATTCCGTTGGTAAGCATTCCTTTGTAGCGAACCGAAACACGCATACCGGGCATTACCTGAACACCGTTTCCGGGGCTTAATTCTTTGAAATAAATTCCTTTGCTGTCGGGCTTCAGGTCGCTCATTTCGTTTACAGCAAGATACCAGAGCACATCCTGTTTGCTCTTGTCGAGCATTCCTTTTTTCTGCTGCTGTTGTTGCATCTGCATCTGAAGCATTTTCAGATCGAAAACAGCTTTGGAATAAACACTATCGATTTTTATGCGGAAGCCGATAAACGGAATCGAATCGTACTTGGGTTCGAGCGGAAATTCATCCTGTCCGTTTGCGCGGTAATACTTTTTAATGCTGTCGAGCGCAATGTAAAATGTTGCACTGTCGCCCGTATTCAGGTGCGCCATTGCATCCATAAAATCGCCTTTGAAGCGTGGTTTGTCGATGCGAACAGGAAATGACTGACGCGGATCCTGACGGTTTAAATCAGAAATCACTGAATCGCGATGATCGATCAGTTTGAGTTTTACAAACACAACACCGCCCGTTCCGGCACTATCAACTTTAGGTCCGGCCTTATGGAGTTTGAGATAAGTGGAGGGCGAAATTTGTTGGTAGCCTTTCAGAAATTTCTTGCTGAATTTGTCTTTTTCTTTTCCGGGAAAAGCAAAGCCGGCTGCCACGAATGTGGCAGCCAGCAAGGCGGTGAGTAAAACAGGAAACTGCTTCATCATTTTATATTATTCGGCTTACTTGCCGGTTTTGCATCAAGAATTTTGATTTCCACTTCAAACACCAATGGGC
>JBKDHA010000105.1:0-3076 GCA_046335555.1 Bacteroidota bacterium
ATGAACTGGCAACCGCAGATCGCGAGAAGCAATATCAGGCACTCTTAACTCAGGCCGATCAGAAGTTTGCTGCAAAGGACTGGAACAATGCCAAAGCAATTTATTTGCAGGCGCAAGCTCAAAAGCCGCTTGAGAAATATCCGAAAGATCAGATTGCGCTTTGCGAAAAAAATGCGGCAGATGCTTCGGCTGCTTTGGCTGCTGAACAGAAATACAAAGACCTCATTGCACAAGCCGATCTGCGTTTTGCTGCCGGCGACTGGTCGGCTGCGAAAGCACTTTACCAGCAAGCTTCGGCACTTAAAACAGCCGAAAAATATCCGAAAGACCAGATTGCCATTTGCGACAAGAACATTGATTCCGCAAAAGCATCGGCAGAACTTGACACAAAGTACAAAGCAGCAATTGCCAAAGGTGATGCAGCATTTGCAGCAAAAAATTATGAGCAGGCACGCGCTTCTTTTGTTGAGGCCAATGGCTTAAAATCGGCTGAGCAATATCCGAAAGACAAAATTGCAGCGATTGATAAAATTCTGGCCGATAAAGCCGCTGCCGATGCGCTTTCAAATCAATACAACGATATTATTGTACAGGCCGATCAGAAATTCGGAGCAAAAGATTGGGCAACTGCACGCGGGTTGTATGAGCAAGCATCAGGCATAAAAACTGCTGAGCAGTATCCGAAAGATCGGATGAAAGCTTGCGAAGACAATCTTGCCAAAGAAAAATCGGCAGCCGAGCGCGATGCGAAATACAAAGAAGTTATTGCAACCGCCGATGCTGCATTTAAAGTTGCCGACTATACTGCTGCAAAAGCCGGTTATGCCGAAGCCAGCGGACTCAAAACAACTGAGAAATATCCGAAAGATCAGCTTGCCGCAATTGCAAAAATTGAAGCTGATGCTGCGAATGCGGCTGCTCTTACACAGAAATATAATGATGCAATAGCTAAAGCAGATGCAGCTTTCAATACAAACGATTATGCAGGTGCACGAGCTTTGTATCTTCAAGCTTCTTCACTGAAAGCAACTGAACAATATCCGAAAGACCGCATTGCAGAATGCGACAAACGTTTGGGTGATGCAAAAGCAACTGCAGATCGTGATGCGAAATACAAAGCAGCAATTGCTAAAGGTGATGCCGCTTTCAATCTTAAAAACTACAGCGGTGCGCGAACTGCATTTGCGGAAGCATCAGCATTGAAATCAGACGAACAATATCCGAAAGATAAAATTGCTGAAATCGACCGGCTCCTTGCTGATGCTGCTGCGCTGAATGAAGTAGAGCGCAAATACAACGATTTCATCAAACAAGCCGATACAAAGTTTACTGCGAAAGATTGGAGCGGAGCACGTTCGCTTTATCAGCAAGCATCTGACGTTAAACCGGCACTTCAGTATCCCAAAGACCGCATGTCGATGTGCGATGCGAACCTGTCTAAAGAACTGGATGCTGCTTCGCTGAATAAAAAATACAAAGATGCTGTTACCAAAGGTGATGATGCCTTTAAAACCAGCGATTACGAAACTGCACAGTCGGCTTACAACGAAGCCAGCGGACTAAAACCGGCTGAGAAATATCCGAAAGATCAGCTTGCTTTGATTACCAAAAAACTTGCTGAAATTGACATAGCCCGTAATGCAGATGCGGCTTATAAGTCGGCAGTTGCAAAAGGCGATAGCCTTTTCAATCTCAAAGATTATACAGCTTCACGCACATCATTTGTTTCGGCGCAAACACTGAAGCCGGCAGAAGCTTATCCGAAAACCAAAATTGCAGAGATCGACAAACTGCTTGCTGCTCAGAAAGCATCGGCCAATTCAGAAAAGCAATATGCAGATGCAATTGTTCGCGGAGATAAGGCGCTGTCGGCAAAAGATTATACAACAGCAAAAACGGCCTTTACAGAAGCAAGCAGCCTCAAGCCTGGCGAACAATATCCGAAAGATAAACTAGCAGAGATCGACAGACTGTTGAATGATGCAGCAGTTGCGGCAGCACTCAACAAAAAATACCTTGATCTGATTAAGCAAGCCGATGCAAAATTCACGGCGAAAGACTGGAATGCCGCAAAATTGGTTTACACAGATGCGCTTGCAATAAAACCCGGAGAACAATATCCGAAAGACCGCATTGCAGCTTGCGATGAGAATCTAACAAAAGCACTTTCGCTCGCCGAGCAAAACCAGAAATACAATGATATCATCGCAAAAGCCGATGCCGCTTTTGCAGCAAAAGATTATACAGCTGCACGAAATTCATACAACGAAGCATTGGCACTTAAACCTGCCGAAGCTTACCCGAAAGTAAAGCTGGCTGAGCTAGACAAACTAGCTGCTGCCGATGCCGCTGTAATTGCCCGCGAGCAAAAATACAATGCAGCATTGCAGTCGGGCGATAGTCTGATGGCTTTGAAAAACTATGCAGCAGCTAAAGCTTCTTATCAGCAGGCTGCAGCAGTAAAGCCCGGCGAGCAGTTGCCCAAAGACAAAATTGCAGAAGCAGACCGCATGATTTCGGATGCTAAATTTGAAGCCGACAAGCAAAAGAAATACGATGCTGCGATTACAAAAGCCGACAGAGCTTTTGCCGCAAAAGATTATGCAACTGCCAAAGCTGCATACAACGAAGCATTAGCGTTGAAGCCCATCGAACTTTATCCGAAACAGAAGCTCGCCGAAATTGATAGAATTCTGAATCCGAAATCAGACCCGACTGCAAACACAAATCCGCAAAACAACACACCTCAAGATCAATTTGTAAATGATCTGGTGAAAAAATACCCGCAAGGGCTCACCGAAGAAAGTGAAAAAGAGGGCGGAGCAACAACAACAAAACGTATTGTAGTTGCCGGAAACAAAGCCTGGGTTTATACCCGAAAAGTGTATAGCTGGGGCGGGGTGTACTATTTCAAAGATGGCGTTCAGATCACCGAAGCGATGTACAACTACGAAACCTCTCCCGCATATATTCAACAACAGCAAGCCACGCAGCCCGGGAAATAGTTTGTAGTTTGGTTTGTAGAGTTAGGGCTTTGTAGAAACAGGGCTTTGAAAGGGAACGGCTTTGTAAAGGA
>JBKDHA010000106.1:0-3543 GCA_046335555.1 Bacteroidota bacterium
TTTTTACTCCGCGACTGTGCAGATAAGCCAGAAATGGTAAATTGTGTGTTAGAAAGTGTCCAAACTCTCCTTTAAACGGACCATAAAAGCATTCTTTCTTTCGCAATGTTTTCCAAAGCCGAAACCATGCCTTTGCAAACCCGATATAAATACCTGCCCAATACTTAACCCGCGCAATTCCTTTGTAGTTGAGGGCAAAGTAGCGATTGTCGGACAATACGGTAAAATCGGTTTGCGGAGTTGACATCAAATTAATTCTGTTTAGAAAGCCAGTTTGTTGCAGTATAACGGCTAAGCCCGCTCTGCTGAAACCAATCGTTAGCAGTTGTGTTCAGCGCTTTATCAAGAACAACAGCAAGCAGCTCTGGTGTAACCGGACAAATTTCACTGATTTTACTTTCAGTCAGCGGAAAATCACGAACGCCTGCTGGAAAAAATACTGTCTTCCGGGCTGCAAACAAACGTTCAAACAATATGGTACTGATACCACCAAAGCCAACATCAGCGGCATCAAATTGATGTGAACTTGGTTTGGAGGAATCAGACAAACGATAACCAAATCCTCCGAACAGGTTTTCGTAATGTTGTTTGGTGCGCATCTCGTTACCGGGTTTCCGTTCACGGGGATGCAGAAAAATAATCAACTGAATATTTTTTCGTGTCTGCAAATAATCGGCTAAAGCAGTGACAGCCATTTTCTCAGCAGTATGATCGCCGAAACCGGAATCAGCATGCCCGTCGGCCTCACGCAACCAAACTCCGTGCGAATAAAATCCGATAGTTTGCTGCGGTGCAGCTGCAGCGGTTTGATAAAGTGAACCGTAGCCCGGCCAGTGCTCGGGAGTAAAATGCTGAACTGTTCCTATATGATGTGTTGATGAATACTCACTCAGTTCATCAGCCTGATACGGGCTGCCCAAACTTAATGTATCTGTAATCAGTTCGCGGTGATGAGCAGCCAAAATACTGGGCGAAGGCAGTTTATTTATATGCACTCCAAATTTGTGAAGCAACAGTGTAAGTGCATTTGCATCTTTCTCAAATGCAGAATAAAAATGGAGGTAATTAATTCTTTTTTCCTGAATAATCCTGAGCAAAGCCGCAGCTTCAAAAACTTCGTAAAGCAGCAATGCGCGCTGCACACGCGGACCGACAATCAGCAGCAAACGAAATGAAATGAACAGTGCCTGAAATTTAAGCCGGAGTGATAATGGCTGCTCCAGCAGATTCTTTCTGCTGATAAATATTCCAGGCTGTTGATTCGTATTCTGCTCAAGATGTGCAATGCGCGCCGGCATCGAAAGCGGGTTGTTATCGAATACAGCAACGCCTTCTTTCCCGCCGCTTACAGGTAGTGTTTGCGGCGAGGCTTGGGCTGAAAAACCAAACAACCGTTTCAGCAGCCGAAACTGCAGCATAGCTTGCTTTTCGGCAGCTTCCGGCAAACGAAAACTTGGTTTATGCAGCAAACACCACCCAGCAAGTGCTTCGGGCGATGTTTCTTTGCCCGATTTTGCAGCAGCAATCAGTTGAAGATAAAAACGAAATATGGCGGATGCTGTCATTCGTAATTTATCGTCCTGCTCCGGTTAACTGATTAATGACTTCATCAAGTTTACCGGCACGCTGCAAAATGGTTTCAGCAAAATCGCGGAATGCACCTTCTCCGCCTTTGAGTTGGGTAACGTAATGCACTTTGTTGCGGATATACAGTTGTGCATTTAACGGCGCTGATGAAAACCCGACAGCATTCAGCAACTGCACATCGCCAATATCATCTCCAATGTAAGCTACATCGTTAAGCGATATTCCGCGCTCAGCACAAATCTGCTGCGCACAGGCCAGCTTGTTGCTGATACCCTGATGCAGAATACTGATTTTGAGCTTGGCAGCACGGCGGGCTACAATTTCGGTGTTCTCTCCGGTAATAATTCCTGTTTCGATATTCAGCTGCCGGAGAAACAAAACACCGGCACTGTCGGAAGTTGTAAACTTCTTGAACTCATTGCCGGTTTGGTCGTAATACATTCCGCCGTCGGTCCAAACACCGTCAATGTCAGTAAGCACTAATTTCGGCAACCAACTCATTCTACAATAAAATAAGATTGAATACCGGTATAGCTGAAACGCTGCAAACGCACATTCTGCAAGCCAAGCACATCTTTTAGTGCCTGTGTTTCGCCGGGGAAATGCGGATCGCATAATTCATCGAAACCAACTACAGAACCTTTGGTAAGATGCGGCGCCAGTAGTTCAAGACAACGGCGTGTTGGCTCATAAATATCGAAATCAAAGTAGGCAAAAGCTACAATAGTTTCGGGATGTGCTTTCAGATATGATTCAAGCTGAACAACCGCATCACCTTTGACTAATGTGTTTTTATGGATATGGTTGAGCGGACATTCTTTCTCGTGATAGTTGAGAACTTCTTTAAGGTACTCCTCATAATTTTCTGTAACAGAAAACGCTCCTTTTTTAATTACATCGTGCTTCCCGTCTTGCTCGTGTACTGAAGGAAATCCTTCAAATGTATCGAAACCAATAAGCTTACGGCTGTAGTTGTAAGGCTCATAAATGCCGCGAAGATTATTGAGTGTTACTAAGTTTTGTCCCCAGCGAACACCAAACTCCATCATTACACCATGAACATTCAGAAGTTTCTGATACAGTTCATTCATGAAAAGTGTTTTGGTTAGTTCCTGTCTTTTCACAAACAATCCAACATTCGCTAATTGTTCGTTGGCCGGAATCGGAGATTCACGATACAGTTCAGCAAAACGTGCACGTAAATCCTGTTCACCTCCCGAGGAGATGGTCTTTACTTCTATTTTCATGCGAGATGTTGTGTGTAGATAATTTCGTCGGCAGGAATATCTGCTGTAAGTTTTTTCCCGATTACTTCGGCACGGTTTGCCCATTTAAAGCCATCGCCAGGCGAAAGCAGGTGCAAATCGGCTTCGGTAATAATTTCGCCAGCTTTCATGGCGCGGCGTGTAGCTACTGAGCGTTCGAGTTTGAAACGCGCAGCTTCAACAGATGGTTCGATAAATATTTCCTCGCGCCCGAACGATTCTTCCAGCGCACGCAAATCACGAACCATGCGTACCATACCATCGGGACCGAGTGATCCGGCCTGATCGGTGCCTTTCATGCGGCGGTCGAGTGTAATGTGTTTTTCAATGATGCGCGCCCCCATTGAACTGGCTGCAACCGGTGTTGAAATTCCAACAGTATGATCAGAATAACCGATTGTGTATTGCGGATAGTTTTTCAGCAGCCAGGTAATGGTATGCAGGTTCACACTTTGCGGATCGGTTGGATATTGCGATACACAATGCAAAATGGAAATATTGCTGTGATGTTTTGAAATTACCGCAAGTGCATCATCAAGCTGTTCCTTGCCGGCCATTCCGGTCGAAAGAATGATCGGAATTTTGGTTTCGGCCATTGCTTCGAGCAGCGGCAGATTAGTTAAATCGCGACTGGCTACTTTGAGCGAATCAGGTGTAAACAATTTGAGCATCGACAAACAGCCGATTGCAC
>JBKDHA010000107.1:0-2992 GCA_046335555.1 Bacteroidota bacterium
GGCACAGTTAATAATTACAACCGTTAGTTATAATGAATGGTCGCCGGCGGGCAGTGCTACGCAAACAGCAACAAACGCAACTACACTGCCGGTATGGCTGAGCGATATATACCTCGATCTTGAATTGCATATTGAACGCTACTACAACCTTACTACGGCAGCACTGCCATCGGTTTGGCTTACCACATCGCCGCAACAGAATGAGCTGGAAGTAGCCTGGAATTATATTGAAGGTGCTGAGAGCTATGATTTGGAATGGATGTTTATTGATGCCGGTGATGATGCCCCGCCGTTTACCAACAATGGTAATGGCTACCCGATTAACTGGGCCAATGCTACCCGCGTCAATATCCGTGAACAGCATTACCCGATTGCATTAGCCTATTCAAAAGGCATTCTGCTCATACGTGTACGTGGTGTTGGTATTGACTGGAACAAATACACCACAACAGGTGTTTTGATGCGTGGCGAGGGACTATGGACATCGCAGGGGACAACGACCAACACGGCAACTTACACCGGACTCAGTTATATTATTACAACAGGTTTGTATCCGGGAATGAATTGGGGCTATTCCATTTCGTTTGCCGAAGACGGGCGCAAAGCCGAAGGTGCCGCTTTTTACGATGGACTGATGCGCCCTCGCAAAGCCGTATCATTTGACAATGTAAATGATCAGGCTATTGTAGGTACTGCCATTTATGATTTTGAAGGTCGTGCATCTATTGGTGTTGCGCCTTTTCCAACGCAAAATAATGGTGTTGTTAATTATCAAGACAACAGTGCCTATACGCGCGATCAGTTTGATACGGATGCCAGTTTGAACAACCCGGCAGCAATGACCGGAACTCCGTCGGGCGATTATTATGCGCAGGGCGGCGGGGGCGGCGGACAAGATCAATATACGCCTGATGCGCAGGGGTATCCGTATTCGAGAGTTGTTTATATGACCGACGGCACGAGCCGCCCTGCCACTTCTGCCGCGATGGGCGAAGAACACCGTATGGGCAGCGGCCGCGAAATGCAGTACTATTATGGTACTCCGCTGCAAGGCGAAATAGACCGGCTTTTTGGAAATGAGGCGGGCTATGTAGTGCATTACAAAAAGAACTTTGTAATTGATCCCAACGGACAGAGTTCGGTAGTTTATCTTGATATGCATGGTCGTGTGGTAGCTACAGCGCTGGCCGGTAGTGCTCCTGCAAATTTGGTTGCGCTTGATAACCCGAATTCAAACCCGATGAACACGGCATCTATGCAGGCCGATCTGTTGGTGAATAACCAAATAGAACAGTCGGGAGCTATGGAATCGTCGCAAACGCTTACGGTTCCTGCAACCACTACGTATAATTTCACCTATTCGCTCACGGCTTCGCAGTGTCCGACAGATCCGTGTTACCCGGTTCCGGTAAGTTGTTTGTATGATCTTGAGATCACTATTGTAAATACACGCACCAACCAGGCAGTAATGACTCCTATTGTTGCCAGTGCAATATCGGTTGGGAATTATATTTTCCCGGTAACACTGCAGCCGGGCACTTACCGTGTTTCAAAACGGTTGATGCTGAATGCGGCAAACCTTCTGCAAATCCGCGAAGACTATATTACGTATCAGCGCAATCATCCTGTTGACGGGTGCGTGCCAATGGTAAACCCCAATCCGCTGCTTTGCGCGCCCGACTGCCAGACAGCTTGTGAGCAGCATTACAAAAAGGCAAATCCGGCCGGCGGTTTTACGTATGTTGATGATAATGGTGTACCGCTTTCAAATCAGGGAAGTTTGCCTGCCGACCCGGGGCCAATGCTTATTGCGGCTTGCATTCAGCAGCTTTGTGTATCTCCGCAGGTGCCTGACATCTGTACCGAAAAGCGCCAGGCTATGCTCAACGATATGAGTCCCGGCGGGCAATACTTTAACAACCTGCCGCAGCAATATTATATAGATCCGGTTACCAATTTACAATTGCCAACACCCAACTGGTCGGTTGATGGCTGGCTGGCTGCGCATACAAAGAGCAGCGCAATGATTGCTGCAATCAATACATGGAATTCAGCGAACAGTACACCCACAAGTTACACCACCTGGCAGGATATACGCCAGAACTGGAATGCCAACTGGGCGGAGGTGCTGCTGAACTATCATCCCGAATATTGTGCATGGAATTACAATTGCAACTGGTCCTGCACCTGGACTCCTGAGGGGAATTCTACTCCCGTAACACTCAATGCGACGAGTGATTTTATTTACACGCAACAAACACAGACCAGCACCGGAGGCGATTTTGATCCGGCGGCGGGTGATGATGATTTTTGGAATCCGCTCAACAATGGAACCAACACAACCGGAGACCCGCTGAACCCGAATCCGCTCTATCAGCCTTTTGGCACACCGGGCAGTAATCCCGACCCGCGTTTTGCGGGCGACTGTGATGTTATTATTTGCGACAACCCTTCAACATCAGCACAGCAAACTATTCAAAACTACATTACCAACTTCTTGCCGGTTTACAACAGTTCAAACACGTTTATCGGTTATTACAGTCTTTGGTATGTGGCGCTTGACCCGGATAATATTCACTCGGGCAATAGCGGTCTTTCTGCGACTACTGTCGATTTCTTCAAACAACTTCACGGTAACGCAGCCAGCAACATTGTTGGTTTAATCAGCAACACGCCGGCTCCCGGTCAGGTAACACCTTATCAGTATTTCCGTTCGGTGTATTGGTATTACCGTACTATGGTGCTTGAAATGGGTTATGCCAGTAATGCGGCTACAGCAACTTGTGCTTCTTCTTTTGCGCCTGCTGTTCCTGCGCGCGATGCCGATGGTTACCTGATTCCGGCCAACAATCCCGGAACTCAAACACCTCAAGGGTTTACCATTTACTATCCGAAGCCCGATTTTATTACCATATATGGCAACGGTTGCAGTTTGCCGGATAATGCAACCTTAACCACTACGGTTTCGCAGGTGGTTACTAATGCCGTAAAT
>JBKDHA010000108.1:0-10861 GCA_046335555.1 Bacteroidota bacterium
AAAATATTCCTTCTGTTTTGCTGTAATTTTTTTTAATAGAGTTTGCCGATTTAATACGTTTTCGTTGCCAAACAAATGTGCCTGCGTGCCCTCTTTAATTGCCCAGTCTATCTCAATTATCTCCCCTTCAAACTTACTCACTAAACTATCGCCTACCACAATTTTATAATCGAGGTTAGGCAATGCTCTTGGTTTTTCTTCGTCCACCACCAAACTCAACCAAAAGCGTAAACGGGCAATGTCAACAGCTCCCTTTTCTATGTCAACGCCATACACAGAGTTTTGGATGATGTTTTCCTTTACCTCTGCTGGTTTCCTGGGTTGTTGCAGTTCGAAGGCAATTACTTCTTTTATGGCGTGTATTTCTTGCAACAAGCCCATAGGGAAAGCACCGGAACCAATGGCAGGGTCGCAAATCTTTACGGTGTCCAGGAAGGAGTCAATTTTCTTTAACTGAGGTTTTGTAAGATGGCTGATGTCTTTTTGTTTTACGATGTAAGCCACATCATCACGGTTCAGGGCTTTGTCGCCCAATTGCTCCACCATTTTCAGTTGGCCGGTTTTGGTTTCACTGCCAAACAGTTCCACCTGAGCGTTACCAATTTCTTTGTAAACGGTGTATTCCTTGCTTAAATGCGTGGTCAGGTATTCCGTTAAACTTTCCTGACACATGTAATGCACAATTTCCTTGGGTGTATAAAATGCACCTTTATCTTTATTGTCTTCCAGCAGGTTTTCAAAAATATGCCCGAGCATTTCAGGGTCAACGGCAACTGTGTGGTCGTCGGGGCTATCTTCATGCACAGTAAAATTGAAGGCATCTAAAAAATCAAGAAAACCTCTTGCATTGCTCCAGTTCTTTTCGGTGAGTATAGTATCTTCAAAATCGCGACGATGAAATAGTTTTGCAGGAATGGGAAGTATGGCCTCATCATAGTCTTCTTTGTCGAACAAACCACCATTCAGAAAAGGGACTTTTACTTTTTTGCCATCGGGCATTATAAAATCGTCATTGCTTCGTTCTTTGTTTAATGTTTCAAAAAACAAAACCGTAAGCCATTTGGGATAAAAGGAATCATTTCCGCCTGATTGTGTAAAAAGTTTCTTGATAAAATCGTTCGGGCCATCTTTGTAATCGATATCGCTTGCGCCCAGCCAGCCTTTTTTCTGCACAAAGTAAAGGAACACAATCCGGCCTAAAAGTTTTTTTACAAAGTCCCGAATGGGTTTGGAGGCTTTGTCTTTTTCTTCTTTGGTAGCATTAGCCGAAATGGAAATTTTAAAAACGGATTTTCTGAAATTGGATTCCAGCAGGTAGTTGCAAAATTGTTGGTAATGCAGTGTGTATTCGTCAAAGAATGCTTTGCTGAGTTTTTCAACCGAGAAGGCATTGACCAAAGCCTGAAAAGTGATTTGCTTTTCGGTGCTCAGGGTTTCAAATCGTTCGGCAGCGGTTTTGCAGGTTTCAGAAGGTCCTAAAAGATAAGTGTATCGTTTGGCGTTGGTGGTTTTTTCTTTGATGCCTTGTTGAGTGAGTTCACTGTCTTTGGCTACCAGAGTCAAGCGCCAAACATTTTTGTTTTGTGGGGCAATAAAATTAACCAAGGCAATTTGTCCGGCAGTAAGCAACTTTCTTACATACCGCTGAATGGCCACTTTATTATGCTCAATGCGAACCGCAGGTTGCAGATTTATTTCATAACAGGTGATTTCAGTTCCGTCTTCCAGATTAATATAACCGTAAATGAAAACCGACTGAATAACGGCTAGCTCCGATTTGTTGGGCTGCACCGATGCAGGAACGGCAGAAGTGCTCAAAGTAAAGCATGAACCGAAAACCGGACTTAATACTTCTTTACCAAAAAGTAGTCGGTCGTATGGTTTCTGTAATGCGCTTTGTATTAGTGCTCTGTTTGCCATTATTTCAATTGTCTTAAATTCTTGTTGCCGAGCAACGATTTCATTTGAGTGATTGCATTTTTATTCAATTGAGTTAATCTTTCCGATTGGGATAAACCCTGATGAATTAAAACTGCGTTGATGCTTTCAAGATTACTCAGCACGACTAACTGCTCAATGGTTGCTTCATCACGGATATTTCCCGATACATCAGGGTTTTTATCTCGCCATTGCTTAGCTGTAATACCAAACAAAGCCATGTTGAGCATATCCGCCTCATCGGCATATACAAAGTTGATTTTCTCTTTGGGTAATGCCGGAGGAATGAGATTTTCTTTAATAGCATCGGTATGGATGCGGTAATTTACTTTGGCAAGCGTTCTTTGCAGGTTCCATTCAAGTTTTGTTCGTTTCGTTTCGTCTTCTTTTAGGCGCTGAAATTCCTTGACGAGGTATATCTGAAATTCCGGGCTTAGCCACATAGCAAAATGAAAGGCAATATCCTTGTGAGCAAAGGTGCCTCCATAGCGCCCCTGTTTTACAAGCATTCCGGAGGCGTTTGTCCTTTCAATCCATTGACCTACAGACATAATGAATCTGTTTACTCCCGACTCTTTTTCAATTACCCCGAATTCGGGGTAATTAAAACCAGGGTTGTTGATTTTCTCCCATATTCCCAGATATTCCAGGGTATTTTTATTGGTAATCCATTTGCCTATTAAACCGCTGCCCTCATTGAAATTTACTGTCATATCAGTAAGGCTAATAAAGTCATTGTCATCCTTTTCGATGATGTTAATTTCAGAATCTTTTACTTGTATTTTTCTTCCTTTTGCCATTATCCGAAATTTTATCCTTTACGAGCGTCCAATTTGAGGTATTTTAAATAAAGCTTTGCGTTAAAACAATTTTAGGGTTAATAATGCTTTGCCCAGTCCTCTTTGCTTCACCTGCTTCTGCATTTGATGAAAGGTCGTAGCTATCCAAAAGGTCGATAAAAAGTAATTCAACAAACTTCTGAGGTTCTTTGAGTAATTTTTCATTAGTCACAAAAAAGTCGTTGATAGATTTAGGTAGTCCCTTAGAGCCATAGGTTCCCTTCTTAATTATTTCAATTGCTCTTTGCAAAGCCATTCTTTTTTGTTCGGTTGGTGCTACTTTGATAATTGCATTGATGTTTGTGATGGCTTTGTTTTCAGCAGGACTTATGTTTTTGCGGGAAATGGTCTGTACATTTTCCTGATTTTTTTCAGACTTGAAATAGTCAAGTCCTTTTACCGTTTGTTCGTAGTGGAGCGAATGCAAAGGAACTGCTTTCTCTGCTTCCTCTGTTTTATATACTTTCACCGCTTGTAAAAAATTCAATTCAATTATGTTGTAATCAGGTGTAATCAAACAGAAAATACCGGGATGATTATCGCTTTTCAGGTAAGTGAGTGAAGTGTTTTGAAGTGGATAATTTATTACACCTGTTTCGGTTTCCATTAATGTAAGTTGATATCCTTCATCAGTATTTCTGCCACACCTTGCCTTGTTGGGGATTTTTGAAATTTCTGCAAATCGTTTTGGGTGCTTTTTTTTGAAATCTCTCAACTCATTGAGGTAATTCAGAATCTCACTTTCTTCCTTTTGAATTTTGTTGCCAAACAAAGCTCCATCCCCCTTTTCTTCAAGTAAAGAAAAAATCTTGTTGTCTTCTCCAAAAGCAGTATGAAAAGACTGCAATTTTCTAAGGGCGTTGTTAACGAGTTTTATTTGTTCGTCACCATGTGCCGAAGGGTAGAAGTTGTAAACAAAAATCTGTTCTGCTCTTGAACCAATCCTGTTTACGCGGCCAATTCGTTGCATTAAACGGGTGGCATTCCAAGGCACGTCATAGTTTACAATCAAATTGCTTCGGTGCAAGTTGATACCTTCTGCCAAAACTTCTGTGGTAATGATGATGTCGTAATCATATTTCCATTTAACTTCTTCGAGGTTGGCATCAAAGTTTTCACGAAGTATAGTTTCAACGTTTTTTCTGTTTTCGGCACTTACGGTTAGTACCCGAAAATTAAAGTTCTTGCTGATTTGCTCTGAAAGTTGTTCAGCAGTTTCTTTTGATTCAGAGAAAATAACCAGTTGTCTGCTTGAGTTATGCTTTTTACTTTTGAAAAATTCAGTTTTCAGTTTTTCGCTAAAAGCATTCAGTTTCGGGTCTTTCTTTACCTTGCTCCAACGCAAAGCCAAATCGTCCACTTTCTCTTTATCTGAATTTAGTAATGCAAGAAACTTCTTATCAAAGGCTGAACGTTTAAACTCCTTATTGTTGCCGCCCTTCTCGTTTATCTTGGCTTCAATTTGGTCATAACTTAAACCCTCCTCCATTAGTTTATTGATGTCAAGGTCAGGAGCAACAAATACTCTGTCATTTTCAAACATATCAATCATGTTGTCAATGGCTCTTTGAAAGCGCTTGATAGATTGAGTGAATGCAAAAAAGCTGCTTTCCAAACGCTTCACTAAAAGTGTTTTCATAATTGCACTCAAGCGGCCGGAAATCGATTTTACGTTACCGTATATCTTTTTGTCGTTCTCGTTTGCTAAAAACTCAATGGCACGATAACGATAATAGCCTAAGCCGTCTGTTTCGTTACCGTATTCATCTAATCCGGTAATCAGGGAAACGGTTTCATAGAACAAAGTTGCCAGTTTACCATCCAGTTCATAAAAAAGGGAAATAGGGTCATCTACTTTCGGGAAGATGATTCCCTGACTTTTCATATCTTCCAGATATTCTTTGTTCTTGATAATATCTGTTCTAGTTCTGCGAATTACCAAGGGTTCAATTACATCACTTCGAAGTTCAGCAAATAGATTTCTCAACTTTCTAAGCACAATTTCTCGCTTTTCCTTATAATCAAAATCTTTTGGATTAAGTTTATCAAGTTCTTTAGCTAGAGTTTCATATAACTTGTTTTTAGGATTAAAATAGTCTTGAAGGTTGCGGATATTCTCTAATGTGCTATTTCGCTTGTCCTGAAACAAGTAAAGTTGATTTTCTATATCCTGTGGTCTGTTATTTAATGGTGTTGCCGAAATGAGAATAACTTTTTTCCGAGTGTCACCATTTTCAGAAGGGCGGCTTCTTGGTTTCTTGCAGATTTCTTGCAATGCCAAATACATTTCGGTGTAGTCATTTCTGAATTTGTGTGATTCATCCACAACGATTAAATCAAATTTATCAGCATTTGAATAGCTGTAATTTTCCTCATTGAGAATTTTATTTAAACTACCAAGTGTAATAAATTCAAAGTGATTTTTGATTTGAAAATCTTCTGTAGTTCTTCGCCAGTTTGCTTCCAATGCAGGAGGCACTACAATGAGAATTTTTGAATGCGTTCCGTTTTCATAAATGAACTTTTTAATCACCATACAGGCAATAATGGTTTTACCCAAACCAACTACGTCAGCCAAAATAAATCCGTTATGCTTCATCATGATTGCGTAACCCTGATTTGCTGCGTCTGATTGATATTTCAAACGCATGAATTTGTCGGGGAGCAATAAATCAATGTTGTATGGGTCGTATTCCACACGTCTTCCGAAATACTCAATCAGCATTTTGATGTATAGCTCAAAAGGTGTAAAGTTGTCACGCAAATATGTTTTCTTTTTGAGTGCTTCAGCTTCTGCATGAAGAATTGGAACGGATTCACTCCAAAGTTTTTCAAATTCTTCTGTGGCGAATTTTACATCTTCATAATATCTAAGGCTTACATTAAATTCGTAATTCGAATCAGGATTTGCTCCAATACCAGCATCTGTTAGGTTTGATGATCCTGTTATTACTTCACAAGGGGCGTGTTCATTGAAAGATTCTGGCCTGAAAATATAAACCTTAGCATGTATTTTCTTTTTTGGATGTGCCCGTAACTCTATCTTACCGCTAATAAGGTCTTCAATAAATTGAATGATTCCCTTTTCCGTTATTTCATCATAGTCTGCTTCCTGAATGTTTTTAATCATATCTTCCAAGAAGTCTGCCTTTGTTTCTTCCGGGTTGTCAAGATAATATTGTCCTTTGTCGTGATATTTTTTGATGAGTTGGTCAACATTAATACCCACAAGAATCCTAATTCTCGGTATCCTATCTAAAAAGGCACGAACTTTAAAGTAGCCTGATGTTCTGAAATAACCAACAAGCGCATCAAAATGACGAATACTCTCAACATTCGTAAACACTCCCTCAAATTTTTTGAGTAAGCTGTTCTCGTCTTGATTTGTAAAAAACTTTGTTGGCATCTATTTCTTTCTGCTTTTAAGTTGTTTTTCTGCTTCTTTTAGTCCTTCGGTCAAATGTTCCAATCTACCAAAGTCTTTATTGATTTTATCAGCAATGAATGTTGTCTGCACTTCCTTAAAGTCCAAATCAAGTATTTGAGCCAAGGGTTTTAAATAGTCGAGCGAAGCAGGCCTTTCTCCTCTTTCTACTTTGCTTAATGTAGATGTGTCTATGTCAATATGTGCAGCAACTTTCCGAAGAGGAAGAGCCATTTCTTCCCTTCTTTTTCTGATATAATCCCCGAATGTTACGTTGCTCATTTAGACAAATTATTTTGGACATATATGTCAAATATACCCTTTGTTTAGAAACAGTCACCGAAAGGTGGTTAAGTTTTGCCATTGGGCTTTGCAGAAGGAGGCAGGCCTTGTGTATCGTGCAAATATAAATGTAACAATGTGCGGCAGGCTAAAATTCTTAAAAAATACAGTGTATTTATATTAGGCAGAAGAACCAACTCAAACACTAAAAAAAACGGCTGTCCCCTCACAGAAACAGCCGTTCACCATTAATCAATAAAACACAACAACCCACCTACGCCCGCAGCACATTAATAGACAACACCTGCGAAAACAGCCCCACTTCATCGTCTTCGAGCAAGTATTTGGCCTTATAATCCCACGTTACCGAATAGGTATTGGCGGGCAGGGGTGTAGTATCCAGAAAACTGGTTTTAACCGTTTGCTTTACCAATACAAACCCGGCATTATCGTGCCGGTCCACATAAATTTTAACGCCGTCGGCATCGCCTTTTGTCCATTTTAGTTTTGGGAAACCCGACTCCAGCCGTACCGAAAGATTGGGCTGCATAGTACCCGGATTAAACGGCACCACAGGCGCAACAATGCCCAGGTCTTGCCCCATAGCAGCCGTGTAGGCCGAGTGCTGTTTAATGCGGCTCACCATTAAAGTAACACGGTTAAAAATGCCGCTGTTTACTGCTGTGGGTGCCGTACCAATATTGGGCAAAGCAGGCAAATTGGTAAGCGGTATTTGCTGGCTGGCACTGCGCAGGGTGCGCCGGGTGCTCGACAACGAGAGCGTGTACTGGCTCATGGCATCGTTAAGCTGCACAATGTAGGCAAACATGGCCGCGTCGGCCACAAAACTATTTACTTCTGCCGTAGTTATTCCAATAGCCTGCCGGTATTGGTTTAGGCGGTTGCTGAAATTGTTGAGCCACACGGTGCGGTCGGCATCCGATGATGGCAAATAAGACGTATAAGACATAACAATAAAGATTGTGCATCGAGCAGTTGCACCAAACAACGTGCATTGCCGACACGATTAAACAATAAAAACAATTGAACAGATAATTAAGCAACAGCAGTAGCCGGTTGCGGCTTTAGCTTACAGTTTTTGCACCCTTTTTCCGGTGCGTGGAAAAAGACAACTGCAAGCTATGCGCGCTGTTAAACGTACTGTATGCTTCGGGGATATGCTGAAAAGAAAGCGGGAAAAACTATAGTTTTCTACTATGCGCTGATTCGCGTTAATTGGAAGTTAATTTCTTTAAATTATAACGCGGGCTATGCAGAATTGTTATACAATAAGAAGTTTATTTAACAAAAAGATGAAAAAATACGTGATGCATATATAACAGGATAGCTGATTGTGATTGACTGGCGAAGTTTCCTGTGGTTTTGCTAGTGTTTGCTGCAGGAACGATCTGGCTTTGGACGGGAACGATGAGCTTTTAGAAAGAAATGGTTGTGCTTTGGAAAGAAACGGTCACGATTCGGACGGGAATGATGAGCGTTTGGACGGGAACGGTAATGCTTTGGACGGGAACGATGAACTTTTGGACGGGAGCAGTCATGCTTAGGAAAGAAATGGTAATGCTTTGGAAAGAAACGGTGATGCTTCGGGCGGGAACGATTATGCTTTGGACGGGAACGGTCATGCTTTGGACGGAAACTGTCACGCTTTGGACGGGAACGATGAGCGTTTGGACGGAAATGGTTGTGCTTTGGAAAGAAACGGTAATGCTTCGGACGGGAATGATGAGCTTTCGGACGGGAACGGTCACGCTTTGGAAAGAAATGGTGATGCTTTGGACGGGAACGGTGATGCTTTGGACGGGAGCGGTCATGCTTTGGAAAGAAATGGTGATGCTTCGGACGGGAACGATGAGCGTTTGGACGGGAACGGTCATGCTTTGGAAAGAAACGGTGATGCTTCGGACGGGAACGGTCTTGCTTCGGAAAGAAACGGTCATGCTTCGGACGGGAACGGTCTTGCTTTGGAAAGAAACGCTCATGCTTTGGACGGGAACGGTCTTACTTTGGAAAGAAATGCTCACGCTTTGGAAAGAAACGCTCACGCTTCGGACGGGAACGGTCATGCTTCGGAAAGAAATGATCGCGCTTCGGAAAGAAACGGTCATGCTTTGGACGGGAATGGTCTTGCTTTGGAAAGAAACGCTCATGCTTCGGACGGGAACGGTCTTGCTTTGGAAAGAAACGGTCACGCTTTGGAAAGAAACGCTCATGCTTCGGACGGGAACGATGAGCGTTTGGACTGAAATGCTTTAGCTTCTTGAGTTAACCGTAAGACTTACAATTAAACGGTAACAAAACCCATTAAAAGCTGGTTTGTGTTTAGCAAAAAAGCAAAACCACTTACACTGCCATTATTGCCAATTTACAGAACTTATGAATATAGCTTTACGAATTACATTGAGCATTACACGACTTTAAGTATTTTTGAAAAACAATAACTCCAAACAACATTAACCAATGAACCTCATTTCAATACCCCGTATCTGCATTTTACTCGCTGCTTTTCTGTTTGCCTCAGCCCAGCTTATTGCCGACAACGGCGACAAAAAAAACGGAAAAGTAAAAACCACCCACACCAACGGCGCCAAAGCATCGCGAGGCAAAGTAAAAAACTACCAGAAGCAGGGTACGTGGAAATACTGGGATGAATATGGAGTGTTGCTAAACATTGAAAACTACAACGGTGGTATTCTGGATGGTGACTATATGGAGTTTCATTCTACCGGAAAAGTGAGTGTTTCGGGGAAGTATATAAATGGCAGAAAAAACGGCGAATGGATTAGCTTTCATTATTGGGGCTTCGTAATTGAAAGCCTCAATTATTCGGGCGGGAATTTGCATGGATTGCAAAAATATTTTTTTGGCCCTAATGAACCGAAAGAGGAAGCCGTTTATGAAAATGGTTCGCTTGTAAGTCGCAAGCAATGGTACATGAGTGGCCGACTGTTTAAAACAGAACAATTTATAAATGGTAAACGGAATGGAAAGTGTATAACCTACAGCGATAACCCTAAGGACACGTTTCCGCAATTAATTGAAAATTATTCGGATGATTTGCTCGATGGTACTTCTTACAAGTACTGTTATGGACGGCTTATCAATGAGTCGAATTATGTGAAAGGTAAATTACATGGTAAATCCAAAACCTGGCATTATCATGGCGTACTTCAAAGTGAAGAAAATTATTTGAACGGAAAGCTTGATGGGGAGCTGCGTTATTGGAGAAATGGAATACTCCGCCGAAGTGCCACATACAGCAAGGGCCTTTTGAATGGGAAATCTATTATTTATGATAAGGAAGGTAATATGAAAAGTTATGAATGGTTCACATCAGATCGTTACGATTCTTCCTATAATTTTCGCAGAAATGGTAATTTGTCGAACCGGATAGTGCTGTCCTATTCTCCTGTGTTCACCCTCATATATCAGAATTTTAACGAAAATGGAATCATGATAGCGAGTAAGTATTTTTCCAATAATTTAAAGACGGGTAAATGGACTACTTTTTATGATTCAGGAAGCAGGAAAAGTGAAAAAGATTACCAGAATGATACGGTAAACGGGAAGTGCCGTTACTGGTATGAGAATGGCAAGGAAATGATTGAAGCTGATTGTCGCAAAGGAATAGTAATAAGTCCCCCCAGAGTTTGGGATGAATCAGGTAAATCAATAAAAAATAGCACCAGGGAATATTACACGATTCTTTATCGTTCCGATTTACCGGAAACTGTGAACTATGATCCATACCGGTTTATCCCTTCGGGGAATGTTAAACTGGCAGAGCAAATAAAACAAGTCATAACTGAAACCGGATTTCCGTCAACCCCTGATATGATTGAAACCGAATTGTTTGACACTACTGACGATGTATTCACTTTAGTTGAACTCATGCCCGAATTTCCGGGGGGGGAGGGTGAACTCAATTCTTACATCAAACAGAACCTGATTTATCCTTCACTCGAAAAAGAATCGGGGAAAAGCGGGTTAGTAATACTTTCTTTTATTGTAAAAAAAGACGGGTCCATTTCAACTATCAGAGTAGAGAAAGAAGTAAAGGGAGCTCCGGGTTTAACAAAAGAAGCCATCAGGATAGTTTCGCAAATGCCTCTCTGGATACCCGGTGAAATGCAAGGTGATATTGTTCAAACACAAATGAGCCTTCCAATACGTTTTGTGCTTAAATAAATATAGTGTACAGCATTCTATTAAATACTCTCATGAACACACACACATTATCACGCTTCATTCTTTGCTTAATCGTTTTTCTTGTTGCTTTTTCTCCACTTAACGCATCAAACGAACGCAAAAAAAACGGCAAAGTAAAAACCACCCACGCCAACGGCGTAAAAGCATCGCA
>JBKDHA010000109.1:0-21886 GCA_046335555.1 Bacteroidota bacterium
GCGAATATCATACCCCATCTGATGATGTTGAGCGTATTAATTTTAAAGGCATGGTTTATCTGGCCGACTATTTCAAAGAGTTGCTGATGAATCTGCACAGGCGAAAAAAATTGGCTCAGGAATTTTTTGCCTGCTGATAAAAAAAGGCCTTTGAACTACAATCACAAAATGCTTTACAGCTGATCGTGCAGCCAGGCCCAAGCCCAGCGTTGCGGCATTTCTGCTTTATCAGCTTTCAGATAATCAAGATGCGTGCAGTTTACAGTGCGCGAACGGAATACTTCCGGTGCCCACCCGTTTGCATAATACCCGGGAGGCATAATTAACTGATTATCGGTTCCAACAACCCAGTCGTTTGAGGCTCCGAGTATTTTTGAAATTCGTGCATCTAACCAGTTTACAAATGGCGATGCCAGTGCCGGATCGGGATTGTAGTCGCCTATAACAGGATAATATCTGGTTGCCGGGTTAAGCGGATTTACTGGCGAAGCAGTTGTTCCAATTATAGCTTTGAGTTCATCACTTCCGGGAGTCATAGCTTTACAGCCCGGCATTTCTACAAATACTTTTGCCGAAAGCTGCAACGCTCCGAATATCAGCGACATGAGCATATTACCGGAAATCATGCCCATTACCCGCATCATGTTTAAATAGTCGATAATATTTTCGGCGGCTTTGAAGTAATCCACTCCATTTGCACAGGCAATGGGCATGAATTTTTCTACTGTCAAAATTTTGCCTGAAAGCTCGTTATCAATACAAATTGTTTTGCCTACTAATCCGCCGCGGCTTGTAGAAATCATATCTACAGGCTTAGTAAACTTAAAGCCGGGGCCAAGTCTTTTTTTGAACTCAGCAACATTCTCGGCCGGGCCATGCACAACCGAAGGATGATCAAATGCTATAATTTGCTCATACTTTCCGCCATCGCGCATCACTTTTGTGAGCCAGGAGTTTGTGGGGTCGGGACCTATAATGCCTTTGTAGGAATTTTCGGTGGTTGAAAAAGTTCCGTGCAAAAGCAACAATGTTTTTTTGGCAGGATCAAGTTCATAACCTCCGCCAATTTCTTTGAAAGCCCCGTTATCAAAACGAAGTAAGCGATAGGCATTATCTTTCATCAGGAAATCTTTGGCGGGCTTTCCGAAAATTTTAAACGTAAGCACACGTACAATCATGCGGTGCTTCCAATTTTTGAAAATGCCTTTACTGAAGATCTTTTTATCATCATCATCGGGCACTTCAAAAAAGTAATTCAGCCTGTCGCCATCTCTTTCTCCGGCGGGCAGAATGTATTCGGGATAACCTTCGGCTGCAAATTTGTCGTCGGTATGCGTATGATGCATAAATACAACTGCGCCCTCGTCTTCAGCCAGCATGAGTGTAAGGCGCAGGCGCCGGCTGTTTTTATTCTTGCCAAACCGAATACGGTCAAATGCAATAAACCGCTCACGGATGCGGTCGCCCATCATGTTCTGCCATTCTTTCACAAAACCAACCTCACGCGATGTAACGCCAAATGAATCGGGGTTAAACTCTCCAGAGCAATCTATCTCTCCAGACCAGTCAACCGGCTGATCGTCGGCACGACCAATTGTGCCCCAAAGCCCTTCTGCTTTGGCTTTTCGGTTTTTGGCAATTTTATCAGCAATTGCGCCAATCAGTTTATTCTTTTTAAACAGCTTGCCGCGCATACCCAGCGGAAGGAACGTTGTGCCTGATCCGTTATCAATCAGGTCTTCGAGAACAGAAATAACAGCCATCTGAGGTTTGTGTAAGGTTATTACCAAGATAACCACACATTGGCCGGAAACTGAATCTGTTGAAAAAGAAAGTGGTTGTAAAAACAAACTGCCGCTTATGGGTGAGCATAAACGGCAGTTCACAAAACCAAGGCAACGATTAATTGGTATTGAAAAGGAAATGATTGGGCGTTACAATATTGTTTCGGATGGCAAAGAGCACAAGACCGGCAGTATTATTTACTCCGAGTTTGCTCATAATGTTTTTGCGGTGCGTGGTAACTGTATGCGTACTCAAACAAAGGCGATCCGCAATTTCTTTATTGGTTAAGCCTTCGGCTACAAGGCCAATAATTTCGGCTTCACGGGCTGAAATGCGCATACCTTCGCAACTGTACTCTGCATCGGGTACAACTTCATCAGGTGTGGTCATTATTTCGCTAAGAATTTTTCCGCAGAAAAACTTTTCGCCTTTTGAGGTGGCCTGTATGGCTTCCAGAATTTCATCGCGATCGCATTCTGTAAGCAGGTAACTACAAACACCTGCTTCAAGTGCTGAAGAAACTTCGTGCTTTGCCGGACGATTTGAAATTGCCAGAATACGAACTCCCGGCTGTTGCTTCACAATCATTTTTATGCTCTCCAGCCCTAAACCGTGTTGCAAATGATCGATTACCAGAACATCAATTTTAGCCGAAAGAGAAAGCTCTCGGAGAGAATCAAACTGATCTGCTTCACCTGCAAACTCTAAGCCTGAGTGCCCGGAAATAAGGCTTCTCAGTCCTTCACGAACCAAGTATTGCTGACCAGCTAATGCGATGCGAATTGCCATAAGCTTATTTAGACTAAATTCAAATAAGGACACACAAATGTAATACAGGCAGAAGTTATTGCCAAATTAAGCTTCTGATGTTTTTTGAACAACCCATTGTTCAGGCACCTGAAAAACTGTACCCTCCTCAGCCAGAAGTGTTTGCGGAAATTCAATTCTAGCTTCGTCAAGCAATGGCTGTAAATCGTGATATCGTACTGAAAAGTGTCCGATCACCAATTGTTTCACTTTTGCCAGACGGGCAACGCGCCCTGCTTCCAGTGCTGTTGTGTGATGCGTTGTTTTAGCACGTTCAAGCAACTCATGCAAAAACGTTGCTTCGTGATAAAGCAAATCAACTCCTTTCACCTGTGCAATCACGCGCTCATCATAACGGGTATCCGAACAAAAAGCATACGAACGGGCTGCTGGACGGCCTCGGGTTACAGCTTCATTAGGCACTATCGTTCCATCATCGGTAACTGCATCTTCCCCTTGTTTCAAAAGAGCCATCTGGCTGAGCGGAATTTTGTGCTGCACAGCTTTTTCACGGTCAATCGAAAACGGACGGGGCTTTTCGCGGAACAAAAATCCGCAGCAGGGAATCCGATGATTCAGCAAGATAGTTTCAACCGTAAGCAAGTCATCCTCAAATATAATCTCCTGCTTATCAAAGCGATGCTCATGCCACTCAATTGGATAGTTTAAGATAGTTCCTGAGAACTCCAATTGAATTTCAATAATCATTTTCAGTCCCGGAGGATGATAAAGATGCAGAAGATTTTTACGCCCGAGCAAATGCAGTGACGAAAGCAATCCCATCAACCCGAGATAATGATCGCCGTGCAGGTGACTTATGAAAATATGGTTGATGCGCTGAAAACGAATGTGATTTCGCCTCAATTGTATTTGAGTAGCCTCTCCACAATCAATCAAAAAAAACCGCTCAGCTACGTTCAGTAGTTGAGCGGTTGGATGTCTTTTAGATGTGGGTGTGGCCGAGCTGCTGCCCAATATGGTAAGCTCGAACGGTGTGCCCATTATTTAGTGAGAAATGTAAATACGGCGGGTTACTGCTGTATTGCCCATGCGGAATGAGTACATATAAACTCCGGCAGGAAGTGTTGCTGTTTCGAGATTGAAACGATTGGTGCCCTTCTCTGCATTGATGCGCTGATTTACAACTTCTGCTCCGAGCATATTGTACAGGTGAAATTCAACCTGACCGTTTACGGGTGCATTAAAGCGAAATTCAGTACGGGCATCAGAAGGATTTGGAGCAGGCGAAGCAACACTGAAACGTCCTGCTTCGAGGGCGGGAAGGCCGTTCGGAGCATCAATCTCGATACGGTAGCCCAACAGTGTAGCAGGGAAATCTGTAGGAACTGAAAGTACGTTTACAGTAGCAGTAAAGTAAACAATGATCGGGTAAATTCCGTTGCCCTGCGGGCCGCCAAGTTCCTGCCCCGAAGTTGGAGTTCCTGTTACTCCCACACAACCAAATGATCCGCCGGGCATAATGCCGCTGGTTGGATTTGACAGATAGGTAAAGCCGGCAGGAAGCCCGCTTACACTGTCGATTTTGATTTGTGTGATTGGAAATGTACCGAGTGCTGTTACGGTATCGGGATCAACATGCACCTGAAGGTCTGTTGTATAAGGGGTTGCAACAAAAGCAACCGGAAGGTTAGTTACGGTATCAGGAACAATACCATAATCGTTTGGACCGGAAAATACACTAGAATTAACGGTGCATTGTGCGCCAAGAAATACAGAAAACAGCGATGCTGCAATTAGAGTAAACAGGTGTTTCATTCGGTTCGGGTTATCGAGAATGTATTATGCTACTTCAAATTGTTGAGCAGCGGTTTCAACATCAGGCACAATTTGCAGAATGCTGTCGAGCTGAGAAATATTGATGAGTTTGCGTACAGACTCCTGCAGATTGGTGAGTACAAGGATACCATCGGCGTTTTTACACAGGCGGTTGGCAACCAAAATAGCACTCAAACCTGATGAATCGCAGTAACGCGCTGATCCCAGATCAATAATGAGATTGCGGACTCCGTCAGCATTAAGCATAACAAGTTCCGATTTCAATGCGGGGGCAACAAGAGTATCCAACTTCTCGGCTGAGAGGCTGATAACTGTGTAACGCTCGTTGCGCTCAACTGAAAACTGTTCGTTCATAGTCGGCAAAGGTAAAGTTTCCTTTTCAAACAACGAAAAGATACGCATTTTTTACTTTACTCCTAAAAATGATTGATTTTCGGCTAATCTTCGGTGCGGCCGGCGAGGAGATAAAGTACCGCCATGCGAACAGCTACGCCATTTTCGACCTGGTCAAGAATGATGGCTTGCTCGGAATCTGCCACTTCACTAGTTATCTCAACCCCGCGATTTATTGGTCCGGGGTGCATAACTATAATTTCTTTTCCCAGCGATTTCAGCATCGGCATATCGAGACCGTATTGCATGGTGTATTCGCGCAGCGTTGGGAAATAACGAATATCCTGACGCTCAAGCTGGATACGCAGCATATTAGCAACATCGCACCATTCGAGGGCTTTGCGGAGATCAAATTCTACTTTTACACCTAATGATTCGATGTAGCGCGGCATAAGGGTGCGCGGGCCGCAAACCATTACCTCTGCTCCAAGTTTCTGAAGACAGTAGATATTCGACAAAGCCACCCGCGAGTGAAGAATGTCGCCGATAATAGCCACTTTCTTCCCGTGCAAATCACCCAGACGCTCGCGGATCGAGAATGCGTCGAGCAATGCTTGTGTAGGATGCTCGTGGGCTCCGTCGCCGGCATTGATTATGCTGGCATTGATATGACGCGAAAGAAACACGCAGGCACCGGGATTGGGGTGACGCATCACCACCATATCCACTTTCATTGCCAGAATATTGTTTACAGTGTCGATCAGTGTTTCCCCTTTTTTAACCGACGACTGCGCCGCGGAGAAATTCACAGTATCAGCCGAAAGACGGCGCTCCGCAAGCTCAAATGAAACCCGGGTGCGGGTCGAGTTTTCGAAGAAAAGATTGGCTATTGTTATATCGCGCAGCGACGGTACTTTCTTGATCGGCCGGTTGATTACTTCTTTAAATTGATTGGCTGTATTGAGAATAAGCGTGATATCATCGGCAGTCAGTTGTTTGATGCCAAGCAAGTGTTTCACACTTAATTTCGTTGCGCTCATATAGTTTATTCCTGTGTCATTAGCCAAACGTGATCTTCGCCGCCGGCTTCTTTCCAGTCAACTTTTACTTTTTCTGATGCTATTGTGTCAACCGTTTTGCCCACATATTTTGCCTGAATAGGCAGGTTGCGGCTGAATCGGCGGTCAATCAGCACCAAAAGTTCCACATCTTTCGGTCTTCCGAATGCCATCATGGCATCAAGTCCGGCGCGAATGGTTCTGCCAGTATAAAGCACATCATCAACCAGAATCACATTTTTATCTTCTATAATGAAGTCGATTTGTGTTCGGTTGGGAACCAGATCCCGGCGGCGGAAATCATCACGGTAAAAAGTAACATCCAGCTCGCCGAGCATAATTTGCTTATCGGGCAAAATTTTACTCAATGTTTGCTGAATGCGGCGTGCAAGTAATACTCCGCGTGGTTGCAGACCAATAATTACAGATTCTGAGAAATCGTCGTGAGTCTCGATCAGTTGATGGCAAAGCCGGTTGATCGTGATGGCGAATTGCTGCGGATGAAGAATAAGCCGAGGCGCCATACAGGCAGCAAAGATAGCAGATTGCGGGAACGGGGCAAATAAAACTGAAAAGAGTTGTGAGCACTCAATGAACAGTGTGTTACCGCTGTTGTTTTTCGTGCATTTTTTTTGCTGCGTCATAATGCAGCCAGCGCTCACGTATTGCCACAGCAAGTTGATAATCAGTTGCTGTTTGCAAAAATGCTTCAGGGATATTCAGGTAATTAATAAAATTATCAAATTCATCAGGTGCAAGTTCTACTACGCCTGCTTTGACATAAAGCTGCAGCAACTGATTCAAAATTTCGCGTTTTCGGTCTTCGTTTTCGAGATAAGCAACTCTTGCTCTTGATTTGCCGTCGCGGCTGTATCGTTCATAAAGTGCGGTAATCGGACTTTCCATAACCTGCGCAGGTCGCGCAGTCATTCGCGTTTCTTTAACTCCCAGTGATTCACGCTCATTTCTTAGTGTATTCAAATCTTTTGCCGGATAAATTGAAACCGGTCTTAAATTGTTAACACGAACTTTTAACCCCACACGAACATTGTAAACCGAGCGCTGCACAGAATCACGGAAACATATTCGCACAACTTCGTATCCTCCGGCTGAAAACATAAATGTATCGGTACGAAGCCCCTGAATGCTGAAGGACTGCCCTGCAAGTACTGACTGCCCTGCCCCTGTTCTGCGGTTTACAGCCAGCGGCATCGGGCTTGCAAGACTATCGGCGAGGTCATAAACAATGCCACGCACTGTAATCAGTTGCTCAGTAGTTCCGGCAAACGACTGAGCTGATGCAGGAAGTGCTGCAACAAGGAAAAGTAAAAAAAGGAAAAAGGCCGGTTTTCTTTTCATTGTTTACGAAGTTAAGCAGATTGATCCGCTTGTCTTCAATTCTTAACGTTATTTCACGTCGTTTTCATCTGCTGTATAAAGTCGCAGGCAACCCGTTGGAGTTGCCTGCTAATATTATCTGCGTTTTTTCTTGAGCCAGCGGTAAACGTATTTCGATTTGCTCTTGCCGCCTTTTTTCTTGACATTACTATTCGGAGTTCTTTCGTTGAGAGAGATACTTCTTTTGCGCGGTTCATTGGTTTTATCGCGAACATTTTTGGGTTTTGCAGAAATATCGGCACGAACACCAAATTGGAATCCGGTATCTGAAATGCTGAATAAATCAACTTCCTCAGACGCAAAACGCACTTTGAAATTTCCATAACCTACAAAGCGTTTTCCGATGCTGTGGCTGAAACCGGCACCGAGATTTGCAGACACCCATGTTTGGCTGATGATCATTCCATAAGTAAAATCACGAAAATCGGTATGCGCGGAGTTGGGACCAATGTAAACACCATCCCACTTCAAATAACCAACTCCGAAAATTGCGTTGAAGAACAAATCGCTTTCACCAAGTTTCATGATCAGGTTTCCGTTCAGGTCAGCATTCCACGAACGAATGCCATCAATTGCGGGAGCTGCAGGATGAATAAAATGATAGGTGTATTCGGCAGAAATCCCAAACCACGGGCGATGCAGGTAAAACAAACTGAAATTCATGCCCGGTTTGTAAAGCCCGCGAATCTCTTTCCGGTTATTAATTACCGAATACGAAAAAGCTGCACCCGGCATTAATTTTGGTTTCCACTTTACAGGCTTAATTACAGGCTGAACTAATGAGTCAATGGCTATTCCTTGCTGTTCCTGAGCATCAAGTTTCGCAGCTGAAAACGTCAGGACGGCAACAAATAGTATCGGAATATACTTACTCATAGGAGTTGAATTGAATGTGCAATACGAAGATAAATATACGGTTAAGCTGGTCAAGTTACATCATACAAGTGGGTCAGGCTAATTGGCAAATGGGCATAAAAAAGCCCGCCTCGGGAAGGCGGGCTTAACTTTAATGTTAGTAGTCGGGGTGACTGGACTCGAACCAGCGACCCCCACGTCCCGAACGTGGTGCGCTAGCCAACTGCGCTACACCCCGATAACAGGCCTTTCGGTTAGAAAGGGGTTGCAAAAATAGTATTTTCTTTTTGCAAACCAACTTGAGCCTGTTTAAAATTTATCCTTCGGATTTGTTATGGCTCATTTTTCCTCATCCTGCGTTGCATTTATAGTCGATATTTATCTAATATCGCCTGCGAAATACGCCTTGTCTGAGAAAAAATGAACTCATAACAAATCTCAAAAACAAATTTTAAACAGGCTCATAGCCTAAAAAAGTTTGAGATTACAATACCCCTAATTCAATCAACTCAACGATTTCCTCAATCTTTTTGTCATCGCCATCGGCATCATACTCCGATTTAAGGTTATTGCCAAACACCCGAGCCATCCCCTGCCACATAACGGCAGTAAGGCCTCCGCGGTATTCTTTTATTAACTGATAGGTGGTAGAACCGGTTTCGCGACTTACCAATTTTATCAGAATACGTCCTTGAGCCGCAGTGAGATTTTTCATGTCTTTCTCAAACTGCGCGACTAATTCTTTCTCCGATTTTTCGGCAAATTCTTTCCGTTCTTTTTCACCTTTAATGAGTGCTAAACGGGCATCCATTTCACTGAGTTTAGCACGGGCAAGTACGGCATACGGATGTGCCGCTTTTACATCGCGTTTCAGTTTATCGTATTTCTGCTGTTCACGTTTGTTTTTAAAAACACGGTCGGCAACAATAACGCAGGTATAATGGTGTATAAACGGAATTGTATCCCCGTTTTCGTCAACAATAAATGTGACCATTTCTTTTGGATACTCTTTGATATCACCAACAAACAGGGGCGACTGTTCCTGAGCAGACGCAGCATTGGCGGCAAGCATACAGATAAACAGAAGAAAAGCGTTTTTCATGATAGCAGATACACGCCAAAAGCGTGCCAAAGGGTTACAGCAGCAAAACGCACCCGATTGGCTTTTCATGTATCTAAAGTTATAAAAAATGTGAAGTCTGAAGAATATAATTAGCTGTATAACAGTAATTATTACTCAATCAGGCTTTTCGGGTGCGGGATGTTTTCCATTTACTGCCCGATACGGAGGCCGAGACAGAAACGCTTGCCTGAGTAGCGGAGCCTGCCCATGCTGCGGCCAGCATTGCGGCCAGCTCGGCTTCATCTGCACGCTCCTCTATAAGCATTTCCGGGCTATAATGTGCTTTAATAAAACCGGTATCGAAATTGCCGGAAACAAAGGCCGGATGCCGGAGCACAAAGCGGCAGAAGCCAAGCGTTGTAGCTACACCGGTGATTCTGTATTCATCAATAGCCCGGATCATCCGGTTTATAGCTTCTTCGCGAGTTGCACCCCAGGTAATAAGTTTGGAAATCATCGGATCATAGTAGATCGGGATGTCCATTCCTTCCTCAAAACCATCATCAACACGCACTCCGTAGCCTTGCGGGCGACGATAGGTAACAAGTTTTCCGATGTCAGGAAGGAAGTTATTTGCAGGATCCTCGGCATACACACGAACTTCTACTGCATGTCCGTTAATTTTCAGGCTATCCTGTGTAAAGGAGAGTTTTTCGCCTCTGGCAACATTAATTTGCTCCTTAACCAAGTCAATTCCGGTAATCATTTCAGTAACCGGATGTTCAACCTGAAGGCGGGTATTCATTTCGAGGAAGTAAAAATTGCGTGATTCATCGAGCAAAAACTCAACTGTACCTGCACCAACATATCCGCAGGAGCGGGCTACGTCAACGGCACATTTACCCATTTTTTCGCGAATCTCGGGCGTAAGCACACTCGACGGTGCTTCTTCTATAACTTTCTGGTGACGGCGCTGAATTGAACATTCGCGCTCGAAGAGGTAGCAAATGTTTCCGTGCGTATCAGCCATCACCTGTATTTCGATATGGCGCGGGCCGGTAACATAACGTTCAATAAACACAGAGCCGTCGCCAAAAGCAGAAGTGGCTTCACTCACGGCAAGTTTCATTTGCTCTGCAAAATCTTCGATGCGCTCTACAATACGCATCCCTTTTCCCCCGCCCCCGGCACTTGCCTTTATCAGCAAAGGAAACCCGGTGGCCAAAGCTACCTGCTCGCCCTCTGCAATGTCGCTGATTGCACCTTCTGAACCGGGAACCATCGGAATATTGTACTGCTTTGCTGCTGCCTTGGCCGAAAGCTTGTCGCCCATAATCTCCATGGCTTCAGGAGTGGGACCAATTAATGTAATGCCTGATTGCTTTACAGCCCTGGCAAAATCAGCATTCTCAGAAAGAAAGCCGTAGCCGGGGTGAATGCCGTCAACTCCCAACTTTAGTGCAACTTCTATGATTTTATTGCCCAAAAGATACGACTGTGCCGAAGGCGGCGGTCCGATGCAAACAGCTTCGTCGGCATAACGAACAAAAGGCGCATTGCGGTCGGCCTCCGAAAAAACGGCTACAGTTGAAATTCCCATTTCACGGCACGAACGCATTACACGCAGTGCTATTTCACCTCGGTTGGCAACAAGTATTTTCTTCATAGGAGTTGATGGCCTCAAGCTATTCCTGAAGCGAAGCAAAAATAGGTATTATCTGCTGAAAGCCGCTTGGTGATTTTTTGCGGTTACCGTATAATTTAACCGGGTTTTCATGCTGCTGCGTGTGCGCTTTCCGTTTCAGGTTTATCCACTGCTTTGCCAGAGTCAATTATTCCGTCAACATACTGATAAAGAACAGCATCTATATTATTTTCCATTGGATCAATTTCAAACTGAACGCCTTCGTTTCTGGCGAGTTCGGCTGCCGGGCCAAAATCTGCATCTCCGCCGATTAATACAATCCGATCGGCAAGTTTCTTCCACGCAAGCATAGCAATATCAATCCCGATTTGCATATCAATACCTTTTTGACGCACTTCCAGCACCACTTCACTTTCATGTAAATCGGCAATGTTGCGCTTACCTTTCAGCAAATCGGCGGTGCAGAATGAACGGATGCGCCAGGTTTTGTTCTCTTTCAGTTTGCCAAGTCTCAGCTGAACTTTCTTTCGCATTTTGAGCACCTCAAAAAAGTTGATCCGGAATTTTGCAGACGGAAGCCTTGCAAAGTCAATTACTTTGCCTGTTAATGGATGATGAAATTTCTTTTGAAGTGGTTCACAATCGTAATAGTACATTCGGTACAGGCGAAAATCTGCTCCCAAATATTGTTCAACCATTTTTTGAAGATTATCAGCAACCTGCTCAGGTGTGTGATCGTGAGCACCTTTAAAAATTCGCTGATAACGTTTGTGGAAAAAGCCGCCATCAACAAGCACAGCAGCGCGCAATTTGTTCGTAACCATAAATTTCTCTAATTACTAAGGGGATCTCTAAAAACTCCAAAGATTGAGGCGGGCGCAGGAGTCAAAACCGCAGTTTACTTGTGTAAATGAGGATTTTGGCGACAAGCCCAACGAAGAGATTTGGAGTTTTTAGAGATGCCCTAAAATGAAACAAAAATGTATCTACCCTAAAAAAAAAGCTTTTGGTTCTGGCAACCCCGCTATACCTTCTAGGGATTGCTTTGCCAAAAGCGCTATTCGAATGCAAACATACATCAGTTTCTTATAAAACCAACAACCCTGACTTTAAAAGTTTTCAACAGACGCTCGTTTCAATCTATCATTTATTGCTTTTCCCAATCCTTCATTCGGTAATACCTCAGCAAAGATTATATCAGCATCTGCATCATCTAACCTGCGCATAGCGGCAAACAAGTTTCTGGCGGCTTCATTTAGATCGCCATTTACAGAAAGAACTTCCGAAGCTGCAACTGAACGCCACTGAGGAACTGTACGAAAACTCAAAATTGCAGCTTTCATATTTTCAGGTTCTATATCCGGAATACCCAGCCTGAGCGGAATTCGCGGCGCGTAATGCGATTTTAGCTGTCCGGGCGATTGAGGATTTGATGATTCGTTTAACTCATAAGTAACACGACCAACAACGCTTTCGAGTGCTTCTGTTGAAAGTCCTCCCAGTCTGAGGACAACAAGCTTTCCGTCTCTGACAGTTACAACGGTTGACTCAACTCCAACGCTGCAAGATCCGCCATCAAGTATAAATGGGATTTTCCCGCCAAGCTGATCAGCGACGTGCTGTGCAGTTACCGGGCTGATGTAACCAAACGGATTGGCACTTGGAGCCGCAAGCGGAAACGGAAGTATTTTCAATAATTCGCGGGTAAGCGGATGTGCCGGAACCCGAAGTGCAACGGTATCTCCACCGGCGGTAATAATGTCGGGAATGCAGTTGGCTTTGGGTAAAATGTAGGTAAGCGGCCCCGGCGAAAATTTTGCTGCAAGCTGTTTTATTAGCTCCGGAACTTCGGCGGCATACTTCTCAAATTCACCGGCATCGTGCACATGCACAATAAGCGGATTGAAAGCCGGGCGGTTCTTAATTTCAAAAATCTTAACCGCCGCTGCTGCATCAAGCGCATTTGCAGCTAATCCGTAAACAGTTTCGGTAGGAATTCCGATGCATTCACCGGCAATAAGCCAGCCGGCTGCTTCCTGCAAACTTGTTCCGGTTTTTGTTTCAAAATGCTGCATGCCGCAAAGTTAATATGCAAAATGTGCGTTTGCTTCAAAAAAGAAATTCAGTTCCCGCTCTTTTACATTTACCGGAAAATGTATCTGTGCATAAAACACATTTAATGAATATACATTTTTATCTTCATCTCAAGATTTGTTGAATAACCATTGAGCCTGATGTTGCCTGAAGTTTCTGTCCTGATGCCTGTTTACAATGCTGATGCCTATTTGGAACAGGCATTAAACAGCATTCAAAACCAAACATTTGCCGATCTTGAAATTTTAGTTTGGAACGATGGCTCAACCGACCGAAGTGCAGACATCCTGAATGCTGCGGCAACATCAGACAGCCGCATTCGGGTTTTAGGCACATCAACAAACCAAGGCATTGTAGCTGCCCTCAACGGTTTGCTTACCGAAGCCCGCGCTCCCCTGCTCGCCCGCATGGATGCCGATGACAGTATGCATCCGCAACGCATCGAAAAACAAGTTGCACTGTTGAAACAGCATCCGCAATGCGGATTGGTAAGCTGTCTTGTCGAGCACGGCGGCAATTCGGTTTTGCAAAAGGGCTATGCCGAGCACATTGCCTGGCTCAATACACTGCGCACGCCTGAAGAAATACAACTGAACCGCTTTGTTGAATCGCCGCTGGCGCACCCTTCGGTGATGTTCAGAGCAGAACTGATCAGGCAACTCGGCGGCTACAGCAAAGGCGATTTTCCGGAAGACTACGAACTCTGGCTGCGCTGGCTAAGCGCCGGTGTTGAAATGCGAAAAGTGGAAGAAACATTACTGCTCTGGAACGATCCGCCCAACCGGGTTTCTCGCACCAGCCCATATTGCAGCCCCGAAGCATTCAGCAGAATTAAAGCCGTATATCTCGCTAAAGAAATTAACCGCATTGCGCAGTCTCGTCAAATCTGGCTTTGCGGAGCAGGACGCATTACCAGAAAAAGAAGCAACTATCTTTTGCAGCAAGGAATTAGCATAGCCGGTTACATTGATGTTAATCCGGCAATGAGCGGAAAAACTGCAGGCGGCTTTCCGGTTATTGCTCCGCAAGAAATTCCATCACCCGAAAGCTGTGTTGTAATTAGCTATATCACCAACAGAGGTGCACGAACAGAAATTGCCCGAATGCTTGAAGAAAAAGGCTTTGCAAACGGGAAAGATTATATTTTAGCAGGATAATCTATAACCTCTTTCGAAATGAATACGTGGATTGATTTTTTAACCGGAGCGCTGCTTATGAATGCCATGCCGCACTACGTTCTGGGTGTATGGCAAGCCAAAATGCTGAGCGGGTTTGGTGTCGGAAATACCAAAAATATTGTTTGGGGATTAGCCAATGCTGTTGCTTCACTCGCACTCTTTATCAGCAACTATGGATTTGGCGGATTTGCAGAACATCCGTTTTACAGCGGAGCTGCATTTATTCTCCTCATTTTCCTTTGCTCATCGTGGTTTTGGCAATGGTGGTTTTACAAACGGAAGTAAACAATAAACTATACAACTTGTCATCTGGCTTCCTATGCTTATATGGTTAACAATCTGGCTGATAAAAAAGAAGCCGTATAAACGCAATATCATCTATCATTTTCCGCTCTCAAAATTTACCATCACCGTAAAACGTTGGTAGTTTACTGCAACAAGTAATGCAATTAACGCCTAATTTTAAATCACACCATTTTCATATAACCTCACTATGCTTGCTGCTGTTTTCTCCCGCACAATAAACCTCTGGCTGCGCTTAACCGGTAAAACTATTTCATTAGCCGAACATCCCTGGCTCAGCGGCCCCATTGGCGGAAAATATATTGGTGATACATTTTACCGCGAATTTGCCGAACAAAACAATCTGCAAGTTGGTGATGCAGCAAAAAGCGGATTAATGCGCGATTTTTCTTTACTCGGCAGTCAGCAGCATCCCGATTTCCAGCAGGAAGTAGCGCGGTTTTATGAGCAAACATCAAACTATACGATGGATGTTTGGTCGCAGTCTTTTTATCCTGTTAAACTCTTTGCACAGCTGCTCATCAAAACCATCAGCAAAGAAATCAATCAGCTCAATATTCCGCTCAGCCCTATGGAAACCAGCGCAGGCATGAGCAGTGAAGTTATTCCGCTCAATACAGCAAACGGTGAAACCAAACTGGTGTGCTGGCTGCGCAAACGAATGACTGATAAACGTGTTGTTTATTGCGGTTTTTATGCTGTTGTAAATATTAATGGGAAAATGTTTGTTCGCGTTGTATTTCCGCTTCCTGATGGAAGTGTAACGGTTGTTCTTCGTCCTGAGTTTTTAAATGATGGTTCCTTCAGACTAGTATCAGATCGCTCTAAATTTGGTGGTGCAGGATATTACCGCGTTCAAAAACATAAGCCGGGATTTGTGAAAGTAAAACGTATTCCGCTCAAAGAAATCATTCACGTTTATCAGGACGAAAACAAAATACTTCGTACCGATCATTGGTTTTGGTTTATGGGCATGAAACTGCTCAAACTACACTATAAGATGAGTACTAAAAACACAGCTATAAATAGTTAGTAACAACCAACTATATTATCATGCCAAACGTTTAATCAAACGTTCATTTTCAATAATACCATTTTCGTGATCCGAATTGGCTGCAATGATTAGAGATGCTGCAACATCTTCGGCGTTCACCGCTTTCCAATGTTTGGGTATTGCAAATGCAAACGTTTTCATTACAATTTTACCAATGTTTTCGCCTAGCCGCTTTTCGGTTCTTGGCCCGAGCAACATGGAAGGACGAACAATCACACATTTCTTAAATCCGGCCGAAGTAACAGCCAATTCCATTTCGCCCTTCGTACGCAGATAGAAATTTCGTGAGGAAGCGGCTGCTCCAATTGATGAAACAACAAGAAAACTATTTGCTCCGTTTTCTTTTGCACTTAATGCCGCCCAACGCACCAATTCATAATCAACTCTGCGAAATGCTGCTTCTGAGCCTGCTGTTTTTATGGTTGTACCCAAACAGCAAAATACTTCATCGCCCTTTACTTCTTTCCGCAATGCATCCAGTTGCTTAAAATCGGCAACTATTTCATCGAGCTTGGCATGACGAATTCCTGTTGGCTTGCGAACAAAAATGCGAACCTCGGCATAACGATCATCAGCCAGCAACTGCCGGAGCAAAAAGCTGCCAATTAAACCTGTTGAGCCAAAAACTACCGCTGTTTTCATTCTAAAAAAATGTTGAATGATGAGTGTTGAACGTTAAGTGATGAGTGTAAGGTATGAAACAGAACCGGGACATTTTCTGACTGCGTCAGAAAATGTCCCGGGAAAAATCATTCAGCATTCATAATTAAACATTCAACATTTAAAAGAGTTTCAGGTCTTTGTTTCCTGTTCCGCTATCTTTCTTTGATGATTTACGCATTTCTTCCATTGGCGAAAGTCCGCTCGACTCTTCCATCAGTTCATCTTCACTGAGCTCTGCAAACGGATCAATTAACGTAAGTCCGCTTTTATCTTTCAGCTTGTTTGCAGTGAGTTTGTTGCCTTTGGCTTTGAGGTTGCGGACTTCAATAATTTTGTCCATCTCATAAGTTTCATCTGCAACATCAACACCACGCGCTCTGGCAAAGCTGAGTGTAATGCGTGTTGATGGACGTGTGGTAACAACAGCAAGCTTTGATTCAGAATGCTCGGTAATGAACAATGTTTTCTTATCGGTTGGTTCAAACACAAAGCGCTTTACAAAATACTGCTTGCTTTCGCCATCATAGTAAATTGCTGCAGTTGTGGCTTTCGGGTCAAACTTTTCGAGAAGAATAGTGTCTTCTTCAAAGTATGTACTAAGGTCAAAACCGGTTAAACGGTAGTGTCCGCTTTCGGTAACTTCAAGAATACGATCTTCGGGGCCAAATTGGCCGAGGAAACGGCCACGCTGTTCGTAGCTCAAACGGCGTGTTGCCGGATCATACCAAACCGATTGCTTACGCACTTCGGCTGCCATTTTTTTCTTGAGTACAATTTTGCGAACCGGATAACGGGTTAGAATATTGCCCTGTGCATCTCGGCCTTTTACGGCAACCTGACTCAGATCCATATCAAACTCCAATTTGCGTGCTCCGGAATTTGGTGTGAGATGCACGCCAATAACTTCAGGTTCTCCGTTCGGGCTCACGCTAAAATAGTGCACTTTCGAGTCTTTAGCTCCGCGTGTGAGGTTGTACTCCTTATCGCGGGTAATTGCGGTAACGCTGAAGCGCTTTACCATTACATTGCCGCGCAAACCATCGCGATAAGCCATGTTGTAAACCGTGCGGTCGTCGCCTTTTTTGTAAATAGCTACGTGAATAATGCCTTTGCCCACATACGTTTTCTCAGCCAGTTTGGTAACCATCATTACACCATCGCTGCGGAAAACAATTACTTCATCAAGGTCTGAGCAATCGCACAGAAACTCATCTTTCTTGAGGCCGGAACCGATAAAACCTTCTTCGCGGTTTACGTAAAGTTTGGCATTAACGGCAACAACCTGACGAGCCTCGATCACATCAAACTGTCGAATTTCAGTTTTGCGTTCGCGGCCAATACCATATTTCTTTTTGAGGTCTTTGAAATACTCAATGGCAAACTCTACAATGTGTGCAAGATGATGCTTTACTCCTTCTATTCGCTGTTCAAGATCACGCATTTTTTCATCAGCTTTAATGCTGTCGAAACGTGTGATACGAATCATCGGAATTTGTGTAAGACGGGCAAGGTCTTCATCCACAATTTCGCGAATCAATTTTTTCTTGAACGGCTTGAAACGCTCGTAGAGATAGCCATACAGCGATTCGCGATCAGAATATTTCTTGAACTCGATGTACATTTCTTCTTTGATGAAGATTTTTTCGAGCGAAGAAAAATGCCATTGTTCCTGTAATTCGTGAAGCTCAATTTCCAATTCGCGGCGCAAAAGATCAAGCGTGCGCTGCGTTGAAATTTTGAGCATTTCATTCACTCCTACAAAGCGAGGTTTCTCAGCTTCAATTACACAGGCATTGGGAGAAATTGAAACTTCGCATTGTGTAAATGCATACAGCGCATCTATAGTCTTATCTGGAGAAACACCGGGCTGGAGATGAACGAGAATTTCTACAAACTCTGCAGTGTTGTCTTCAATTTTACGAACCTTAATTTTTCCTTTTTCATTAGCCGTAATAATTGAATCAATCAGCGAACCTGTTGTTGTGCCAAAAGGTATTTCGGTAATGGCCAGTGTCTTGCTGTCTTTCACTTTCATGCGGGCACGCACACGGATTTTCCCGCCGCGCAAACCGTCATTGTAGTTCGTAAAATCGGCCATACCTGCCGTAGGGAAATCGGGCAGGATGTCGGTTTTCTTTCCGCGCAAAACAGCTATTGAAGCATCAATAAGCTCATTGAAGTTGTGCGGGAGAATTTTGCAGGCCAGACCAACGGCAATACCTTCAACACCTTGTGCAAGGAGCAATGGAAATTTCATTGGCAGTGTAACCGGTTCGCGGTTACGACCATCGTAACTGAGTTGCCATGGTGTTGTTTTCGGGTTAAAAACAACATCAAGGGCAAATTTCGAGAGGCGGGCTTCAATGTATCGGGGAGCAGCGGCACTGTCGCCTGTGTAGATATTTCCCCAGTTGCCTTGCATATCAACAAGCAGATCTTTTTGACCGAGCTGCACAAGTGCATCACCAATAGAAGCATCACCATGCGGGTGATACTTCATTGTATTACCAATGATGTTGGCCACTTTGTTGTAGCGCCCGTCTTCCAATTCCCACATCGAGTGCATCAGGCGACGCTGAACGGGTTTCAGCCCATCCTCAACATAGGGAACGGCGCGCTCAAGAATTACATAAGAAGCATAGTCGAGAAACCAGTTCTCATACATGCCGCTGATGTAACGTGCCTGCTGTTCACTGTGAAGACCCGGCGCATCATCTTTGCCGGTAGTTTCAAAAAGATCGTTTTCGTTGTTCTGATCGCTCATGATCGTATTCGTATTCGGGTCCTGTTAATTCGTTGTAATAGCGGATAGAAGTGGTTTTATCTCTTCTATCCAAATGATGTAGCCTTCAGAATTCAGATGAACCCCGTCGGTTGTATATCGGCTGTTCAATTGTCCGTCGTCCTGCAAATGCGTGTACAGATCAGCATAAAGAAAATTCCGCTTCATACATTCGGCATACAGAAACGCATTTATTTCACGCACTGATTCATTAATGCCCGGCACACGGGCTGCAGTAATGAGTTGCGGACGAACGGGCAAAACACTTTGTACAGCAATTTTTGTTTCGGGTAATTCTTTCTGCAATTTATCGAGCAATACCGACCACGATGCACAAACCTGCTGCGAGGTTGAACCAGTCATCAAATCGTTAATGCCGCCTTCCAGAAACAGCATTGCGGGAGCTTCGTCTTTCAGATTTTCGGTTTGATAAATCATTGTGCTGATCAGCGCACCCGAAATACCGTGATTTACAAACTTACCTTTTCCGAAAGCTGTTAACGGTAAAGCAGCAGTCAGACTGTTTCCGGCAAATACAACAGCACCTTCCGAAACTTCCGGAAGGTTGTTAAACAATTGCTGTATCTGGTTACCGGTCATCTCTGTTTTTGCGTAAACGGCATCAAGCCGCTTTTCACGGTTTTTTGATTCAAGCTTTGGCAATACAATCAGAAAAACAGCTGCCACTGCAACAATAAGTCCGATCCAGAGCCACTTGCTCATATGTTGTCTTTTTTATTGTATGAACATCTCTTAAAACTCAAAAGATTTAGGCGGACGAAGGAGTGAAAACCGGAGTTTACTTTTGTAAATGAGGATTTTCGTGACAAGTCCAACGAAGATATTTTGAGTTTTTAGAGATGTTTATTAAACAGCAGCTTCTTCAGCAAGATCACGCTCTACACGCAAATTGCTGATGATGAATTTCTGGCGTTCATCGGTGTTTTTGCCCATGTAATATGAAAGCAACTCACCAATCATTCCGCCTGAGTTCAGAATTACCGGCTCAAGACGTATGTCTTTGCCAATAAAGTTTTTGAATTCATCAGGCGAAATCTCACCGAGCCCTTTGAAACGGGTAATTTCAGGCTTTGCACCAAGTTTCTGCATCGCCTTGCGGCGTTCATCTTCTGAATAACAATAGATTGTTTCCTTTTTATTCCGAACACGGAACAAGGGAGTTTGCAGAATGTAAACGTGGCCTTTCTTCACCAGATCAGGAAAGAACTGAAGGAAAAAAGTAAGCAGCAGCAAACGAATATGCATTCCGTCAACATCAGCATCGGTAGAAATAACAATGTTGTTGTAGCGCAAATTCTCAAGCCCGTCTTCAATATCAAGTGCCGATTGAATAAGGTTGAATTCTTCGTTTTCGTAAACTACTTTTTTGGTCAACCCATAAGCATTCAGCGGTTTTCCTTTAAGGCTGAATACGGCCTGCGAGTTTACATCACGGGCTTTGGTAATTGATCCGCTGGCCGAATCGCCTTCGGTAATAAAAAGCGTACTGTTAAGGCGGCGTTCATCTTTCAAGTCTGTAAGATGTACACGGCAATCACGCAGCTTTTTATTATGCAGATTGGCCTTCTTGGCACGGTCGCGGGCTAATTTCTGAATGCCGGAAAGTTCTTTGCGCTCACGTTCACTCTGCAAAATTTTGCGGTGAAGCGCATCGGCTGTTTCCGGATTTTTATGCAGATAATTATCAAGCTCCTTGAGAAAATCGGCAATGAATGCGCGCATCGACGGGCCTTGCGGACCAACATCCTGCGAACCGAGTTTGGTTTTTGTTTGCGATTCAAAAACCGGCTCCTGAACTTTTACGCTGATTGCCGCTACAATTGAGGTACGCAGGTCAACAGCTTCATAATCTTTCTTGTAAAATTCGCGAAGCACTTTTACAATTGCTTCACGAAAAGCAGCCTGGTGTGTGCCGCCCTGCGTGGTATGCTGACCATTCACAAACGAATAGTAATCCTCAACATACTGTTGGTCGCTGTGCGTCATGGCCAGCTCAATATCATTACCGCGCAGGTGAATGATCGGGTAAACGATAGGGCCGCTCAGGTTTTTTTGAAGCAAATCAAGCAAGCCATTGTCTGACTTGATTTTATTGCCATTGTACCAAAGTGTGAGGCCGGTGTTGAGATATGCGTAGTTCCACAGCATTTTCTCAACATATTCATTCACGTAATGATAGTTCGTGAAAACTGTTTCGTCGGGAATGAAACTGATGATTGTACCGTCATTCTCGTCGGTGTTTTTGATCTTATCATCAAGCGTAAGTTCGCCGCGTTTGAATTCGGCTACTTTCGATTTGCCTTCGCGAACCGACTGCACTTTAAACCACGATGCGAGTGCATTTACCGCTTTTGTACCAACTCCGTTTAAGCCAACTGATTTTTTGAAGGCTTCAGAATCATACTTCGCACCGGTATTGATTTTTGATACGCAGTCAATTACTTTGCCAAGCGGAATGCCGCGACCATAATCGCGAATACGAACGGTGCCGTCTTTGATTTGTACTTCAATGCTGCGGCCGTTGCCCATTACAAACTCATCGATAGAGTTGTCGATTACTTCTTTAAGCAGAATGTAAATACCATCATCGGGCGAAGAACCATCTCCCAGCTTACCGATATACATACCGGGACGCAAACGGATATGGTCTTTCCAGTCGAGCGACTTGATACTGTCTTCGTTGTATTTTACTTTCTCTGACATAACTCAGTTCCTTTCTGTATCAGGTTGCCGGAGAAATTATCCGGCCAATTCATTCTAAATCAATCAGGCTATTGCTGTTTTAATCAAAACGACAATGCTGAGAACAACTGCAAATGTGATAAGTGCAAGGCCCAGAAATACGATTCCGTTAATGATGCGCCAGCCGAAAGAATCGGTATTCAGTTTTTTCCAGCGCTTTCGCACCTTCTTTATCATCCACCATGCTCCGGCATATGGAAGAATAAAGTAGAGCCCCAGAAATAACAGCAGCATCAGTACTTCTTTCATGCGTCTTACACATTAAAGCGGAAGTGCATTACATCAGCATCCTGCACAATATATTCTTT
>JBKDHA010000110.1:0-18015 GCA_046335555.1 Bacteroidota bacterium
GTTATCGGCAGCAGGATCTTTATCAGCATTGGCATAAGCCGGCGAGTTTGAACCGAATGCGGTGAGTACATCGTTCATGTACGCTGCAAACTGTACTTTTTCGCCATCATCATCCCAGCCGTCGAGACCAACATCCTGCAAGGCACGTTTAGCAGGGTCGTTGTCGAACGCATTTACGATTGACTGCACAGAAGGCACAAGTCCCCAAACGGTTGTATCAACCAGCGAATAGTTTCCGTCAACAGGTAAACCATTTTCAAAAGCATTGCGCGAATCTTTCAGCACATCTTCCGAAATGTTTCCGAGGTTGATTACGAGTTCACCGGTTGTGTTGCGGTCGGCAACCGGCACATCATCGTTATATGGATCCATCACCCAGATCTGGATGAACTCAATGTTTGCAGCTTGAAAATCGTTGGTGGTGATGCTTCGCTGAATGCCGCCCCAGCGTGATGCAGGGTTGTTGAGCGAGCCATCAGAGGCCAAACCAGAAGTTAGACCGGGCTGCGGATTTACATCAAAGTTGTAAGGGCCGCGTTCAGACGGATAAAACGCCATGTCGAGCATTGCTACGTTCAGCGGCTGTCCGTTGGGTGGCTGGCGGTTGGGGAATACTTCGGTTTCGAGCACCTCGCGCACAAGGTGGTTCGATTGGTCGGCCAGTGTTAAGTGACTTGGCTTTAAGTTATTGTCGGGACGCAGGAAAAGCGGGTCAATAACGTACCACGAAAGTTTAGCACGGTTCATACCGCTGCGCAAATCTACAGTGCTGGCTTCGGGGAAACGTGTTGGCTGTCCTTGCGGAACAGATGCCAAACTCCAACCCTGTGGAGCACGAATATCGATTGCCGACTGTGTTCCTTCAAAATCATCGACATAAGAGTTACCGTCTTTACCAATGGCTTTGTTGTGGCCGGGAATAAGTTGTGCAAATTCGCCCTGAGCTGCAATTGATGAAGGTGCTTTAGTTTCAATCAAAGGCAGCTTATCAATCATGCGGGTCAGGATCGGAAGCTCTGTACGGTAATTCAGATCAACACCCCACATCGTGTTGCTCATTGGTTCATCACCAATGTTGATCTTCTGTGTTACCGGGCGCTCCGTAAGGTTCATTACTGTAGCGCCGATATTGAAATCACGGTTTACCCGATAATCTAAGTGCGTACCGAAAAGTGTTTTCGACTGGATTGCAAACAATGAGTTACTTTCAAGAGAAATCTTGATCGGAACGCCTGAGTTAAGAACGCTTTCGTTAATGATTTTTACACGCCCCAGTGTGTAGTCAACTGTGTAATCGGTGTTCTCTGTAAGCGGCGCACCGCCTGCAGTTACGCGCACCGAACCGGGCGGAACGTTTACAGCATTAAGCGAAATATCGGAATTGGATGATGACTTGTAAGAACCTTTGATTTTGAAACGATTCTTGGTGGCAAAAGCTGTCTGCGCAATAACCTTCGTTGAATCGTAAAGCTGCGGGTACGGATACTTGAGCAGTAAGGAGGGGTCAACGGGCGGCGCGAATATTGCCTCCAAATGATCGCCGAACGGTTCAACCATCGGGAAGATGATTCGCCCGTTTGCCGCGTTAATCGTGACTTTATCCATAAAGTCGAACTGTCCGTCGGGCGAGGCTTGCTGCTGCTGGTTGAGGAAGTCGAGTTCAAAAACCTGAATCAGTGGTTTGCCGTCGATAGGTCCTTCGGCAATAAACGGAATATCTGTTCCGGTTGATGGGTTGTTGTACCAAACCTGAAGCTGGAAATCCTGCGGATTTACCTGATAAGCGCCTATCGAATAGATGTTCTTCATCATCAGATCCCAGAGTTTGAACTCGTACTGACCTGAAGCATCGCTGATTTTGGGAATGTTGTTGGTACTCTTGAGCAGTTTAATGATAAGCGCATCCTGCCCGGTAATACCATCGGTAGAAAATTCACCTACCTGATAGGTTTGTCCGTTAAGTGTGTACTGATAAGCAACGCCCAAAACTTCGTCCTGATTGAGTGCCTGATTAAGCGAGATATAACCGAGGCGTTCGTTGTAGGTAAATTCTGTGGGCTGCAGGCGGCGCGCATTGTTAACGCGTTCGTAGTTTACTGCCTGTGCAAAACCAACGCCGGCCAGCGGTGCAAAAGTGGTTTGCAGCGGTACGTTAATATTGCGGAGCTGGTTGTAAGTAGTGGTAAGCTGGCTGTACAGGTCGTTACCGGCGTTGCGCGGTGTTGCTCCGGGTGCATCGGTAATAAAGCTCGAGCCTACCGATTCGAGGCTGTCTTCGCCGAGGTCAGTGAAAGCTACAATGTTTCGGGTATTTTCTACAACGCCTGTGCGGTTGGTTACCCATACTTCCATACGTGTAATTTGCACACCTGAGTTGATGAGCGGACGAGTAGAAAGGGCGGCATCGTAGCTATCGTAGAAGTATTGCGAGAGGAAATAGTGACGGTTAGCCTCGTAGTTATCGCCGCTAACTTCAAAGTTGCTGATCTGCGCGCCGCCGGTTACGTTAACTTCCGATTTCTTGCCGCGCTCCTGAGATATGATGCTGGTAACGGTTAGGCGGCCAAACTGAAGCTGTGTTTTAATACCAAACAGCGACTGACGACCTGTAATGAGTGAGGTATTGAGGCCAAAGTTTACGTTACCGGCTTCAATTTTCTTGATGATCTCATCTTCAAAGCCGGTGTATTCGAGTTTCATCTGATTCTCGAAATCGAATGTTGACTCGGTGTTGTAGTTGGTGGTGAGTTTGAGTTTTTCACCGATTTTACCTACTACGTTCAGCTGAATTTTCTCGTCGAAATCGAATGTAGCAACGCGGCGCTGGCGTTCGGGAAGGGCGGGGTTATCGGTGCGGTTAATATTTACACCAAAAATAAGTTCGGCCGAGCCTTGCGGGCGGATGTCGATAGTTCCGCCGCCAAAAATACGGTCGAATCCTTCGCTATTAATTTTAATGGGAGGAATAATGCCCTTGTCGCCTCGCCCCTGAGTTTGACTTTCGGCATGCACCCGCTGCCGCCAGTAATCGCGGGTTGATTTGTACATGTCGTATTTCAGGTATTCTTCAAACGTCAGCTGCATAGGGCGGCGGTAGCTGAGCTGGTTACCTAATTTAGGTTCAACTAAGTATGACGGTGCGCCGGAGTCGTTCTGAAATGTAACCTGCGTTTGAATGTTTGTCGGATCATTGAGTTTCAGCGGTGCATTATTGCTGAAATAAAGCGGATCAAGTCCCGACTGGTCGGTGAACGGACGAGGGGCGGATGGATCAGCGGCAGGGCTGTCGCTGTCGAGCGGAGCCACCTGATAGCTGTATGTGAAGCGCGACGAGCGGGTAAATGCTTCGCTGTCGCTGGTAACAACAGCAGCAAGCATCACCACCGAAGCGGATCCTGTAAGCAGATATTTAACTATTGGTTTCAAGCCTGTGGTTGGGATCAGGAGTGATACTTATAAATTTTTGAGTGCCAGCTTAATCAGCTGTTCAACAGAAACTACATTTCCTTCGGTTCGAAGCACTTTATCAACAGCTTTTTCGGCCATGTTGCGGGCAAAGCCCAACATCACCAGCGCCGATAACGCTTCATCACGCAATTTATTGTCGGCCGCAAAAATTTGTGCAACTCCGGATGAGTTTTCCGCCTTGCCTAATTTGCCTTTGAGGTCAACAATAATGCGCTGTGCCGATTTTTCGCCGATACCTTTTACGCCTTTCAAAACACCCACATTACCGGTTAAAATAGCGCCGGTAATTTCGGCAGAAGAAAGCGAGGAAAGAATCATGCGTGCTGTGCCGGGGCCAACTCCTGAAACTGAGATGAGGTGGCGGACCAGTTCACGTTCTTCTTCATCAGCAAAACCATAAAGAACGTGAGCATCTTCGCGCACGGCAAGGTGTGCAAAGAGGCGGAACTTTTCGCTGTTTCCCATTTTTGTATAGGTATTCAGCGAAATGTGCAGCAGATACCCCACTCCCGAGCAGTCGATAACTGTATAGGTTGGTGTTTTTTCGGTAACGCGGCCTTCGAAATGGTTATACATCTTTGTTATCTGCGCGCCTGTGCATCCACAACCGCAATAATTACCATGTTTACAATTTCACGCACTGAGCTTCCGAGCTGAAGTACGTGTACGGGCTTTTTCAAGCCCATGAGCAGCGGCCCTATGGCTTCTGCTCCACCCATTTCCTGCATCAGTTTGTAAGAAATATTACCTGATGCAAGGTTGGGGAAAATGAGTGTATTCACCCGTTTATCCACCAACTCGCTGAAAGGAAACTGTTCTTTGAGCAGCTCGTTGTTCAGCGCAAAATTGGCCTGAAGATCTCCGTCAACAATAAGTCCCGGATAATCGCGGTGCAACATGGCTACTGCTTCACTTACTTTAACCGGAGTTGGTCCTTCGGTTGAGCCGAAGTTTGTGTAAGAAAGCATGGCAATGCGGGGAACAATGTTAAACTGCCGCACTGTTTGAGCCGTGAGCACTGTAATATCAACCAGTTCCTGTGCTGAAGGATCTACATTCATAGTCGTATCAGCAAAGAAATAGTTGCCTTGTTTTGTTGACATAATATACATTCCGGCCACGCGATTCACACCTTCCTGAACGCCAATGCATTCCAGTGCAGGCTTAATGGGGATGGCATATTTGCGGGTAAGTCCGGAAATCATTGCATCGGCCATTCCGGTTTCCACCATCATTGCACCGAAGTAGTTTCGGTCGAGCATGGTTTTCCGGGCTTCAAATAGGGTGTAGCCGCGGCGTTTGCGTTTCTGGAAGAGCATATCGCCAAAAACGCGGCGGTTGTTTTCCTGCGCTGGGTCGCGCGGGTCGATGATGGCTGTATCGCCGAGATCGAGGTTGTATTCGGCAATGAGTTCGCGGATGCGGTCAACATCGCCGAGCAGAATGGGCTTGGCAATGCCTTCATCGCGCACAAGCTGAGCAGCTTTCAGGATTTTGTAGTGATCGGCCTCTGCAAACACAATGCGTTTCGGATTCGATTTGGCTTTTGAGGCCAATCCGCGCATGAGTTTGTTATCGAGACCGAGGCGGTTGTTGAGTTCGTTTTTGTAAGCTTCCCAGTCGGTTATTTCGCGGCGGGCAACGCCCGAATCAATGGCGGCTTTAGCTACAGCGGGCGCAACAGTTGAAATCAGTCGCGGGTCAATTGGTTTGGGGATGATGTATTCGGGCCCGAAAGCGAGGTTGCGCGTATCGTAGGCCATGTTTACATCATCGGGCACTGCTTCTTTGGCGAGGCGGGCAATTGCCTGTGCGGCGGCCAGCTTCATTTCCTCATTAATTTTTGTGGCGCGCACGTCAAGAGCTCCGCGGAAAATGAAGGGGAAGCCCAGCACGTTGTTTACCTGGTTCGGATGATCGCTGCGGCCGGTGGCGAGGATAATATCTTCGCGCGCTGCTTTGGCTGTTTCGTAAGGAATTTCAGGATCGGGGTTGGCCAATGCAAAAACTACCGGGCGTGCCGCCATGCTCTGAATCATTTCGGCGGTAACAATATTGCCTTTGGAGAGACCAACAAACACATCGGCACCGACCATTGCTTCGGCCAGCGTGGTGCGGCCTGTAGGCGGTGTGGCAAAAAACTGTTTGTACTCGTCGAGATCAGTGCGGTCGGTTGTAATCACGCCCTTGCTGTCGAGCATGGTAATGTTTTCGCGCTTTACACCCACAGCAATATACATGGTTGCGCACGAAATTGCTGAAGCACCGGCTCCGTTTACGACTAATTTAACCGTGCCAATATCTTTGCCGGCCAGTTCGCAGGCATTCATCAGCGCAGCACTTGAGATAATTGCCGTACCGTGCTGGTCGTCGTGCATGAGCGGAATATCCAGCTCTTCTTTGAGTCGTTTTTGGATCAAAAATCAATCGGGAGCTTTTATGTCGTCGAGATTTATAACGCCCAATGTGGGTGGAATATTTTTTACAGTTTGCACAAAGGCATCCACATCTTTGGTATCAACTTCAATATCAAAAACATCTATATCGGCATAAATTTTAAAGAGCATGCCCTTCCCTTCCATCACCGGCTTTGAAGCCAATGCTCCGATATCACCGAGGCCAAGTACTGCTGTTCCGTTTGAAATTACAGCTACAAGATTTCCTTTGGCAGTGTAGCGGTAGGCATCTTGCGGCTCTTTTTCAATTTCAAGACAGGGTTCTGCAACGCCGGGAGAATAGGCTAGCGTAAGATCACGCTGAGAACTGTAAGGTTTTGTAGGAACAACTTCAATTTTACCCGGACGACCCTGCTCGTGATAATCGAGGGCATCCTGCTTTCTAAATTTAGACATATCGTATTCGTTCTTGTGCTTGGTTACAAAGCCCGCCGCTTGCGGCAGGCCGAACGACGAAGATAAGGATTTTGAAGTGAAAGCAGGTGAATACCCACATTGGTTTATATTGCTGATTATCAATCATGTAAAATAATTGTTTGCTCAATGCTGATCGCCCGCAGTTGTCTGATTTATTGAGATACCGTTTTTCGTAATTGACAAATGTGAATGAAACTGAAATTCTCTTCCAAATCCGGGGTCACATTTAGAGCCTTTAAATTTTATCCTTTGGCCTTGTTATGGCTCATTTTCCCTCATCCTGCGTTACATTTCTAGTCGATATTTACCTAATTCGCCTTAGAAATGTGCCTTGTCTGAGAAAAAATGAACTCATAACAAATCGCAAAAACAAATTTTGAACTGGCTCTTATTATCTTGTGATTAATAGATTACAGAGTTGAATAAATTGATAATAATTACGTTTTTGCAGCACAACTATTAATCATGGTTATGTTTTACCTGAAAGTTTTTCGGCTTGGCTTATTTTTCGTTTTGTTTTTTTCATTGCCGGCTGCTGCACAGCTAACGGAAGGATTAATCGGAGATTTCAATTTCAATAACGGTAAAGCCATAGACAATGTAAGCGAACAACATATAAAGGCATCATCAGTTCTCTACGGCGATGATCGTTTCGGAAATTCAAACTCGGCTTGCTATCTGATGGGCAATAAAACAAGCTATCTGAATCTGGGAACGGACAACCGGTTTAAACACCAGGAGATGAGTTGCTCAATATGGTTTAAAATTATTCATTCCAATTATTCCGGCAACGGATATAACAGTAATCCAATCATTCTTACAAAAAATCAACCTGGCGATGATTTCTTTGAGTCATATTGCATTGGTTATGAATTAACATCACAGACATTAGGTTTTGTAATCACCATTTTGCCTAATGAGCAATTCATTATTAACACAACTGAAAGAATAAAACAAGACCAGTGGTATCATGTTGTTTTTAGTTTTAACCAAAAACAAATGTGGTTTTACCTGAACGGGAAACTGGTAGGAAGTTTACCTAAATCTGTGCCTGTTTCATATCTGCCGGGGGATTCTGTAATGATCGGCAACACCGCAAATCAAAAAAATTCACGCTATTTATCGGGAGCTGTTGATGATATTCGTTTTTACAACAGAGTGCTTTCCGAAAACGAAATTACAGATCTCTACAACGACCCAAATCCGAATAAACTCGCACTGTTTTTAACACAACTATTGATTGCGTTGGCCTTTCTTATAGTCTTCGCACTGATTATTTATTTTGTTGCGAGATACTACAAAAACAAACTCAGACAGGAGCAGGAAAGCAATAAGATACAATCGCAATTGTACGAGATACAAATCAGACTGTTAAAGGCGCAGATGAATCCGCATTTTGTGTTTAATTGCATGAATACGATTCAGCGAATGATACTGGAAGAAGACATTGTAAATGCAAATACTTATTTAGTGAAATTTTCGCGTCTTCTCCGAAAAACATTAGAAACAAATGCAGAAGAATCGATAAGTGTTGATGATGAATGCGAGTTGCTGAATATGTATATTGAAATGGAAGCGATGAGGTTTGAGCATTCTTTAGAAAGCGTAATTACTTATGACAGTGAACTAAAAGGCGCAGGCCGAAAAATCCCGCAAATGTTGGTTCAGCCCATTGCTGAAAACGCAATTTTGCATGGATTGCGGCATAAACCGAATAGTAAATCATTGCATATTCATTTTAGTAAAACTGCTGATAACATTGTTGTTTGCACAGTAACTGATAACGGCATAGGCCGTGCAGCAGCGGCAACACAATCAGACAATTTACAAAAATCGCTGGCAACAGCTTTTATTGAAAAGCGACTGGCGATTTTAAATAAAATTCATGAAACAACAGATTTTGGAGTTTCAATTGAAGACCTATTTGCCGGAGATGGCACAGCGGCAGGAACGAAAGTTACTTTAGTCTTTCCGCTTCTTGCCTAACTACAATTCCCGCACTGATTTGATTTGTTTTTATTAGTTTTAAGCAAGTAAAGCATCGCCCTAAATGAGTAAAAAGAAAAAAATTGTAGTTTTTACCGGAGCCGGCATCAGTGCCGAGAGCGGTATCAGTACATTCCGCGACAGCGGCGGATTGTGGGACAAGTACGATATAAAAGAAGTAGCAACACCCGAAGCCTGGCATAAAAATCAGGAACTTGTTTTACGTTTTTACAACGAGCGCCGCAAAAATGTAATTGAAGCCCAACCGAATGATGCGCATAAGGCTTTAGTAAAATTAGAAGCAAAGTTTGATGTGCAAATCATTACACAAAACATAGATGATTTGCATGAGCGTGCTGGTTCAAAACACGTACTTCACTTACACGGCGAAATTCTGAAAGCCCGCAGCACAAAAAATCCGCAACTTATTTATCCGATTAAAGGCTGGGAAATAAAACCTGGAGATAAATGTGAACTCGGCTCACAGCTTCGTCCGCACATTGTTTGGTTTGGTGAGATGGTCCCGGAAATTGAAAATGCACAGCACATTGCATCCGAGGCAGATATATTTATTGTTGTAGGCACTTCACTCAATGTATATCCCGCAGCCAATCTTTTGCATTACACACCGCCCAAATGCCCAATGTTTCTAATTGATCCGAACGATGTAAACCAACCACAAGGTGGCAACATTGTAGTTTTAAAAAATACCGCTGCAAAAGGAGTCCCTATTTTAGCTGAGGAATTACTAAAAGGCACTATATAAATCAGAGCGAAAAAGAGAGCGAGAGCGTATTCACTCTGTGATCGCTCTCGCTCTCTTTCTCACTCTGCTCTCCGCTCTCGCTCTCTTTCTCACTCTGTTCCCCGCTCTCGCTCTCTTTCTCGCTCTCTTTCTCGCTCTGTTCTCCGCTTTCGCTCTCTTTCTCACTCTGCTCTCCGCTCTCGCTCTCTTTCTCGCTCTGAAATTAAGTTTCTCGTTCCATTAAAGCATCTGTAAACTCGCGCAGCACTGCTTTTCTGATTGGATCAGCATTGAGTTTATTTAACGCATCAATTGCCTGATTATAGTGCTGATGCATGGCTACCCGCGCCAGTTCACGTATGCCGAGCTGATTGTATAATGCGGTTACACCTTCAACTTTTTCGGCTCCGGCGCTGGCGGGAACTTGGAGCCAGTTGAGCAATTCTTCACGCTGCATGGGGTTTGCACGGTTCAGTGCGCTGAGCAGCAGGTATGTTTTTTTGTTGGCAAGAATATCGCCGCCGGGTTGCTTGCCGAATACTGCAGGATCTCCGTACACATCCAAAATATCATCCTGCAACTGAAAAGCAATACCGGTAAGGCGGCCGAATTCGTAGAGCAGCGCGGCATCTTGTTTTGAAGCTCCTGCACAGCTTGCACCCATAGAAAGTGACGCTGCGAGCAGAACTGCTGTTTTCAGTTCAATCATCCGCAGATAAGCATCTATTGTTACATCCTGCTGCTGCTCAAAATCCATATCGTACTGCTGCCCTTCACAAACCTCGGCTGCGGTGCGGATAAAAAGTTGCAGTACTTCAGACAGCACCGCGGGCGGACATTGTGCAATGCTTCTGAAAGCCTCGGTGTACATTACATCGCCGCTGAGAATTGCAATGCTGGTGTTCCACTTTTCGTGCACAGTTGGTTTGCCCCGGCGCAGCGGTGCATTGTCCATAATATCATCGTGCAGCAGCGTGAAATTGTGGAACAACTCAACACCCATTGCTGCCGGAATTGCGGGCGATACATCATCGGCATACAAACCTGCACCCATAAGTGCAAGCAGCGGACGCATACGTTTTCCGCCCAATGCAAGTGTGTAGCGCAGCGGCTCGTAAAGCCCTTCGGGATGCGTTGGCAGTTGCGCGGCGGCGGCTTCGATTGCAGTTTGTACCTGCTGCTGATAGTGTTGAATATTCACAAACAAATTTTACAAAATGAAACGTGTATCGTTGAGAATGCGTCGGATTCCATCTTCGAGCAAAATCGGATTGCGGCGCAAAAGTTGTTGCATTTTTGCAGTATCCGGCATCCGGCGCGACATATCACCTTCGGGCAACGCCGGGCCGTGCACAATTTGTGACGTTGAATTCGTGACGCGGATAATGAGTTGAGCCAATTCAAAAATGCTGATCTCTGCATCTGAACCAATATTCACCACATCATCAATATACTGATCGTTGTAAAAAGCCGATACGCAGGCTTCAACATTATCATCAACAAAACAAAACGTGCGGGTTTGCCGTCCGTCGCCGTTGATGTGGATGGGTTCGTTGCGAAGCGCATTTGATATGAAACGCGAAATCACAAAGTCGCGACTCTGCTTGGGTCCGTATGTATTGAAGAAACGGAAGATGGTGTAATTTAAACCAAATTCCTGCCGGAATGATTTCAGAAATGCTTCACCTACGTTTTTCACAATTGCATACGGCAGACGCGAGTTCAGCGGTGTAGTGTCTTCGTTTTGCGGAAGCTCAACAGGTTCGCCATAAACTTCAGAAGACGAAGAATAAAAAACACGTTTAACACCAGTTGTCTTGCAAAGATTCAGAATATTGCGGATTCCGTCGAGATCGCGAAGCACAAGCACTGGATTTTCGAGCGTGCGTTTTACACCAACAACCGCGGCGTAATGAAAAACATACTCAAATCGGTATGCATAAAATACGCCCGAAATATCCTGCCATTCGTTTACATCACATTTAATAAAACGAACGTTGGGCAACTGAGGAACTTTTTCAGTTGAGCCTGTGAGCAGATTATCAACTACTACGATAAAATTCCCATCGTCGGCTGCAAGTCGTTCGGCTAATGCACTGGCTACAAAGCCTGCTCCACCTGTAATGAGGATATTTCGCATATCAATTTTTTTAACGTTTTGAAGTTACCAAATTCGTTTGCTTGTATAACTCCGTTCCTGTTCCTGAATAGATTTTTGTGTAGTTTTTCTGAATCACCGAATCAATTGGCATATACCATGCTGAATCAGCAGCATTTTTCGGATGTTCATAGATCAACACATAATCGGCACGGAGCACGGTTGCCGGCACAAAATAGTTACCGGGGTTTCGCCAGTCAACTCGTTCAATCAGTTTTTCCTGACCGGCAAGTCTCACCATTGTTTCAGGAGTCCACACTACTGGAAACCATTTAGAATCGGCTTCATAATTTTCGACAAGTGCTCTTTTGCCTTCTATTCCGGCATGATTGAGCGCATGAAACATCCACATATCTTGCGAAAAATTAAATGTGAATGTTATTGAATTAGGAGGTAACTGTGCTCCGGCTTTTCTCAATTCATTTACTTCTTTTATGTATTGTTTATCGGTAAATCCTTCGTAATGATGTTTCAGTTGTTTAATGTGAAAATAAAAAAGAACAGCTATTGCGGGAATCCAAACAAATCTTGAGATCGGTTGCAAAACAATCCAAATGAGAGCACAAAGTGTAAGCAGAAAACGCAACCGCACAGTATTCATGGCTCCGCCCATATCATCAGGCAATGTAAAATAAGCAATTCCGACTATCACCGCAGTTAACAACCACGCATCAGAAATCAAAAATTCTTTTGTACGTCTGAAGTAATATATTCTGACAAGCAGGGCGGCAGCAAACAACACCAGCCACACGCGAACAAACCAAAAGGTATTCACTTCCTGCGGAGCTATCTGGTACATCACAAAAGAGTAACCGTGATACAGATTATGCAAAAGTTCATTTACCGGTATAAACACCGACGGTTGTTGCCCGTTTGTATGGGCTTTTGTAAAAAACCAAAGCATCAGTACATAAGGCAGCGCAATAGCCAGCATAATACCTACAGCTTTAAATCCTTTCAAATAATCGCGCTGAATAATTGAAAGCAGCAGATGAAATCCTGTTGACAGCGCAGCAACCAGCATTGCAACGGCAAACACATACGGATGTGAAAAATAAAGCAGTGTGAGTAATGCGAAAGAAACAAGAGCCGGTTTGACTGCGGGTGACTTATAGAACAGATATGCACTTCGTATAAAATATATCATTACAACAAGTGCAATCAGGTAATTATAGAAACCCAGTACTACAAAATTTGAATACGTGGCAGGCAGCACCAGCAGGGCTTTTGCGGGAGAAATATTACTGCTTGATTTCAATAAAGCTCTGACTGCATAGGGAAAGAAAAAACAGCACAGGACGAGTAATAATTTCTCCGCCATCCATGGCGAAAAAACATTGCTCAACATCACAAGAACTACATGAGATGTCCAATTCGGAATAGCTTCTTTATTGATTGAATATATTTTCGGAACGGCGGTATCATCGCCCGAAATCAACTCGCTTATTAATCCCGCATTATAAATATGCGATGGTCCGTCAAGTGAACGAAAATAGGTGGCTGAAAAAATTACAGCAGCATTAAGCAGAACGACAATAAAAAAAACTATTGGTTCAGCTCTGTTAAGACGCTTTTCTTTTAAAAGCGTCTTTAGCTGTTTCATGCTGCTTCCAATGCTCATCGGATCAATCCAAGCAAATAATTTCCGTAACCGCTCTTCAGCAAAGGCTCGGCAAGTATGCGCAACTGATCCTGATTAATAAAGCCCATGCGGAATGCAACTTCCTCAATACACCCGATTTTAAGTCCCTGCCGTTCTTCAATTACCTGAACAAACTGACCGGCCTGCATAAGCGATGCGAAAGTTCCTGTATCTAACCAGGCTGTGCCTCGGTTGAGAATTCCTACTTTCAGCTTCTTGGCTTCGAGGTATTTTTTATTTACGTCGGTAATCTCATACTCGCCTCTTGCACTTGGTTCGAGTGTTGCTGCGATTTCGACAACTGAATTATCGTAAAAGTAGAGTCCAGGTACAGCAAAATTAGATTTAGGCTGCTTGGGTTTTTCTTCGATGCTGATTGCACGACCGGTTTCATCAAACTCAACAACACCGTAGCGTTCAGGATCTGAAACATGGTAGGCATAAACTACGCCGCCTTCTGGGTCGTTGTTCTCCTGAAGCAATTTACTGAGTCCTGAACCGTAAAAAATATTATCGCCAAGAATAAGTGCAACTTTATCATTCCCGATAAACTCACGTCCAATCACAAATGCCTGTGCAAGTCCGTTCGGAACTTGTTGTTCAGCATACGTGAACGAACAGCCGAGTGATGCGCCGTCGCCAAGCAAACGTTTGAAATGCGGGAGATCGTGCGGTGTTGAGATGATAAGAATTTCACGGATACCCGCCATCATCAGTGTTGACAGCGGATAGTAAATCATTGGTTTATCATAAACCGGCATCAGCTGTTTGCTAACGGCAAGCGTAAGCGGATGCAGACGTGTGCCGGAGCCTCCGGCGAGAATGATTCCTTTCATAAGAGCGTTTTACGAGTGGGCTCAGTCTTTGGGTTCGTCGTGCTGAATAGTTAGTTTATCAGCATCAATATCTTCTTCCTCATCATAAATATCAATGAGGGGTTCTTCGGTTAGTGCTTTTGTGGCAGCGCGTTTTTCGAGCGAAAGCAGAATGCAGGGCAGCAGAATCAGATTTGTAGCTAATGAAACCAACAGCGTAATGGAAAGTAAAATTCCCAATGCTGCTGTGCCACCGAAGCTCGACAATACAAAAATTCCGAAACCGAAGAACAGAATCACATTTGTGTAAATCATGCTCAAGCCGGTTTCTCGGATAGCCAGAGAAACGGCTTTCGCCGCATTTGCAGCCGAGAGTTTGCGCAACTGTGCGCGATACTCTGTAAGAATATAAATTGTTCCGTCTGATGCAATTCCAAATGCGATTGAGAAGATCAGGATGGTTGATGATTTGAACGGAATATCAAGAAAGCCCATAACTCCTGCTGTCATCACAAGCGGAATTAAACAGGGAAGTTTTGAAAGTACGATGATGGCTACCGAACGGAAAAGCACCATGCCAATGAGCAGAATGAGTCCAATGGCAATCATTAAGCTCACAAACAGGTGATGCAGTAAATAATCGAAACTGCGGAGGAACATCAAACTATGTCCGGTAAGATCAACTCTGAATTCGCTTTTGGGAAAAAGCGAATCAACAACCGGTTTGATTTCCGCCAGAATTTTACGCACACTGTCTGAACCCACATCAGCCATCTGAAAACTGATGCGCGTGTGTGTGTATGTACTGTCAATGAATTTATCGAGACGATTCTGCTGGCCTTTTACAGTGCCGATATAGTTGGCAAGTGACGAAAGATCGGCCTGTGTTTTGGGCAAACGGTAGGCTTTCGGCTTGCCGTCTTTGTAAGCCTGATAAGAGAATTTCAGGCCTTCAACAATTGAAAGCGGACGCGAAAATTCGGAACGGTCTGTGATGTATTTCTGCAAGGCATCAATACGGAAAAGCACATCGCCTTCGTTCTGGAAAAGATTGGGACCTGTGATTTTTGGCTTTGCAGTTGCGGCAGCCACTACTGTTGAATCCGTAGTTGCCGAGTCTGTACCTGCAAGCGAATCAGTTGATGCAGAATCTGCAGCAGGAGGCTCGCTTCCGGGTGCAGGGCCGATAGATGGCGTTGCTGATGGTTTTACTTCTATTGCAATTTCAAAAGGCAGGATGCCGCCAAAATGCTTTTCAAAAAACTTCAGGTCTTCGGTAACCGGATCGCCGGCCGGAAGGTCATCAACCACATACCCGATAACTTTAATGCGGGTAAAGCCAATAATAGAAATTATGGTTAGCACCGTAACACCGGCATAAAGTGCTTTGCGGTGGTTGTGTACCAAGCGATCAACCCAATCGAGCAAACCATTGATGCGCTTACCGCCGAGATGCTGCATCTGACTGCGCTTAGGCTCGGGCAAGTAACTGAAGATAATTGGCGTAAGTACAATGGCAATGGCATACGTTGTCATTACATTAATTGCAGCAACCAAACCAAACTCAACAAGCAATTCACTGTTTGTGAAATAGAATACAACAAAACCTATTGATGTAGTAACGTTTGCAAGGAAGTTTGAAAGCCCAACCTTTTGCACCATTCGCGAAAGGGCTTTGGTTTTATTGCCGTGTTTCATCAGCTCTTCCTGATATTTATTAATCAGGAAGATGCAATTGGGAATTCCAATAACTACAATAAGCGGAGGAATAAGGCCGGAGAGAACGGTAATTTTATATCCAAATAAAACTATTGTTCCGAGCGACCAAACTACACCTACAATAACTACAATGAGTGAGAAAAAAACGGCGTTAAAATATCGGAAGAAGATGAAAAGAATGATTGCCGTGATAAACAAGGAAAGAAAAACAAACAACTGCATCTCTCCGCCAATTTTCCGCATATACTCCGAACGGATATAAGGCATGCCCGAAAAATGGAGACCTTTATTTCCATCGTCTTCGGCAAATTTCAAATTGGCTTCTCCAAACTTGAGCGCCTGTTCCCGAATGTTGGCAACTATTGAAAGACGGTCTTTAGAATTTACTGCCGAGTCTTCAAACGTAATGGCCATAAGGGTTACGTGAGATTCGGGGTTGTAAATCACACCTTCATAAAACGGGAGTCTTTCAATAGCATCACGAATGCTGTCGGCTTCCTGCTGCGTTTGCGGCCGCCGGTTAACGACTTGCCGCACATCAAATTTCCGGAGACTGTCGTTACGGAAAAGATTGTAGCAGCGTACTACAGACATTACTTCTTTTACACCGTCAACTTTTCTGATCGACTCATTCAGATCGTACCAGCCTTGTAGTTTTTTCAGACCAAACAAGCTGCTGTCCTGAAATCCGATAACCATAACGGTACCGTCTTCGCCATAGCGCTGTTTGAATTCTTCATAGGCATTGTAGAGCGAATCGTCTTTGGGCAGTACGCGGGCATACTTGTACGAGAGTTCAAGTTTGGTAGCCTGCCAGCCCATAAATGCAGTAATAAGGAACATTACCGCAAGAATTGCTAATCGGTTGCGAAGTATTAAGTGCGAAAGTTTAGCCCACATATAGTTTGTGCCGTAGTTTTAACGGCGGGAGAATAAGGGAATAAAGGTAAGAAAATCCGTATATCACACTTGTTGCATCCGGTATTGCCGTTTAAAGAGAAAAATAGCGAATTTAACCTCATGATAAACGGCTCCTAAGAAACAGGCCTGTTACGAATCCTTATTTTTGCTTCAATGAAAGGAGCTCAGCCTACACTTGCACAGCTTTTTCTTACTTTTCTCAAAATCGGCGCAACAGCTTTTGGTGGTAATGTAGCTCTGGTAGCCGCTGTTCGCAACGAAATTTGCGACCGGCGGGGATGGCTGAAAGAAGAAATGCTGCTCGATGCAACTACAATTGGCAATCTTCTGCCCGGTGCTTTGGCCGTAAATGTAACATCCGCACTTGGCTACAGATTACATGGTCTCGCAGGTGCGCTGCTGAGTATGGCCGGAGTGCTGCTGCCGTCGTTTGTTCTTGTCTGTGTGCTTAGTGCATTGTATTTCCGCTTCGGCAATAACGAAAACATTATTGCAATCTTTAACAATCTTCTTCCGGCTGTGGCTGCTGTAATTGCGGCAACTGTTTGGCAGCTTTTTCGCAAAAATGTAACCACACTCACACAGGGCATTGTAGCTCTCCTCGCTGCTGTTACGCTGTTTTTCTCGAAAAGCTTTATCGCTACCATAGTGGTTATTGCCCTAGGCGCTGCTGCCGGAATTTTGTTCATGAAAAAAAGCAGCGAGGTTATTCCTAAGCCGCATACTGCCCGAAGCAGAGGGCCGGTTTTGTTTGCAGCAACTTTGCTTGTTGCCGGATTAATCATTTGGTTGATTCAGCCGCAGGGAATTGCTGCTGTTGTGAAACAACTTACCCTTACTTTCGGAAGCATAAGCGTTACGCTTTTCGGCGGTGGCTATGTGTTTGTGCCGGTAATTCGGGATGTTGTGGTGAACCAAATGCATTGGGTAACCGAACGCGAGTTTTTTGATGGCATTGCGCTGGGACAAGTAACGCCCGGCCCAATAATGATCAGTGCGGCATTTATTGGCTGGAAACAGGCGGGGATTTGGGGGGCACTGGGCGGAACAGCGGGTACTTTTCTGCCGCCTGCAGCGCTGATGCTTATTGCCACACAGTTTACCGACCGGCTCCGGGGCAATGCCTTTGTTGAAGCGATATTTCGCGGTGTCAGGCCAGCTGTTATTGGCATGATTGCCGCCTCGGTCGTTTATATTGCAAGCAGCGGTCCGCTGAACTGGCAGGCTGCCGTAATTTTTGCCCTGGTACTCTGGCTTTCGCTTAAAACCAAAATTTCGCAGGCTTTGCTGGTGCCGGGGGGCGGACTGTTGGGCTGGCTGCTGTACACTGTTTTTGGTTGAGCCACTATTTTATCTCAATGCGCGTTTTCAGAAACTCAAAATACTTGATATCAATTTTCCCGAAAACAGCCTCGCCTTCGAGCATATAGGCACGAGTAAATGAATCAGCTGCCTGATCCGGTTCATCGAGTTCAAAATGGCATACACCCTTGTTTAAATGCACAAGCGGGTTCATCAAATCATGATTCAAACAATCATAGTAAAGTGAGGAGTAATGGACATTTTGGAGGCTGAAAAAAGGACAACCGTCTCTAATGGACATTTTGGAGGCTGTTTTTTTTGAGGTTATCGTTATCCATTTTGTTTATAGACTTTCCTTTGTACAACCTATTTAAACGGAAGCGTGC
>JBKDHA010000111.1:0-26083 GCA_046335555.1 Bacteroidota bacterium
GATTAAGACGACGCAGTTTTGGAGTACCCCAAGCTACAAAGCTAAAAAACAGACTGGCAAATGTGATTAAGTAACCTTTCGTGCCGGTAACTAGATTTCTTAAGTATTCAGGAGGATTGCCGAAACGTAAATACATAATGAACAGTAACGGCAGCGTAAAGATTAATGTCCAAATTAAGATTTGCTGAAAATTACTATTTATATACAGATTTACCAGATACTGAATTCGTCCTCGTATTTTACGGATTTCAGTTAGAAATTCCTTCAGACTTTTGGCAGCTAATTGTGCTTTATCGAGACCAAGTTCTTTAGCAATTCCAGCCAGATTATCTTCAATCTGTTTTCGCTGCTCCGGATCAAGTACATTCCAAATATCGGCAGGGCGGAGGTCGGCCAGTTCCGATGCCTTTTTGTTGTTTTCTTCTTTTAGGTTTCCGAGCTGAATATTTAAGGATTCAATCTCATTGGTAATTTGTTTGAGTTGTGCATTTTGCCGAGCTACTTCCGCACCTGCCAATTGAAATTGTTCAAGAAGCAAGGCTTTTTCATCGCGCTTTTTGGGTACAATCTTCTCGTTCAGCTTCTCAAAGATCGTCACCATGAAATTAGCCCAGAGATTGGCGTCAGAATAATGCCAGGCATTGAATTCAATCTGCACAATTTCCTTGCAAAATCCGTTTGGTGTAGATGCTTTTACGGCTGCCTCTTCGTACTCACTTATTTTTTTACTCAGCAGCTTCATAAAAAAGCTTTTCCCCGAGCCCCAATGCCCGAAAAGACCGATAGACAGCGGAGGGTTGAGTTTTTCGTAAGCAATGAGTGCAGCCAGCGCATCCACATCAGGAGTAATGTTAAGCTGATCGGTATGGTTGTCGATGCTGTCGGAGTGATAGCCTGCGAAGAGTAGGGATTTTTCGGGCTGAATGGGTACGTAGTCCCAGAGGGATTGATTTTCATCGCGGAGTAGGATTTCAGAGATTAGAACCCCTAAGTTTCTTGAATCTTTACAATGGATACCATTTTCACGTATCCATGAAAGTAATTGTTCATCAAACGTATTTTCTGAGTAAGGTTGTTGAAGGAGATTGATGCTAATGCGAAATCTATTTTGTGACCAGAAAATTAAAGTGGAGTTTTCGGGATCAGAGAGGTATTTCCAGTACTGACTATAAAAACTGTTAGTGACAGAAATTGATTTTCCGTAGGCTAATGTTTCGAGAATGAAGAAAGAGAAGTCTTGTATTGAGTATTGAGTTATGTAAATGGATTTAGGGCTGCTAAAAAAATAGGCATTTAATGTCTCAAATTCGACCAAAGAGTTTGTACATAAACCTAGTACATTATCTAAAAAAACGAGTGTACTGTGATCTATATTAGGTTTTAGGATTTGTTCTGTTTCACCTATTGTTTTAATAAATACATCTAATGGTACATCAGCTTCTCTATATGACTGTAGGATAGACTCTATGTTTACTTTGTTGCTCTGTTCACCTTTTCTTAGCGGACGTTTGGATTTTTGGGAATAAGACTGAAGTTCACGAAAATATTTATCAGAAGTATTGAAAACGTAGGAATAAATTTTGGTAAACTCTGAAATACGCAAATCATTTGTAATAATCTGGTAAATAGGAGATATGTCTTTTTTCATATAAAGTCAGAATAAATTTATAGGCAATTTACCTAAGAGTTTGCGATTATTTGAAATGATGTTTGAAATAATGCAGAGTATGAGTGCGTACTTCGCATTCAACAGGCTCAGGCTTCGCGAAGCAATCCAGTTAAAAATTCCATAAACATCAGTCGAATAAAAAAGTAATAAGCCCCTGTCACCCTGAGCGGAGTCGAAGGGTGACAGGGGCTTTACTTTAAATGCTCCCGCTGGGGCTTCCCGACAAAAAGTCGGGACCCCGGGTATAAAGCAAAAACACCTTCGCTTGAAAAGCGAAGGTGTTTTTGTGATCCCGCTGGGGCTCGAACCCAGGACCCCAACATTAAAAGTGTTGTGCTCTACCAGCTGAGCTACGGAATCCTACTGCTGCGAAACGAAACTATTACCGTTTTGCGGGTGCAAATATACGGGCATTTTCGCATTCACCAAATCCAAGATGCTTTTTTTTTAACAATGCGGAAATATATTGTGTTAATAACTTCGGTTTTCTCGCGAATATAACTGATTCGGGAAATGAAATTCTGAGCAAAATTGCATCGTACAGCGGTTTTATTGTACTTTCACGAAAACATTTTTGGATAAACATGAATACATTCGACATTCTATTGCAGGACGGATTTGGAAATTTGCGCTTTGGTGCATCTCCCGAAGAAGCTGAGACTTGCTTTGGAAAGCCTGATGAAACTGATGAACTTGAAGGGCCTGATGGCTCACACTCATTAGTTTGGCATTATCTGGATCATGGATTTTCCTTGTTCTTTGACCGGGGCAGTCGGGATATATTTTCGTGTGTTGAGCTTGATGCTCAAACCAAGCCGGAACTTTGGGGGGCACAACTGTTTTCGCTCAATGAAAAAGAGCTTAAAGCATTGTTTAAAGCCAATAATTATACTGAAATTGACGAAGAACGTCACACCTGGGGCGAAAAACGAATTACTTTTGACGAGGCTCACATTGATTTTTACTTCGATAAAGGCCGAATGGTGTCAATAAATTTTGGCGTAATGCTAACAGGTGATGAAATAAAGCTTTTTTCCAATTAATATTGCAGTCTGTACTGAATACAATTCTCTATGCGCATTTTTCTGATCGGCTACATGGGTAGCGGCAAAAGTTCAATCGGTCCTGCAGTAGCTCAGGAGCTCGGTTTACGTTTCGTTGATCTCGATAAAGAAATCGAATCACGTTTCGGTAAAGACATAACAACCATTTTTCAGGGCGAGGGCGAAGCACACTTCCGCGAACTTGAACAGCAAATGCTGCATGAATGGCTTGAACAGGACGACTATGTGATGGCCACAGGCGGCGGTACTCCCTGCCACGGCGATAATATGGATCGGATGTGTGATGCCGGTATCACCATTTACCTCAAACTCAGCACCGAAACCCTCTACGACCGCCTCAAAGCCGATCTGGCAAATCGTCCGCTCCTGCAAGGCCGTGCCGATCATGAGTTGTTCAACTACATTCACGACACACTGCTTGAACGCGAGCCCTATTACCTCGATTCACAATATCGCGTAAAAGCAAAAGACCTCAAAGCCTCAGAACTCGCCGAGTTCATCCGCCTCTTCGAACTCAAAGAAGAAAACGCCAGCGAGGAAACTTCAGAAGAAGAAAACTAGTATCAAAGCGAGAAACAGAGCGTAAAAACAGAGCGAGAGCGAAGAATGAGAGCGATATAATCGCATCATTTCCGCTCTCGCTTTGTTTTTTTTTCGCTCTCGCTCTGTTTCTCAATCTGTTCTCCGCTCTCGCTCTCTTTCTCGCTCTGTTCTCCGCTCTGTTAATTCAAGTACACAGTAGTTTCACCCGTATCCGGAATTTCTACCTGAACATGCTCAAGCATTGTAGTGGCTAAAGAAAGTCCTACAAAATTAGTTTTTACCGGGAAGCGATTGTGATCGCGGTCAACAAGTACCAGCGTTAATACGCTCTTCACCGGAAAATCAAGAAAAGGCTTTACGCCATACATGAGTGTGCGGCCGGAATTGGAAACATCATCCACCACAATTACCGTTTTTCCTTTTAGCTCATCGCCCGAAACAGGTAAAGTTACCTTTGAATTGAGCGGCTCTTCTTTATTGATACGCAGTTCGATAAGCTGAATGCGGATTTCTGAAATACTTTCTATCGTTGATTTAAGACGCTGTGCAAGTTTGTAACCGTTGGCAGCAATACCGGCCATAATAATTTCGGTTTCGCCGAAGCAGTGCTCTGCAACCTGCCAAGCTAACCGATTGATCCGCTGCTGTACCTGACGCTCGTTCATGAGCAGTTTCTGGGTGGTTTCCATACGGTAAAGGTCAGAAATTTTCAGACTTATCCAATGCTTTTTCAATCTCCCGAAACTGATAAAAAAACCTTACTTTTGACATTCCGAAACAACCAGCATATTTGTGAAACTAAGAAAAGAAGTAAAGGCCGGATTGGTCGTTGTAGTAGCAGTAGGTCTGTTGGTCTATGGCTTTAATTTTCTCAAAGGGCGTGATATTTTCTCGACCAGCCTCGACCTCTATGCCCGCTACAAAAATATTGACGGGTTAACTGCCAACAACACTGTGAACATTAACGGTTTTAAAATCGGCACAGTGCGCGATATAAAACTGGATCCTGCTACCAATGAGCTGATCGTACATTTTATTGTTACCGATAATGATGTAAAGATTACCAAAGGCTCGATGGCAAAGATTGGCAGTGATGGTTTGCTTGGTAACAAAGCACTTTCGATCTTTATTAAATCAGGTACTCCTGAAGTTGAAGACGGTGATACACTGATTGGAGATCTTGAGGGTTCGCTTAAAGATGCTGTAAACGAACAAATTCTTCCGCTTAAAATTAAACTCGAAAGTCTTGTCAGTTCTGTTGATTCTGTAGTTACAGTTTTTCAGACAATCCTCAACAAAGATGCACGCGAAGATTTAATCGCGAGTTTTGCAAGTATTCGTGAGTCACTCAAAAATTTCGAGCATACTTCACAAACATTAGATACTATGGTTACTGCAGAGCGTAAGACCTTCTCGCAGATACTTGCCAATATCAATTCAATTTCGTCTAATCTCGCGGCGAATAATGAACCGCTTACCAAAGCAATCAACAACTTCGCCAACATCAGCGACTCGCTTTCCAAAGCCAACCTCAAAGGAACTATTGACAATGCAAACTTGTCGTTGTCTAAAGTTGCAGAAGTGATGGACAAGATTAACCGCGGCGAAGGCTCGATGGGCATGCTGGTAAACGACAAAAGGCTTTACAATGATCTCGACAAAGCCACAAAAGATTTAGATGAATTGATTGTTGACATCAAAAAATATCCCGGACGATACTTCTCCATTTTCAGAAAGAAGGATCGCCCGTCGAAAAATGACCAACAGCAACCCGGAACTAATTAGCGGAAGTAAAACCGCAATGTGAAGAAAGAAGAGTAGAGAACCGCAAGCAAACTCCTGTCAGAATGGCTTACGTTGACAACATCTTGTTTGCAGTGCTGCTGATTGCCGGCACTGTGCTTTTTGTCCGCAATGTGCGCAAAGTGCGCCGCAACATCCTGCTTGGCCGCGATGTGAACCGCAGCGACAACCGTGCAGAACGCTGGCGCACTATGATCCGCGTTGCGCTCGGACAATCGAAAATGCAAACCCGTCCGGTTGCCGCCATTATGCACTTGTTTGTGTATGTTGGTTTTGTAATCATCAACATAGAAGTTGTTGAGATTATGATCGACGGACTTTTCGGGACGCACCGTATTCTTTCGTTTCTCGGACCGCTTTACAATTTCCTCATTGCATCGTTTGAAGTGCTTGCCTTGCTTGTACTCATTGGCTGCGTAGTTTTCCTGCTTCGCCGCAATGTGATGAAGCTGAAACGTTTTGTAAGCAATGATCTCGACGGCTGGCCGCGTTCGGATGCCAACTACATTCTGATTACCGAGATTCTGCTCATGTCGGCTTTCTTTATGATGAACGCTGCAGATTTGCGTTTGCAGATGCTGAGTTTCGATCATTACACTGTAATGCCGCAGAGTGCATTTCCGGTGAGTTCGCTGCTTGCAGGACTTTATGGCGACGCATCACCTGAATCTTTGGTAATGGCAGAGCGGTTTTGCTGGTGGTTTCACATTATTGGCATTCTTGCATTCCTTAACTATCTGCCGTATTCGAAGCATTTCCATATTCTGCTTGCTTTCCCGAATACATTCTTCTCCAACCTCCGCGCAAAAGGCGAATTCACCAATCCGGAGAATGTTGTGGTTGAAGTAAAAGCCATTCTCGATCCGTCTTTTGTTCCGCCCCCGCCCCCGGAAACACCGCAGCGTTTCGGCGCAAAAGATGTGCAGGACTTAAGCTGGAAACAATTGCTTGATGCATATACATGCACAGAATGCGGGCGCTGTACCTCAGCATGTCCGGCCAATACAACCGGCAAACTGCTTTCTCCCCGAAAAATTATGATGGATACCCGCGACCGTTTGACGGAAGTGGGAAATAACATAGACAAGAACAACGGAACATTTACCGACGACGGAAAATCGCTTCTCGGCGATTACATAACTGCCGAAGAACTTTGGGCCTGCACATCCTGCAACGCCTGCGTGCAAGAATGTCCGGTTAATATTGATCCGCTTTCAATCATTATTGATCTTCGTCGTTATCTGGTAATGGAGCAAAGTGCTGCGCCCAATGAGTTGAATGCGGTGTTTACCAACATCGAAAACAACGGGGCGCCCTGGCAGTTTTCACCTGCCGACCGTTTGAACTGGGCTACCGAAGCATAATTTCAATTATCAATCAACCCGTATTTGAGATGGCTACAATTTATCCCCTCCTCGAAACCGAAGAAAACGGTAAGAAGATAAGTCCGCTGCTGCCCGAAAACATTAAGAATTTCCTGATTGATATTGACGGAACCGTTTGCGAAGATATTCCGAATGAAGAACCCTGGCGCATGCACGATGCTGCCGTTTTTCAGGATGCACTCGAAACCATTAACGGTTGGTACGATCAGGGACACGTCATCACATTCTTTACTTCTCGTCTCGAAGAACATCGCGAAGTAACAGAAGAATGGCTGCTGAAAAACGGTTTTCGTTTTCACGGATTGATAATGGGAAAACCGCGCGGCGGAAATTATCATTGGATTGATAATCATATTGTACGTGCAACCCGTTACGAAGGTAAGTTCACCGATTTGGTTGAGCGTGAAGTAAATATTCAGGTATTCGAAAAGTAATAAAATGGCAAACGAAACGCTTCAAGTGCCTACAATGGCCGATTTTGCTGCCCGCGGCGAAACTCCTGAAATTTTATTTTGGGTAGGATGCGCCGGCAGTTTTGATGATCGTGCGAGAAAAATTACGAAAGCTATTGTGCGCATCCTGAATCATGTGGGGATGAAATTCGCAGTGCTCGGCACCGAAGAATCCTGCACCGGTGATCCTGCAAAACGCGCCGGAAACGAGTTCCTGTTTCAGATGCAGGCTATGAACAATATCACCGTTCTCAATGGCTACGGTGTTACCAAAATTGTAACCGGCTGTCCGCATTGCTTTAACACACTGAAGAACGAATATCCCGGACTCGGCGGATCTTATGAAGTGATTCACCATACCCAGCTTGTTCAGCAGCTTATCGACAGCGGCAAACTTAAAGTGGAAGGCGGCGAGTTCAAAGGCAAGAAAATAACATTTCATGATCCCTGTTATCTCGGTCGTGCCAACGGCGAATACGAAGCGCCGCGCCGCGTAATCGAAAAGCTCGACGCTGCACTGAGCGAGATGAAACGCAGCCGTGCCAACGGTTTCTGCTGCGGAGCCGGCGGAGCGCAAATGTTTAAAGAAGCCGAAAAAGGCAACAAAGAAGTTAACGTCGAACGCACTGAAGAAGCCCTCGAACTTCAGCCTGATGTAATTGCAGTTGGCTGCCCGTTCTGCATGACCATGATGACAGACGGCGTAAAGCATTTCAACAAAGAAGACAAAACCAAAGTGCTCGACGTTGCTGAGTTGATTGTACAGGCAAACGATTTATAATTAGAATGATGAGTGTTGAGTGATGAATGTTGAATGAAAACCAACATCCATTTCATCCGAAGGGCGAAAACAAACATTCATCATTCTGCATTCATCACTCAACATTATCAAAATGACTTTCCTCTCCGAAATGCCCGCCCACAGCCGTGTCTGGATTTATCAGGCATCGCGCGAACTGAATGCACAGGAAATTGCTGATGCAAAAAGTAAGGCAGCTGTATTTATTGCCGACTGGACTTCGCACGGCAGTTTGATGCGGGCTTCGGCAGATGTGATTCACAGCAGATTTCTGGTTATCGCGGTTGACGAACAGGCGGCAACAGCCAGCGGCTGCGGAATAGATAAGTCGGTGCGGTTTGTGCAGCAATTGGAGAAAGACCTGAATGTGCCGCTGTTTGATCGAATGCAGGTTGCTTACCGCGATGCAGAAGGTGCTGTGCAAGCTGTGAAAATGCAGGAGTTTGAGCAATTGGCTGCCGAAGGAAAAGTATCTGGCGATACAATTGTGTTTAACAACCTTGTAGCCACACTTTCGGAAATGCAGCAGAGCTGGGAAGTGAAAGCAAATACCAGCTGGCACTCGCGACTGATTCCGGCCTGAGTCATTCAGCAAACATTTTAAGCAGCAGTTTGTTATGTTTCAGCTAACTTGCTGATATGACACCTACGCTCAAACAACGAAGACTGCTGTTGCTGCTCACTTTTCTCTGGGTTGTAGCTTACCTTTTTATCCCAATCCGAAATGATGTTGTTAGCGAAGTGTACGAAGGCGTTTCTCCTGAAACACTTGTTCTCCGTGCCGAAGCTTCAGATAATTATAGTACGCTGCTTAATTTCAATGGACATCCCGGTGGCATTGCAGGAATCCTTTTCTTTCTGATGATGCCTTTTTTTATAGTCTGGGAATCATTCAGCATCAGCCGACCATTTGCAATACCTGCACGGGCGTTTTTGCAATTGCAAGCGCTGTTACTTTTCATTGGAGCGCCATACACCCATTATATGATCACCTACCAGCACGGCGTTTTCAGAAACACCACACACGAAACAGCATTAGCCTGGGGCGGTGTAGTTCTCTGCGCACAAAACATTTTACTCGCCGTCTATCTTTTCTGGATTCTCGCCATACCCGAAGGCAAAGCCGCTGAGTTTTTTAGCCTCAAAGACGAGGGGAAAAATGTTGAATGATGAATGCACAATGTTGAATGAGATAAAGTTTCTCTCCTGAATACAACCGAAGTAGCACTGCACTTCATTTTGCATTCAACACTCAACATTCATCATTACTATTGCGCGAGTGCATCAACCTGATTGATGGCAATAAGGTTGACACCGAATTTTTTTACGATCAGGTTCATCAGCGGATCGTAATTGATTTTGGCCATGATTCGGTCTGTCTGGATTTCGTCGTAGCCCATCACCATTTGATCTTTGAGGCCGAGATGTTTTACGGCGTAGAAAAAACCGCAAATTACGTACGGGCCAAAAGGAGTAAGCGGCAAATCGAAATTGCTTCCGGTAATATTGAAAAGCATATTGGGCATGTATCCGCTTGTATGCAATTCGATACCTTTCATGCCAAGATAAAAGCGTGCGGCAGATGTACGTGATGACATGCGCGGGTCAGACATGCAAAGCAATCCGGCCAAAGGCTTTTGTTTTTCGGCCTGATGAAGCAAAATATCTCTGCTCATTCGTTCGCTGCCGGCATGTTTGCGGATATACTCTTGTACTTCGTCCCAAAACGGAACAGCCGGATCGCCGCCGTCAACCCGAATCAGCGAGTGAATAGAGTAGTCCTGAATGCCCGCAGTAATGGCAATGTCAAGTGTTTTTAAATCGGGATCGCTTTTGATAGCGCGTTCCAGAATAGTTCGCTGGTTGCGCGGATGTGTGCGCAAAAGATCAATGCTTTTTATCCAGTCGCCGGCAAGATACCCATCGTGGTTATAAACTAACCGAAGTAATTTGCGTATATCATCGTCACCCTGAATATGCAGTGTTTTGCCTTTTACTTTAAACTTCGGTTTTTCATCAAGCAGCAATTGCTCAATTTCAATAGCCACAGCCGAAGCGCCCAGCATACCGCAATTTAGCGGAGAGCCATCAACAATGCGCAGATCGTGAACATGACTGATGTATTCTTTCGACGAATCTTCGGTAAGGTGTCCGTGACTTTGAATATGCACATAGAACCGAACAGGACGTTTGGAGTTTTTGCTGTGCCGTAGTTCCTGTTCAATGGTACGTTTAATGTCCATCACCACATCAGGCGTAACAAATGAGCCTGCAGCGCGAATGACATGAAAATCGACATCAATATCACGCGTATGAAAACGGGCAATAACAGTATTAATAGCATCAATATGCAGTTGCGATAAGTCGCGCGCATCCGCGCATCCCAGGAGAATATGTACTTCGTGTTCGTGAGCCATTTTTGAAGTGTAAAGTGTAAAGTGATGAGTGTAAAGTGATAAGTGAAAAGTGATGAGATAATTAGAAAATCGTTTTACACTTTACACGCACCACTTTCCACTTTCATTTAAGAGTATTGTTTAAGAACAGCGTTAAGCCGCTTGAGTAGTAAAACCATAATAAGCGTAGCCACTCCAAGCAGGATACCATTTACGACAAAGAACCATGCTTTGTTTTCGTAAGTATCCCACATTGATGCAAGTACGCCGGAGAGCTTATTGCCAAGCGATGTAGCCAGAAACCAGCCACCCATCATGAGTGCTGTAATTCGTCCGGGGCTGAGTTTTGAGACCAGAGAAAGTCCCATCGGGCTTAGGCATAATTCGCCCACAGTAACCACGCCATAAGCCATTATGAGCCACCACGGACTTACTTTTACAGCGCCGTTGCTGCCTGCGTAAACAGCGGCAACCATAACCAAAGTAGAGAGCGCACTGATGCCAAGTCCGATAGCAATTTTAGAAGCGGTGCTGGGTTCTTTGTTACGACGTGAGAGCCATGCGAAAAAGCCGACAACGGGGAATGTAAGCAGCACCACCCAAAGCGGGTTTACTGATTGAAAGATTTCGGTGTTGAGTGTAACTACCGATCCATTTTCGGGGGGCATTTTTTCGGGGGGAAGGTTTTTGAAGTAATCGTTTTGAGCAACCACTTTCTTTACTTTGGGTTTTCCGTCAACCATTACTTTTGAACCATCGGCATTCAGTTCATACTGTTTACGAAAATGTGCATCTGTTAATTCGATTGTATCCGGTGCAGCACTTACTTTTTTGGCAAATCCCAATGCGTCTAACGGTTTTGCAACGGCAGAAGGCATTTCTCGGTCGGTATATTTATTGGCCCAGGTAGTGAGGGCAGTTCCGTTTTGTTTGAATACGGCCCAAAAAATAACTACAACTGCAAAAATAGCCAGCAATGCACCAACCGGTTTTTTCTCTTCGGCACTGCTGCGCACGTAGGTCATTACGTAGAACCCAACTACCGGCAAAGCACCAATCAAAAATGCGTCAGTAGAATCGCTTCCGAAAATATTGCCGGGAATAATCCAACCGAGAATACCGGCAACAATAGCCGGAATAATAGTAGTGTTTAAAATCTGCATCATGCTCATATCGCCCGGTTGTGTGGGCTTCAGCACATCAGCATGCTTGTAATGTTTGTTGCCGAGCATAAATATTACAACACCCAGAAACATGCCCACACCGGCACAAATGAAAGCAGCACCCCAGCCAAAATTATTGCGAAGTGAAGCCGCAAAGAAATTGCAGATTGCAGCACCAATGTTGATACCCATGTAAAAAATACTGTAGCCCGAATCTTTTAGAGAAGAATACTTCGGCTCATTGTATAGATTCCCCAGTAAGGTTGATATGTTGGGTTTGAAAAAGCCATTACCCAAAATAATGAGCACTAGTGAAACCCAGAAAATCTCAGCACCTTTTACTGCAAGAAGACAATAGCCTAACCCCATCAAAATACCGCCAATCACAATCGACTTACGGTAACCGATAATCCTGTCGGCTAAAAGTCCGCCGAGAAAAGGTGTCAGAAAAACGAGAGCTATAAATGTTCCATAAATATCGGCAGATTGGTTGGAGGTCATTCCAAAACCACCTTCTTTTTCAGGAGCTTCAAGGTAAAGCGTAAAAATGCCGATCATCAGGTAATAGCCAAATCGTTCCCACATTTCGGAGAAAAACAAAAAAGGCAACCCGGCAGGATGCTTGAGTTTGGGTGTTGTCATGTGGTGAAAATAAGAAATACTTGCCCAACTTCGACTGCCGCTCAGTTGGACAAGAGCATTTTGCTATCGCTCAGTTGGACAAGAGCATTTTACTGCCGCTCAGTTGGACTGGTGTCCTGCTGATAAAAATGAATGCTCACTTGCCATCCTGATAAAAATGAATGCTCACTGGTCCTCCTGAGCGGCAGCCGAAGGGGGACAAGAGCATTTTACTGTTGCTCGGTTGGACTTGTGCCCTGCTGATAAAAATGAATGCTCACTTGCCCTCCTGATAAAAATGAAAGCTCACTTGTCCTCCTGAGCGGCAGCCGAAGGGGGACAAGTGTGCATTTTAGCCTTTGTGTTATTCGTACATTTACTGAGTTCTTTTAATAAAGAGATATTATTTTCAATTAATGCTTTTTTCTTTTTTATTGTCCAGCCTTTTAGCTGCTTCTCTCGTTTAATTGCCTTGTCAATGTATTGGAAATGTTCTGAATAAACCAATTTAACCGGCAAACGTTCTGCAGTATATGATTTTGGATTACTGCCTGACTTATGTTCACTTAATCTTCGCTGTAAATCATTTGTAACACCTACATAATAACTCCCGTCAGCACATTCAAGAATATATACAGAAAAATAGGCAATCATGTTCTTTACTATTAGTTTATTTAATTTATTCAATAGATTTTATATAAAAATACTAAAGATCAATTATAGAAAAATATTACCTATTTCTTATAAAAAAGCATTTGTTTTCCTGCTAAAATAAATGCACACTTATCCTTATGAGTTGCAGTCGAAGGGGAACAAGTGTGTATTTTAGCAGAAATGTCACGTTTCATCATTACCATCTGGCGTATTCTGCTTGCAACACTCGTACTTTCGGGTGTTCAGGTGCTGGCTGTCTTTGCCGCCGTTGATGATGTAGATGTGAAACAGCGCAGCAATATTTTACCGGAAGAAAAACAGCCATTCGTAAGAATCATTAACGGTACATTTCTCGGAAACGAGAAACGTAATTTTTATGGTGATTCGGTTGGTGATTCGCTTAACATGATCTGGCGTGTTTTTCTTGGAAAAGGAACTACGGTTGTCAGCAGTTCGAAAGGCGAGGAAGAGTGGGCGGGTGCTGGTTGGACAGGTCAGCCCTTGCTTGTGTCTGAAGGCAACAGATTAATGCTGCTTCAGGGATGTTTCGATCATCAACTGAAAAAAATTGATGCAGCAACCGGAAGCATAGTTTGGCAATATGCGTTTGACGATGTGATAAAAGGAACCGGTACCATTTGGGAAAATACCAACGCTGCAGATTCGATGAACAGGTTTGTGATTATGCAGGGAAGCCGTGCGGGCACAGGACTGCATTCCCCGGAGGTATTTAGCTTCAGGGCTGTTTCGTATTTCAGCGGTAATGAAATCTGGCGGATGAACGTGCCGCATGGACCAAGCTACAGCCGCGATTGTGATGCATCAGCATTGATGCTCGGTGATACTGCTTATCTGGGTTTGGAAAACGCCAGCTTCGTGAAATTTCTTCCCGGTAAAACGCATGCCGATAGTTTTGCAAGCGGAATAGCTGAAGTGCCTGAGATTTTGCAAACATTACCGCTTTCATCAGACCGCGATGCGGCTTTGCATGGCGGTAATCTTGTAACCGAAGCATCGCCGGTGCGCATCGGGAATCATATCTACATTGCTTCCGGCGCGGGGCATGTGTTTGGCTACAACCTGCTGACACAATGCATCGACTGGGATTTTTACATTGGCGCTGACCTCGACGGAACACCGGTTTTAACTGCCGATAGTTGTCTGCTCGTTCCGGTAGAGAAGCAATACATTGGCGGCTGCGGTGGTGTTTATAAACTTAATCCGCGCCGCGCACCTGAGCAGTGTGTTGACTGGTATTTCCCAACCGGCGATGCAATTTTCTCGGGCTGGAAAGGAGGCGTTGTAGGCAGCGTTGCAGTGAACGATGCTTACAGAAAGCCCGGTGATCCGCACCTTGCAGCATTTACCGGCATCGACGGCAAGCTGTGTGTGGTTGAATGGAATACCATTCGCACAGATACACTCGTTACTGGGCCGGATGGAATAAGTCAGCTTCCCTGTCCGAAGCTGGTTTTCAAAACACATACAGGAGCATCTATCTCAACACCGCTCTTTACTCAAAACCGTTTGGTTGCTGCTGGTTACAACGGCATCCGATTATATGCTTATCATTCAACACAATTTGATTTGTTAGATACCTATCCCGGAATTTTTGAAGCAACGCCGGTTGTTCATAAAGGCCGATTGTATGTAGCTTCGCGTGATGGTTATTTGTATTGTTTGGGCGGCGGAGAAGCAGCTAAAACACAACCTGAAAATTTATTAGCTGAAACTAAACCAGTTGAAATAATTACTCCGCAGCAGCAACTGATGAAAAAAGAAAAGACATTACCAACACCTAAAAAAGAAGTTGCTGTTAAAGCAGTAAAGGTTGAAAAGCCTGTTATTTCTGTTCCCGAAAAAACTAAAAACACATCATCGTTCAATCTTATTACCGGTGTTTTCAGATCAGCCGCCAATGCCGACAGGTGCGTTAATTTATGGACTCAGCGCGGTTTCCGGGCACAAAAAGAATTAAAAACGAATGGCTTGTATTATATAGTAATTGCAAGTGGTGATGAACTTTCTTTGCAAAAACAGCTTGAAGAAGTAAATGCGAAATATGCAGCCAATGCGTGGACGATTAAGAAAGAATAAATGTAATTGATACGTTATCTTCAAATAACAAAAATCCCCGCAGATGCTTATCTGCGGGGATTTTTAATTAATTACGTTTTAAATTTTTCCGGTTTTAATATCATCAACAACAGCCGGATCAAGCAGAGTAGATGTATCGCCGATATTTTCTAATTCGCCTTCGGCAATTTTGCGAAGAATGCGGCGCATAATTTTTCCGCTTCGTGTTTTGGGCAGACCGCTTACAAACTGAATTTTATCGGGCTTTGCAATAGCGCCAATAACTCGTGTAACGGTTTGCAGAATGTCTTGCCGTGTAAGGTTTTCATCTTCGGTGTGTCCGGATGTATAAACCACATAGGCATAAATTCCTTGCCCTTTTATATCGTGCGGATAACCAACAACAGCGCTTTCTACAACGCCAGCGTGCATATTTATTGCATTCTCAACTTCAGCTGTTCCGATGCGGTGTCCGCTCACATTGAGCACATCATCAACACGTCCGGTGATGCGATACATGCCGTTTTCATCGCGCAAAGCACCGTCGCCAGTAAAATACAAATTCGGATAGGTGGCAAAGTAGTTTGTTCGGCAGCGTTCATGATCGCCCCAAGTGGTGCGAATGATTGAAGGCCAGGGCTGACGGATGCAAAGGTTACCGCTCACGTTATTGCCTTCAATAATTTTTCCGTTTTCATCAACAAGCACAGGATCAACACCCGGCATCGGAAGCGTTGCATACGTTGCTTTAGCCGGGGTTACACCTGCCAAATTTGAAATCAGTACACCGCCGGTTTCGGTTTGCCACCACGTATCTACAATCGGACATTTTTCTTTACCAATGTTTTTGTTGTACCATTGCCAGGCTTCTTCGTTAATAGGTTCGCCAACCGTACCAAGAACGCGCAGCGAACTCAGATCCCTGCCTTCAATAAGTTCGGTACCAAAACCCATTAGGCTGCGTATCGCTGTAGGTGCGGTGTACAGAATGGTTACTTTGAATTTCTCCACAATTTCCCAGAAACGTCCGGCATCGGGCCATGTGGGCACACCTTCAAACATAAGCGATGTAGAACCCGCACTCAGCGGACCGTAAACAATGTAACTATGTCCGGTAATCCAGCCAATATCGGCTGTACAAAAATGTATATCGCCGGGCTGATTTTGAAATACATTTACAAAAGTGTAATTGGTATAAACCATATAGCCGGCACAGGCATGCACAACACCTTTGGGCTTTCCGGTAGAACCGCTGGTATAAAGAATGAAGAGCGGATCTTCACTGTTCATTTCTTCGGGTTCAAAGTCATGCAGGCCGAGTGTTTCAACTTTTCTGATTTCGTCTTCCCACCATACATCGCGGCCTTTGATCATGCTTACTGGTGTGCGTGTACGGGTAAACACAATTACTTTTTTCACAAAGCGGCAACCAATCAGCGCATCATCAATTACACTTTTCAGCGGAATGTCTTTTGCACCACGATAAGCGCCGTCGCAGGTAATGATGAACTCTGCCTGAGCATCAATTAAACGGTCGGCAATGCTTTGTGCGCTGAACCCACCAAAAATTACAGAGTGAATAGCACCCACACGCGCACAGGCCAATACTGCAATTGCCAGTTCAGGAATCATGCCCATGTAAATGCAAACGCGGTCGCCTTTTTTTACGCCGTTGTTGCGCAGCACATGCGAGAACTGACAAACTTTATCGTGCAGTTGTTTGTAGGTTAAAACGCGATGAGCTTCCTCCGGATTGTTAGGTTCCCAAATTATGGCCGGCTGATTACCGCGCTCAGCAAGATGCCGGTCGATGCAATTTTCTGTGATATTCAGCTTTCCGCCAAGAAACCAGCGGACGTGTGGTTCAGAGAAATTCCAGTCGAGTGTAATGTCCCATTTTTTTCGCCAGTGAAAATGAGATGCAATATCAGCCCAAAATTCGGCAGGTTCTTCGGTGCTTTTTTTCCACGCAGCATCATAGTCGGCCTGCGATTTTATCTGGTAGGAATTATCCATAGCGTTGTATCAGCATTACTGCACCTAATTTATCCAAAACTTTCTGATAAATTCATCTTACTGGTAACAAGGGAATTCAGTACTATATTTTTTTTGATATGCCGAATGCCGGAAATACTGTATGTTGCAGTTTGAACAGAGTTATGAAAACAGAGCCACCAGCATCATCTATTCGGCAAGTTATCGCTGCTTCTTCATTGGGAACGCTGATCGAATGGTATGATTTTTATATTTTCGGAAGTCTTGCGGTGCTCATCGGCAAGCATCTTTTCCCGAGTGATTCCGGAGCTTCGGCGTTAATAAATACACTCGCCATTTTTGCAGCAGGGTTTATTGTTCGCCCGTTCGGTGCATTGGTGTTCGGCCGTCTCGGCGATCTGGTTGGCCGCAAATACACTTTTCTGCTCACGCTTGTGCTTATGGGCGGATCAACATTTGCTATTGGTATCATTCCCGGTTATGATACAATTGGTTATGCAGCACCTATTCTCGTACTGGTGATGCGCTTGCTTCAGGGGCTTGCGCTTGGCGGCGAGTATGGCGGTGCTGCTACCTATGTGAGTGAACACTCGCCGCCGCATCGTCGCGGTTTCTTCACAAGCTGGATTCAAACTACAGCCACTCTCGGCCTGTTCCTTTCACTGGGTGTAATTCTGATCACCAAAAAAACAATGGGCGATGAGGCATTTAACGATTGGGGCTGGCGCATTCCGTTTATCGTTTCAATTGTGCTAGTGCTGGTGTCTATATACATTCGCATGAAAATGAGCGAATCGCCGGCATTTACCAAACTAAAAAAAGAAGGTAAGGTTTCAGCCAATCCGCTCAAAGAAAGCTTTTCAAAACGAAGCAACTTTAAAATGGTCTTGCTTGCTTTGTTTGGTGCCGTAATGGGGCAGGGTGTGGTTTGGTACACCGGACAGTTTTATGCGCAATCGTTTATTGAGAACATCTGTAAAATCAATTTTGAACAATCACGAACGATTCTCATTTGGGCTATTCTCTTTGCCACGCCATTCTTTATCGTGTTCGGAAGTTTAAGTGATAAAATTGGCCGTAAATGGATTATGATGGGCGGAATGTTTCTTGCAATTATTTCATATCGACCGATCTACTCGTACTTCATGAGTGCCACCGATGTAAAAAAGAAAACCGAAATTTTCGAAAAACATACTGAGAGCCGCAATGCGGTTTTCAATACAGCAACAAATGATTCATCAGTTACGACTATAACCAATACGGCATATACAGAAGGTACTACAATGAAAGTAGTGAAGAAAGAAACCGTTTCGCTTGTGCCGGTTGATAAACCTTCAAAACCCGAAATCAAAACAGAGAAGACAATTCCGGATTCAACTTACTGGATATTTGTGCTTTTGGTTTTTGTCCAGATTCTTTATGTAACAATGGTTTACGGGCCTATTGCAGCTTTCCTTGTCGAGCTGTTTCCAACAAAGATTCGCTACTCATCAATGTCTTTACCTTATCACATTGGCAATGGTGTATTCGGCGGATTGGTTCCGTTTCTCGGTACGCTCATTGTTTCATTTACAATGACAGAAGCCAACCCAACAGGCGATCCGCTGGCCGGTCTTTGGTATCCGATCGGTATCGCTACGCTTTGTCTTATTATCGGGGTCATTTTCCTGAATAATAAGCGAGATGAAAATGTAATGGATTAACTGAACCTGCTAAAATTTCTACCATGAATGCAATAAAGAAAACATTAGGTGTAGTGCTGTTGCTACTTGCTCCCGCACTTGTATCGCTCTTAATCTGGCAGGCGATTGATAAAATCGGCAAAGCAGCAGAAGGCACTGCACGAACAAATCTTACGCTTCAGTGGGGAATTATTCTATTTATTTTTATTCCGATTTCGCTTGGTATGATGGTGTTTGGCTGGTTTGCGCTGAAAGGTGAATACGATCATTTGCCTACCAGTTCGGAAGAAATTAATGACTGAAATAAGTAAATCGATTTTGCAAAAAACGGATGCAATAACTGATTAATTAGTGGTGTCTAACAGAGCAAGCAGGGATTTACAGATATCCGTTATTTCACCAGTTCATTCATCAAGTGCTCAACTGTTTTTTCGGGATCGCTGCAAAAGCCCGGGTGCGGCCTTGAAGTTTGCAGCGCGGAGCTTCGCACAGCAGTAAGCCACCGGAACCGCGATGCAGCATCTTCAGCCGCAATCGGTCCGCCCGATTTATCTCCGGAGGCTGTAGCTGCAAATGCGTTCAGATACGTTTCTAGTTCCTGAGCATCTGTTTCTGGCGCGAGGGCTTGTAGCTTAGCCTCGTCAATATGCCAGCTTACTTTAACGCAGCGCTGTTGTTTGCAATACAGCACAATGCCTACGTTCAGAAATTCTTCACGTTCAACCCGCGGCACATAGCGGATCACCGCATATTCATAGAGCAGCTTTTCTTGCATCGTTTGCAGCTTTAATGAATATGTGTGAATGATCGAGACGCATGGTGAGAAAGCCGGAGTAAGCAGCACGTATATCGGCAGGTGATAACTCGCTGTCTTCCCACTGTAGCCAGTTATCGGGCAATAACTCAGGAAGCTGCCGAAGGAAATCCGGTGTAAGCAGTTTCTTTATTTCAGCATCTGCTGCTTCAAGCTCTGTTGACTGTGGCAGCAGAACGTGATCTTTTATTAATTGAAACTCGCTGCGGGCGTGTGTTTCCCAATTGCTCCAGGCATGGTGGAAATACAGTGATGCTCCGTGATCGATCAGCCAAAGTTGTTTGTGCCACATCAGCATATTGGTATTGCGGAATGTGCGGTCGATGTTGGTCAGAAATGCATCGAGCCAAACAATTTTAGAGGCCGTAAGCGCATCCACTTTTGTAACAACAGGATCAAAAGTAACTGCGCCCGAAAGAAAATGCAGTCCGAGATTTGTGCCGTGACTTTTGCGCAGCAGTTCCTGTATTTCTTCGTCGCCTTCAGTTCTTCCGAAAGCTTCGTCTAATTCGGCAAACACAACTTCCGGCACACGCATACCTATTGCCCGCGCTATTTCGCAGCCAATAAATTCGGCGATGAGCGCTTTGGTTCCGTGTCCGGCTCCGCGAAATTTCAGCACGTACGTAAATCCGTCATCGGCTTCAGCAACAGCCGGCAGCGAACCACCTTCGCGAAGCGGTGTGATGTAGCGGGTTACATTTACGGTGCGTATAGGTAAAAGCATTTTGTAAAAGTACGTAAGTTGCCGAACAGGAAGTGTTATTTAGTTTACCCTTTTGCCATCGAGCAACGCTTTTAGTTCTTGCTCTGATGGCATGTATAATCGGTATTTACTGGCAAAAAGGCGCTGATTTTCGGCCAGTACAGAGTATTTTACAATGGTCTCATCCTTCTCGGCACAAAGAATAATTCCGATAGTCGGGTTATCATCAGCACCCTTTTTCACATCGTTGTACATACGCACATACATATCCATTTGCCCGATAGCCGAATGACTGAGTTTATCCATTTTCAGATCAACCAGTACAAAGCACTTGAGGTAGTAATTATAGAAAACCAGGTCAATGTAAAAGTCGCTGGTTTCGGTAACGATATGTTGCTGACGCGCTACAAAAGCAAATCCTTTCCCCAGTTCCATCATAAAATTTTGCAAATGACTGATGAGCGCAGTTTCCAGATTCAGTTCTGTTAATGAGTGATGACTTTCTAATCCGAGAAATTCAAAAATGTAAGGATCTTTAACAATTGCAGCTGGTTCAGCAGTTCTTTCGTTAGCAGGCTCGATGCAGCGGCCAATATAATTGGAGTTGATATTACGCTGAAGCGTGCGCGTATCCCAGCCATTTTCGGCCGAATGTGCTGCATAGAATTCGCGTGCCTGTTTGGTTTCGATTCGTGAAAGCATCCTGTAATGCGTCCAGCTCAATTCGTGACGCAGTGCGTCACGAATCTCGAAGGATAGGTAAAACTGCCTGATATTCCGCAAGTTAGTCTCGTCAAATCCCTTTCCGAATTCAAATGTGAGCTTTTCACTGAGCTTTCGAAGCACAAATTTTCCGTAATCTGCCCGGCTCTTTCCCCTTTGCTCATCTTCTACAATCAACCTCCCAATCTCCCAATATAAATGAAGCAGTAATGTATTTGTTTGCTTGTAAAGCTTTGCCCGCGTTTCTTTAACTAATGAGCTGATGTTCTTGTAAAGCTGATCGTTTTTAAGTGGCTTAACCATTGTGTAAGATGTGATGAAATATGAATAACGTATCGTGAAAATCGGGGCGAATATAGAACGCGAAACAAATACAAAAACGAGTTTAAGCAATTACAAACGAATATATGGTGTTCTAAATGGTTGTAATTATGCTAATCGGGCAGGCAGGAAACAGTACGATGAAACCGAGGTACAAATAGATACAGATGATGTACAAATAAGCTACAAAAAGCAACGAAAATTGCTTGCTGAGGACGGAAACACAAAAAGACTAATTTTTAAAATGTGCTGATGTACAATTGCTTGCGGGAAATTGAGTAATCGGGAAAATGGGGTTACTTTCCAATGCAAAATCTACCAAAAATATTCCCCAACAAATCATCAGACGTAATTTGCTGACCAGTAATTTCAGAGAGATACATCAAAGCTTCACGTATATCCTGCGCCAGCAAATCGCCGGGAATTTGCTGCGACATTCCATTTATAATGCGCTCAATTGCGCTATTGGTGCGGCGCAACGCATCGGCGTGGCGGGCATTGGTGACAATGGTTTCGGTAACATTTACGGTGCGACTGTCGAAAAGGCTTACAAGTTTCTGTCGCAAATCATCGATGCCGTATTTTTCTTTTGCAGAAATAAATAATGTATCGAATTCGGCAAACTCTTTTTGCGCCGCACTAATATCTTCCTTATCAATTTTATTACCAACAACCAGCAACTGTGCGCCGCTGATATGACTGTTCACTTCATCGAGCGCGGGAATTAATTCGGCCCGTGTCATTTCGTGCATATCAAACAGGTAAATCACAATGGCCGACTGCCGAATTTGATCGAACGAACGCGAAACTCCGATGCTTTCAACAACGTCTGTGGTGCTGCGTAAACCGGCAGTATCAATGAAACGGAACAGCACGCCATCTATGGTTATTTCATCTTCAATAGTATCGCGTGTAGTGCCCGGAATTTCACTTACAATGGCTCGTTCTTCTTCGAGCAACGCATTGAGCAGTGTGCTTTTTCCGGCATTGGGTTTGCCTACAATGGCAACCGGAATACCGTTTTTGATAACATTGCCGACCTCAAACGAATCAATCAGACGCTGAACGAGGCGTTGTATTTTCCAAAGCAGTTGCCGCAAATCATCACGGTTAGCAAATTCTACATCCTCTTCACTGAAATCAAGTTCAAGCTCTATGAGTGATGCAAAATCCATAAGCTCCTGACGGAGAATCTGGATTTTGCCTGAGAACCCGCCGCGCATTTGCTGCATAGCAATCTGATGTGCTGCACCCGATTGCGAAGCAATAAGATCGGCAACGGCTTCGGCTTGCGAAAGGTCGAATTTGCCGTTGAGAAACGCACGCAGTGTAAACTCTCCGGCTTGTGCCGGCCGTGCACCTTTGCGGTATAAGAGTTGAAGAAGCTGCTGCTGAATAAATATTGAGCCGTGACAGGAAATCTCGATACTGTCTTCGCCGGTGTAGGAGTGAGGTGCTTTAAATATTGTAACCAACACTTCATCCAATATGAACTGCTCGGAGCCGCTATCCTCAGTAATAATTCCAAAATGCGCAGTATGTCCGGGCTTTGAACGAAGTGTTTTAGGTTTGCCATTTTTAGAACGGAAAACACTTTCCACCACATCAAACGATTGAGGGCCTGAAAGGCGGATAACAGCAATGGCGGCAGAACCATGTGCAGTTGCTAATGCGGCTATTGTATCGGAATTGGGCGGAACATACATACTGTGCAAATGTACAACGAATCAGCCGAAGCACAGAAAAGGGCAGAGGTTGCAGTCCAGATCAGCGTTTGCGGGCTGCCGGTTTCGATTTTTTAGCTGATTTTTTTACTGACTTTGCTGCAACTTTTTTTGATGTGACCTTCTTCACAGCTTTCACCGAAACAGCTTTTTTTCCTTGAACAGCTTCTGCAGATGCTTCTTTCTTAGCGGCTTTTTTAGCAGCCTTTGCCATTTCTTTCACAGCAGCAATTTCAGCATCAAAAAATGCTCTGAATTTTACTATGTCAGTAATCAACTTTTTCGGAAGTGGTTTTCCAAGCGGAAATTGAACAGCTCCTTTTGAATTCTTGTAAGCTGTGATTTGATCCTTGAAAGCTTCAATGCCTGAGCCCGACGGGTAAAAACCGATATGCTGTGCATAACCGGCAAACCAAACCAACATGCCGTGTTGCTTGTATCCCGGCATTCCGTAGCTGATTACTTCCTCTGCTTTGGGTGCAGCCTTTTTGATAATAGCACGAATTTCCTGAAGCTGTTTTTGTGTCTCAGCCGGAAATGAAGCAATGTACTCGTCGGTATTGGTTGGCTTTTTCATCCCGCTAAAATAAATGATGAATGTTGAATTATGAATGCTGAATTGATTTTATCCGAAATTTGACGGAATATATCCTTTCAATATCTTCGTTCAATGCAAGAACCTCGAATCGAAACTACAGCACAAAAGCATATTACCGGGAAGCGATTAAGCATGACGTATGCCGCAGACCGCACAGCAGAGTTGTTTCGTTCATTTATGCCGCACCGAAAACTCATCGAAAACCTGACCGGCGATGAAGTGTATGCCGTAAATGTTTTCATGCCCGGCACAACTCCGGCAACAATTACCACAGAAACTGTTTTTGAAAAATGGGCGGCAATTGAAGTCACTGAACCGGGTAATCTGCCTGACGGAATGGAGCATTTTATTTTACCGGGAGGTATGTATGCTATATTCATTCACAAAGGTCCGGCAGCAGCGTTTGCACGAACATTTGGTTTTATATTCGGGACATGGCTACCTGTTTCCGGTTTTCAGTTTGATGCCAACCGGCCACGCTTCGAGAAAATAAATCCCGGCTATCGGCCTGATGACCCTGAAGCTGAGGAAGAAATCTGGATCCCGATTAAATAAATGTTGAATGATGAATGTTGAGTGTTGAATTATATAATACTGAAAGTATATTACTGAATATCCCATAGTCTATAAATAGTTATTCTAAATCCCAGCTTATGTTTTTCATCAGAATTTTGCTTTGGCTGTTTTGTTATATTATTATGGCACAAACAACATTTTCTCTTATTCAGTCAAATTACGATTATTACGGACCGGGGGTAGGTGCTGAATATTCTTACGTTGTTGGAGCCGTTAGTGTTTTGTTGGCAATTGTAGGTGCTTTTCTGATAGTTTGGACAGCCGCTAAACGAAATAAAAATTCAATTTTTTTGCATAAAATAAAATGGGATTTTACAAATTCCGGTAGAGCGGGATTGTATAGCTTATTAGTAGTTATGATATTAAGTTCATTTTTTGATGTACTACCTTTTTGGACTATGTTATGGGGAAGGAACTACTGGATTTTTCTAATTGTTTATATATCGTTTTGTTTGACTTCTGCATTTGCCGTTCGTCAGTTTAAGCCTGTTCTTTTAAGTCTTACGAATGATGTGCTAAACGTTTACAGTTGGCCCGATTTGAAGAAACGTAACTTGAGTAATTTAATTCGTGTACAACTTTCAAATGGAGGAAATGAGCTAATCTTCAGATTTGATGAAGGGATGAACGATATTGAAATAAATCTGATCGAAGTACAAATTGCTGAATTGAGGGAATTACTCCTGTTTTCCGCACTTTTTTGCAACACCCGCCAGAACCCTTGTAAATACTGAAAAGTGTTTTTAAATTGGGTGTTGCAAACTTTTCTGGATGTATGTAAGAAAACTAAAGAATCGCTCTGGAAGCCTTTCAGTACAAGTGATTCATAAGATTAATGGCAAGTATAAAGTGGTAAAAACAATAGGCTGCGCCACCACGCAGCAAGAAGCGGAAAAACTTGTTTTTGAGGCAAAGCAGGAGATTTTACGCTTAGAATCCCAACCCGAATTATTTGTAAGCGGCTCTGATCTTGCTGTAGAACAGGCATTTGCGATGCTGAATAATGCAAATGTTCAAACCGTGGGTCCGGAAATCATATTTGGTAGAATTTATGACGCTATCGGATTTAATGCAATCAAAGAAGAGTTGTTTCGACATCTTGTTATAGCGCGATTGGCTTTTCCACTAAGCAAACTAAAAACCACAGAATATCTTTATCGCTACCAGGGTATATATCTTGATATAGATGCCATCTATCGCTTTCTGGATAAGCTTAATGATAAGTTAAAGACACAAGTAGAGCAAATCTCATTCGACCACACACAACGTATTTTAAATGGTAATATCAGCGTTGTGTTTTACGACATGACAACTTTGTACTTTGAAGCAAGTGATGAAGACGATTTACGCAAAACCGGATTTAGTAAAGATGGTAAACACCAGTCCCCTCAAATATATATTGGCTTGCTAGTGGGTTTAGGAGGCTATGCTATTGGCTATGACATTTTTGAAGGCAATACATACGAAGGCCATACACTGATTCCGTTTTTGAAAAAAATCAGCACAAAGTTTAATTTAGACAAGCCTATTGTTGTTGCTGATGCCGGACTTCTTTCAAATGAGAATATAGTGGCCTTGGAGCAAAACGGCTATGAGTATATCCTTGGAGCGAGGATAAAGAACGAATCAGAAGTCATTAAAGAGCAGATACATGCAACGCAGTTTGCAAATGGAACAGTAAAATGTTTTTCAAAAAATAAAACCACACGTCTGCTTATTAGCTTCTCTGATACACGCGCCAAAAAAGACGCGTATAATAGAAATCGAGGGCTTATACGATTAGAGAAACAAGTTAAGCGAGGGCGGCTAACCAAATCAAACATCAACAACAGGGGCTACAATAAATATTTAAAATTAGACGGTGAGATAAATATTACTGTTGATTACGATAAATACAAAGCCGATGGAGTCTGGGATGGCCTAAAGGGATATATTACCAACACGCATTTAAAAGATATTGATGTAGTAGAAAACTACAGAAATCTCTGGCATATAGAAAAAGCGTTTAGAATGTCTAAAACAGATTTACGAATAAGGCCAATATATCATCGCCTAAGATGTAGAATAGAAGCTCATATATGCATCTCTTTTGCTGCTTATAGCGTTTATAAAGAACTTGAAAGAATACTCGCCAAAGAGAAATCGACTCTCTCCTTAAAGAAAGCCGCCGAAGTAACACATAATATGTATCAAATAACATATTATCTGCCCGAATCAAAACAAGCTAAATCAAAGCTCCTTAATATGGATGAGGAGCAAAAAGAGCTATATCAAATAATCACCAAAAACTTTTAGGGTGTTGCAACGCTGAAAACAGGA
>JBKDHA010000112.1:0-8223 GCA_046335555.1 Bacteroidota bacterium
CATGGTAGTCTTTCTTCGATTGAATTTACTGGTGAAAGTTGATCTGTGGGGTTGGTTGGATGATCCCTTCTTCAGACCGCCCGAAAAGGCTGATTCGGCTCAGGTAAGGTTATTCTGAAAATTTATTTTGGACAGCTGTGGGGTGAACACAAAAAACAGGGTTTTCAATATCATCAACAAACTAAGCAGTGTGATTTTGGGTGTGATTTTCTCAACATTTTTGACTTTGGCAGAAAAACCAAAGCAAACGAGTGTTCCATCACTTTTTAGTAGTTTATAGGATTTCTTAAAATTATTTTCACTAACACCATCAAAAATTGCATCATAGCCGCCAACTGAATTTAGTTTTTGCCAAAGGGTTGTGTCGTTATAATCGAAGCAATTTTTTACACCTAATTTTTTAAGTCCTTCGTGGTCATTGGTTTTTGCAGTAGCTACTACATTGATACTATAATATTGAGCTAATCTTACGATAGCATTTCCCACGCCTCCAGCAGCACCATGTATTAAAATAGTGTCGTTGGCTTTTACGTCTGCTTCTCTGAACATCATTTGATAAGCGGTAATCCAACTTAAAATCAAACTTTCTGCTTCTTCTGCTTTCACAGCATCTGGAACAGGAAACAAATCTTTTGATGAATGGACAACAAATTTCGAATTTGCTCCTTTGATGGTTAATGCACCAACTCTGTCACCAATTTGCCATTCGGTAACGCCATCTCCTAAAGTCTCAACTCGTCCAATGAAATCGTATCCTAATGTAAGTGGAAATTCCTTTTTCATGCCAGGGTAAATTCCCCTGCGTAGGAGTGTATCAGTAAAAGACAAACTTGATGCTTCTACTTTTATTTCTACTTCTCCAAACGATGGTTTTTTTCTTTTTACCTCAATTAATTCAAGGTTTTGTTCTGTACCAAAAGTGGCTATCTGAAGTCGTAAATTCATTGTGCTATTTATTTAAAGCACAAAAGTATTTTACCTAAAATAATTAGGTGATTGACTAAAGTCAATAAATATTAATAGCCGAAACTTATTTCCTCATTCTGATTCTGCTGAGGGTTTCAGGCTTAACCCCCAAATAAGATGCTAACATATATTGTGGTACTTCCTGAAGAAGCTTTGAATTTCTGTTTTGAAGATTTCTATACCTTTCTTCAGGTTTTGAGTATAAAAACTCATCAAGCCTTTTTGCAACTGTCAGATATAGGTTCTCTGCCACCAATCTGCCCAATCGGTCTATTGCCGGATATTGGTCATACAATTCGAAAAGATCTTTCTTCTTGACTTTGTATATAACCGACTCCTTCATTGATTCGATATTGTGATCAGAAGGCTGATCAGTGAGAAAACTCCGGTAATTTGAAACAAAATCGCCCGGAAAGAAGAATGCGGTCACTTTTTCGTCTCCCTCATCTACATAGTAAAATCGAAACATTCCTTCTCCAACAAAAGCAATAAAATCACACGTTGTGCCTGAGCTTAAAATGAGTTCCCGTTTTGAATATTCTTGTTTTTGAATAATGGAGGCGAAAGCATTCCATTCCTCATCAGTGATCTTGATAAACTTATTGAAATATGTACGAATTCCTTCCATTTTTTGCTTGTACCTAACTCTCAAATATACGCAATCAACCCCAACAAAAAAACAACTACTACAAACAACACATAGCCCTGTGCTTCAACAAACTACACTCAAAATATCCGTTCTGCGCATAATACGTATTTAGTATATCCATTCAATAGATTCACAAAATGCGCACTTGTGCATTTCACCCCTATCCCCCAACTCCCCACACAAAAAAACCTCAACCAAAACCACCCGCAAAAAGCAAAGCCGTTTTGGTTGAGGCAATACACCATTAAATTATCGTTGGCCGGTGGCGGGTACTATTCCCACACCAGCACCGGCCTGAAGCCAATGGCGGCATGTCCAACTGTCACGCCTTCAAACCGCTCGGTATTCTCAATCTTCATCTGGCTGACGTGGCTGCTCCATGCGCCGCCCATGGCTTTGGCCACTGCGGGCTGGCCGTTGGGCTGGGGTGCCCACACCATTTCGGCGGCGTTTCCGCTGGTGCAGTAAAGCGCAAAGGCATTGGGGTTGTAGGCATACACCGGCGCCATAAGCAGCGTATCAAGCGCGCGGCCGGCAGTGGTAATTATGCTGTGGGTGTTGGGTTTTGTGCTTATGCAGGGCATTTTGCCGTTGGCCGGGCCTTCGGGGCCGAGGTCGGGTTTGGAAAGCGTGTAGTTGAAATTGCAGAGGTAGCAGCCGCGCTGGTTTTGTACATTGTCAACCACGCTGCTCCAGGGGTAGGTGGCGTTTGTGGTGCTGCTGGCGCGGGCGGCGTAAATCCACTCGCTTTCGTTGGGGAGACGGAATTTGGGCTTGGTGCCTTTGTTCCATTTTATTTTGCCCGAGGCTACTGCTTTGCGGAATTCGCTGGTCATCCATTCGCAGAAGAGCTCGGCACCTTTGCGGCTCATGTTTACAGCGGGAAACTCGTTGTAGGACGGCGATGAAAAGTACACCGCTTCGTACTCGGGCACACCGGCTTTTGTCCAGCCATTGCTAACGGGCTTTGCGGCCAGGTAATCGTCGGTGCGTTGTTGCACGAGCAGGTCGTGCAGGAAGGTGCGGTACTCGAAATTGGTAACCTCGGCTCCTTTTATGTTAAAGCTTTTGAGCGATACCAGTGTGTTGTTTACGCTGGTTGCTCCGGCCGGTACGTTTACGTACGTGCTTCGCTTACCGCTTACCTCGCGCATGATTTTGAGTTTGTCTTTGGCGGTTTGCTTAATCTGCGCATCGGTGAGCACGGGTATTTCTTCTTCGAAGTAATTGACCTCCGGCGGCATCATCCAGCGCAAGGGGGCGGTGTGTACAGCTACCGGCGGATTGAGCTGGTTTGCTGATTCAACTTCTGCCGAATCGGTGTGCTTTGGCGTTACTGCCTGCGGTGTATGCTGCTGCCTCAATGTGCCGCCCGCCATGTGGCTTGTGTGTGCCGGAGAGCCTGAATTGCCTGGAGGAACAGCAGGTGCCGGAGCAATGTAAACAGCCACTTGCTTTTGCTGCGGCCAGAGCCACCAGCACAACACAGCCAGCGCAAAAAGCAACACGATACCCATAAGCCAGCGAAGTGTTTTGGTGTGTGCGCCCTGCGCCCTGCCAAGCCGTTTTATAAATTCATTTGCCCTTTCGGGGTTCTCATGACCGGGATGTTGAGCGAATACGTGCTCCGAAAGAATTTCCATGGCCTGCTCATTTTTTGCCGCATCGGTTTCGAGCAGCAGCAGCAACAGCGCCGGAGAGGTAAAGTCCTCGTCTGAGTCCGTAGTGGTGGGCCTGTTCATGTGTGCTTGCCGGTTTGGCGGGTTTGTAATTCTGAAAGTTGGTCGTGAAGCCGTTTTTTGAGCCGCATATAATACACTTTAAGCTGCGACTGTGGCTTGCCGGTGAGTTTTTCAATTTCGGCATAAGCCACGCCCTGGCTGCGAAGCAGGAGAAGCATACGTTCCCAGTCGGCAAGTGCGTCGAGCGCCTCGCGAAGCGGGTTCAGTGTCTCGTTCTCGGGCGGTGATTCGTGCGGCTGCGGCATTGCCGGGACTGCTTCGTCGAGCGACACAAACGCCACACCGGCCGCCTGCGCACTGCGGTGGTGGTTGCGCACGTTGTTGAGGAAAACAGTAAACACAAACGCATCGAGCTTTTGCAACGAGGCAAAACTGTATTTGTGTGCGTTTTCCAGCACGCTGTAAAGTGTCTTGTAGCAAAGCTCCCAGGCATCGTCTTCGTTCAGGCTCCATTGCCGCATACCGTAACCGGCCAGCTTTGCTCCGTAGCAGCGGTAAAGCTGCTCGGCCGCGTCGGGCTGTTTGCGGATTACGGTTTCAATAAGGGCTGTGTCTGACTTCATAACCGGGCTTCAATGTAAGAACACATTGTGGTAACAGTTTATGGTTTTTTAGCCAACCATACCCGCTAATGTTATAATTACAACCTGCCATTCTAATACATTGCTTTTTAATTACAACATCAACAACCAGTAAGCTCACAACGCACAAAACGAATATCCATTCTTCAGCCCCCCTTTGCAAAACAACTTCGCTTGCACAGCTTTGCGATACGGAGCAAGTTTAATGCTGCTGCTCTTTTACAGGTTGGTTATTTATCATAAATTCGTAAAAACGACCTAACCCTTTTTACATGAAAACCCTCTCACTGCTTTTTAGCGCAAGCCTTCTTTTCCTGTTCTCCTGCGATACCGGAGAAAACACCGAAAATACCGACAGCACAAAACCGCCTTCGCGAATTTTGGCAAAGCCCGGATCGCTTGTTATTGGTAGTCCGCTTGATTGCGGTATCGACGGGATTCAGATTTTTCCGGTTGGCGGCAATTATCGGCCGGAAGTAGTAGAGGGCAGATCCAGCCCTTCTGTTAGCTTTGGTTTTGCTTCAAATACATATACACTTTACGACGCAAAGGCGAATGCCGAATACATCAATACCGATGAAAACGAATACGATATTCGCAATATCCTTTTCTTCAATTTAAAAGATGGCAGCTCCCGCGCGTTGTTTCCTGATAATGTGCATATCCTTTCTTTCTCGCTTCACAAAGAATATCCGATTCCGCTTATTTACTACCGCGTTGTAAAAAAGGACATCAACAACGATAGCATTTTCAATAATCAGGATGCTGTTGCACTTTACATTTCACGACTCAACGGCGATAGTCTTGTTCAGGTAACACCCGACGACGAGCAGTTTAAAGAGTACTTCTACTACGCCGGCACACATTCCATTTTAGCAAAAACGGTTATTAATCTCAACAACGACAGCACGTTTAACGCTGCCGATGAAACCAATTTCCGGAACATTAGCTTGGTAACTCCGGCAATGGGTAAAGAAATTTTCTCGCGTGCATTACGTGATTCATTGCGGGCGAAGTAATGCGACTGTTTTTTATCTTGATTTTTATTCTCCCGCTTTCGTGTTCTGAAAACCCTGAACATGAAAGGCCAGAACCTGTGTTTGTAAGAAACGAAGCGGAAGCTGCCGAATGGTCGAAAAGAGAAAACAAACCGGCGCTTGTGATGTACACAATGTTACGGTATGTAGCTGACTACGATAACCTTTTTGAAAACATAAACACAAATCCTGCAGCCGACGATATTCGCGAGCATTTCGTTTTTTGTTTAATAAATACAACAGACACAACCATTTTCCCAGACACTGCCATTGCACCAACTTACGGGCAAGCAGCAGCATCTTTTATGAAAACCCGTTATCAAACTAATGCAAGTCCGCTTTATGTAATTATTGATAGCAAAAACCGTTTACTGGCCACACCAACTGCGAAATGTAGCCAAACCCTTTTTCAACTCTTTCTGGAAACAGGAATGCGAAACTTCGAAACGCACTAGAAATTATCTCAAAATTACTTGTGTGTTTTTTGCCGTGCCGCTTATAAAGAATCAAACCAAAACCGCTTACACACTAAAGATTCCCCCGCAAACCAATCTCAAGCGAAATCCGGCCTGTAATTAAGTTTTCGCCAAACGGAAGCCAGCTTGACTGGTTGTAAGGCCTGTAGTAATTTATAGCTCCGGTGAGCCAGAAATTATTGCCCGCTGCTTTTTCGGTATCACTTCGTTACCAGTTTCGCTGTTTCTGGTGCAATTCCAATTGTTGCTATTGAACCACTGTTAAATTTCAAAAAATCTGTTTCTATTCCATCGCTAAATATTACACCACTTGTTGGCATTAGCGACTCAATGGTCAAACGATTTTGATTGGCAATTATTCCCGCTGTTATTCCTATTTGAGTTCTAATGCTTTGAAAAGGTTCTCTTACGGCAAAAAGCAGTTCGTTGTCCTTGAGTTTTGGTCTTTTTGGTTTTAGATTTTTCTCAAAAATGCCGGTAACGCCATAAGCCATATTGAATATTGAACTTAACCAGCCCGTTGCTCCGGCCGATGTTGAAATGATAAGGCCGCTTGAAGAGTGCTCTTCTGTGTTTTGATTAAATGAGATTTTATAGCGAGCCGATATATGCGACGATGCGCCAATAAACAGATCGTTAAATGCCAAAAGCCGTTGCCCGTCGTTGAGTTTTGCTTCTGCAAAACGCATTGTTTTTGATTGAAACTTATTGCTCAGAACATTTTCAACGCCAAGTACAAAGTCGCTTGTGTCAAACGGTAAAAGAATACCGTCATATCTTTCTTTGTCTGGGTTAACCGCAATTATCGGACACCCTTTAGAATACTTAGCGGTGTTTGCTACAAGGCCATCTTGTCCGATTACAATAATCAGGTTCTTTTCAGAAAAAATGAACGAGGGAAGATAAATTCTTTCTACCGTCTTGTTCTTTACTACTCTTGAAAGTTGTGTTTGTAATGAGATTAAAGCCGCTTGAAAGTTTTCGTGTTCAAGTTCATAATCATCAAATTTGCCGCCAAGACTTTCAATGTAAAATTTTGCCTGCGCTTTTGTATTAAAGCGTTCAATCAAAGATTCAAGTCGTGTTTTATTCTTGACAATTATGGCGTATTCAACACTCATCTCCTGTTCTCTCTCTTTTCGTTAAGTAAAGAATCCAATAATTCAGGGCTGATGTTCAGATTACCTATTTTATCTGCCTTTTCGGCCAATTCTCTAAAAGCAAGAGAGATATTAAATTTGGGATCTGTGTTATTATTTAGCGCGGTTAGAATTTTCCAATCAAATTCTTTGTAGGGCTTCAGGGTTGTTTCAAGAACGTATCCTTGCGTTTCGGCTTCTTTTTTATCGTTTGCTGTTTTCTGTTCAATAAGTAGTTTCCTTTGGTTTTCTACGGCAATGTCTGCAGCCAATTTCATTTCCCGAAGCTTGCGGTCGTTTTCCGCTTTTTGAACTTCGGATTCCATTTTCTTTTCAGCAATTTGCTTTTGTTTTTCCTCAACCGCAATTTCTGTATTGAGTTCCGTTTCTTTAATTATTCGTTCTTGTTCAACTGCAAAATTTCTGCGTTCGTAAATAGCCTGATCGGCTTCCTGCTGCAGTTTTTCTCTTGTTTCGGTTTCTAATGCCCTTGCCATTTCGGGTGTTGCCTTAATACCTAAAATATTTGCCCCTAAAATATTAATCCCGAGCATTGCAATTGCTTGTGATGATTTTAGTCCCTCAAGAATTCTTTCTTCAATTGATTTTGCTGAGCGAATGGCATCTTTCAATTTTATTTCATGAATAAACGACGCTGTTGCTGTTTGTGCTTCGTTAATGATTCGCTGATTAAGTTTTTCAATGTCGTTTTTTTTGTATTGACCGCTGTCGTTTACAGTAAAGTCTAAAACATCGGCAAGGGTTTTGGGATTACTGATTTTGTAGCTTATTTGTCCTTGAATATTTATTGTTTGATAATCGTTTGTCGATTCATTGAATATGAAAGGCAAGTCATTACTTCCCATTGGAATTGCCGCAATCGAACTATTTGGGGCAAAGTAAAAAAACGAAAGTCCGCGACCCTCTCTTTTAATGTTTCCGTTCTTGAAATGCAGAACGTAAGTCATTGAGTCAAATTTGATGTGCTTTATTCCAAACATGTTTTTTTACTTTTTGTGGTTGAAAGCACGGTTAAACGTGCCATTTGCTGTTCGTTAAAATGTTCCGATGCCTGTATGAAGTTAAAATTTTTGAGCACATCAAAAGCGGCTTTTACACACTAAAGATTCCCCCGCAAACCAATCTCAAGCGAAATCCGGCCTGTAACTAAGTTTTCGCCAAACGGAAGCCCGCTTGGCTGGTTGTAAGGCCTGTAGTAATTTATAGCTCCGGTGAGCCAGAAGTTATTGCCCGCTGCTTTTTCGGCTCCGGCCGATAGTGTAAAAGACTGAATAATCGCCCTGTTGCGATCGCCAACCTGGCCGCCGCGGTTGGCCCACAGGCTTAGCTGGTTGTTGTTATAATTGAGGAAAAGCAAATAATCGAACTCGTTAAACGGTTCTACTGCTGTTGTTTCATACCATATCAATTCGCGCGCGACACCGGCACCGGCAAAAACACCGAAATCGCTTTCTTTATCGCCAATAATATAATAGCGCAGGCGCAATTCGGGACTTATGTTTCTGATTTTTCGCTCAACTACTATGGGCAGCACGGGCAGTACCGGAAAAGCATTGCGCGGCTCTGCTGTTGCGGTGAATTTGTCGCGGCCAAAAAACACGGCATTAATGCC
>JBKDHA010000113.1:0-13191 GCA_046335555.1 Bacteroidota bacterium
ATACTGGCCGTTGAAACGCGAAGCTGCGGCGGCATACAAAACACAAAAAGCTACTCTCAAAAAATTCATGATGCTTCCCGATAAAAAAGATACTGCAGCTCACTACCAAGCTTTTGCACGTGAATATTATTTGGAAGTAAAATAACCTGTACTTATGCTAATCTTTTCCAGCACGCCGGCCAACGAACGCAGCAACGATTGCGGCGGAAAAGCATCGAACCTGTTCAGGTTAACAGATGCCGGATTTCCTGTGCCGAAATTTGCAGTGCTCCCTTCCGGATTGCTGAAAAGCTGGATTCCTGAAAATGTGACTGACGAAGAAACTTTCATCAATACATTTCAAATTCCTTCCGAAATAATTTCTTCGCTGCTTCAGCATTTTGGAACTGATGCGCAGTTAGCTGTTCGTTCATCAGCACTTGCAGAAGATGGCAGCGAACAATCGTTTGCCGGTCAATACGAATCCTATCTGCACGTTACTGCCGAAACACTAGAGGCCCGCATCCGCGATGTTTGGCGTTCGGGCTGTGTGCAGCGCGTTAAAGTGTATCAGCAGTTTCACGGCATCGGAAACAGCAGCATTGCAGTTATCGTGCAACTGATGGTGAATGCTGATGCTGCCGGAGTTGGATTCGGAATCAACCCGGTTAGCGGAAACCGAAATCAATGCGTTATCAGCGCGGTTTGGGGACTTGGCGAAGGTCTTGTTTCCGGCGAACTGGATGCTGATACATTTACAGTGAGCGAAACCGAAATTGCGGCTACAATTGTTGCCAAACCACGCAAAGTAACGAAAGCGGAAAACGGAGGAACAGTTTACGCCGAAGTTGAATCTGCTTTGCAAAATGCAAGAACACTTTCAGATGAACAACTTCGGAAAATAGAACGCTGGTTGCACGACTTAAAAAAACTATACGGTCGTCCGCAGGATATTGAATTTGCAGTTGCTTCCAATCAACTCTATCTGCTGCAAACACGACCAGTTACAACTCTCGCACAACTTCCCGATCCCAACGGCGATTACATAGTTTGGGACAACAGCAATATTATTGAATCGTATCCCGGATTAACTTCACCACTTACATTTTCGTTTATTCGAAAAATGTATGAAGCTGTTTACCTTCAGTTTTCAGCAATGATGGGTATCAGCGAAGCTGAACGAAACGAACATGCTGTTGTGTATGCCAATATGCTTGGCTTGCTGAACGGTCGTGTGTATTACAATTTAAGAAGCTGGTTCAAACTGCTTTCACTTCTCCCCGGCTATCAGCTCAATGCTGAGTTTATGGAGAAGATGATGGGTGTAAAAGAAAAATTTGTTCTTGAAGATGTAAAGAAAAGAAGCCGTTTCAGCGAACGGATGCGGGTGCTGAATATGGTAAGGCTGCTGCTCAGCAACCAGCGCCGATTACCAAAAATGCGCCGCAACTTTACACAGGAGTTTGAGCAAGTAATGCAGGAGTTTGATGCTATTGATTTCAGCAAACAGCGCGCCGATCAGCTCATTGTCTTGTATGAACGCTTTGAACAAACACTGCTGAAAAAATGGAAAGCTCCGCTGGTGAATGATTTCTTTGCCATGATCTGGTACGGTGTTTTGCAAAAACTTACTGCAAAATACTTTCCTGAAAATGCAGCAACACTTCACAACGATTTGCTTTGCGGTGCACGCGATATTGTGAGTACCGAACCGATCCGGCGAATTGAAGAAATTACCAAACTTATTCGCAGTAATACCAATTGGATAAAACTGTTTGAACTAACGGAAGCTGAAGTTTTGCAAGCCTTGCAGCTCGATGAAAATAAGCCGCTTCGCAAATTGATTGAAAGTTATATTTCGGCATGGGGCGACCGCACTGTAGGTGAACTGAAACTCGAAACGATTACGTATCGGCAGCAACCTGCTTTATTTATTCGCGTTGTGACTGCCGCACTTCGTCAGCCCGAAACAGTGCATGCCAACCTTGATCTGAAACTGCGCAGCGAAGCCGAAGCAGTTGTACGGAAAAAGCTTGGCGGAAAGCCGCTGAAAAAAATGCTTTTCAATCTCGCGCTTCGCCGCTCACGCGATTTGGTGAGCAACCGCGAAAACCTGCGTTATGCCCGCACACGCGGCTTCGGAATGGTGCGCCGCATTATGCTGGCCATTGGCGAAAATTTTGCCGCCGAACAATTGATTGACGAACCGCGCGATATTTTCTGGCTGCGGCTCGATGAAATTGCCAACTACATTCGCGGTACTTCCGATCTCCGCAACCTGCGCGAACTGATTCGCATCCGCAAAGCGGATTACGCGAAATTCCAAACCCAGCCTTCGGCCGAACGCATTCCCACACGCGGCATTGTGTATGCCGGAAACACCTTTGCACCGCAGGCTGCACCAATTTCGGCCGATGGCTCTGTGCCGCTGCTAAAAGGCATTGGTTGCTGCCCGGGGCGCATAAAAGCTCGCGTTCAGGTTATTCATGATCCGCACAGCGTAAGCAGTTTGGATGGTGATATTCTTGTAACTGCCAGCACAGACCCGGGCTGGATAACACTCTTCCCATCTGCATCAGCCATATTGGTTGAGCGCGGAAGTTTGCTCAGCCACTCCGCTATTGTTTCGCGCGAAATGGGAAAGCCCTGCATTGTAGGTGTAAGCGGATTACTGCAACAACTCAAAACCGGCGATGTAGTTGAAATGGACGGCAGCACCGGCGAAATTCACATCATTGAATCATGAGTAAAAACGATCTGAAACAACGCGTTGAATTTGATTTCATCCGCTATGCAAATTGCTGGGAAGATGCAGATCTGCTGGTAAATGCGCTCAATATAAAAGCCGGAGAACGTGTACTGTCAATTGCTTCGGCGGGCGATAACAGTTTTGCGTTACTTGCTTTTGCACCTGAAATTGTTGTGGCCGTAGATGTAAATCCGGTGCAGCTTTGGCTGGGTGAACTGAAAAAAGCAGCCTTCACACTTGCAACGCACGATGAGTTTCTTGAATTTCTTGGCTTCAAACCATCAACACGCCGCCGCGAAATTTATCAGCAACTTAGCAAACATCTTCCGGCTGAAACACGCAACTGGTGTGATAAACATATTGATATTATTGAAGCCGGAATTATTAATCAAGGGAAATTTGAACGGTACTTTGGATATTTCAGAAAGAAATTGCTTCCGCTGATTCATAACAAGAAACGAATTGATGAGTTATTTCGTGATAAATCAGAACACGAACAACAAAAGTTTTATGAAGAGCACTGGAACACTTGGCGGTGGCGGTTATTCTTCAAAATCTTTTTCAGTCGTTTTGTTATGGGGAAATATGGCCGCGATCCAGAATTTATGAATGAAGTAAAAGTTGCTGTAAGCAGTTATATTTTCGGAAAAGCTGAAACACATTTGCGAAGCAAAACAATGCAACGCAATCATTTTCTGCATCATATTATGACAGGTAATTTTGAGCCTCAGCTTCCTTATTACGCCCGAAAAGAAAACTTTGAACGTATTCAGCAGAATCTCAGCAAAATTGTATTTTTCAAAGGATATGCCGAAGATGCTTGTCGCGAATACGGTCCATTTGACGCGTTCAATCTTTCAAACATATTTGAATATCTTTCGGCTGAAATCAGCACCAATATTGCACAACAGCTTGCAGGTGCTTCAAAACCCAGTGCTCGTTTTGCATACTGGAATTTAATGGTGCCGAGAAATCTTGCAAATCTGTATCCCGAAAAACTTGAACGTAATAGTTCTGTTTCAGATGAACTCAGTAAAAACGATTATGGATTTTTCTATCATCGCTTTCACCTCGATCAATTAAAATAATGGATTCGCAACTCATACATTGTCTCTGGCTTGGTGCTTGCTTTCTGTTGTTGTTTGCATCAGGCGAATTACTCTATCATAAATTTGGAGTACGTGCCGAATACACCCGGAAACTGATACATATCGGCACAGGTATTCTCACTTTGCTTTTTCCGGTTTTTCTGCGCAGTCATTGGTATGTTCTATTGCTCTGCGGTTCATTTGCGTTGATTCTTTTAGTGAGTTTGAAATACAATCTCCTCAAATCAATCAATGCCATTGACCGAAAATCGCACGGAAGTATTTCATATCCGATTGCTGTTTACAGTACATTTCTTTTTTACGATTTCTTTTCGGGCGATACTGCTCAGAAAGCTTATTTCTACATTCCGGTACTCACACTTGCATTATGTGATCCGATTGCCGCATTAGGCGGAAAACGCTGGCCTTGGAAACCTTACAAAGTAGGAAACGGCACCAAAACAATGACCGGCTCAATATTGTTTTTTGTTTCCGCAACTGTGCTGAGTATTGCTCTTCTTGCAACACTTTCAACAACATCAGGCCTCTCACTTGTACTGCTTTCAATGTGCATTGCATTGGTAACATCGGTAACAGAAGCAATGAGCCGAAATGGTTTCGATAACCTGCTTATTCCGTTTGCTGCAATTCTTGTACTTTATACCGCAACATATATTGAGTTGTATTCGCCCGAAACATTTATTTGCGAACTTCCTGCAACAGCATTATGAATTGTATTCAAACATCACCCGGCAACTCAGATTTTGAAGCACTTTACAACGGCCTGAAGTTTTCTGCTTATCCGGAAACTTTGAAACCGCTTCGCGCAGCACAGAACGATTATCTTGACAGCAGCCGATTAATTACTGTGCTTATCGCAGCATACAACAATGAACCTTTAGCCCGAATTGCACTTTATAAAAGCGATGCCGATGATGCCCCGCAAACATTGATTCTCGGAAACTACGAATCCGAAAACGATGATGCTGCCGCATTTATACTTTCCGAAGCAGAGAATTTTGCACGGCAGCACGGCTTCAAAAAACTCATCGGCCCGATGAACGGCAGTAGTTGGGCAACATATCGTTTCCGCACCGATAATTCAAGTGATTTATTTTTTTCGGAACATTGGCATCCGCATAGTTATTTGCTGCAGTGGCTGAATGCAGGATTTACAACTGCCGAAAAATATATTTCTACAATCGATCGAAAACTAACCTGTGATTCACCCCAACTGCTTTTACTTGAATCACAACTCACTCAAAAAGGGCTTACGATAAGAGCATTAACAGCCGACGATTTTACAGGTGATAAAATCAATAAACTGTATATGTTCAGTACCGAAGCATTCAGCGAGAATACTCTTTATGCGCCCATTACTGCTGATGAATTCAGGATGCGCTATGAAAAAACGGCCGACTATATTTCGCCCGGAAGCAGTGTTGTTATTGAATCGGCCGACGGAATGATTCATGCGCTGATGTTTGCTTTTCCGGATCATTTTTGCAAAACCGAAAAACGATTCGTCCTCAAAACGCTTGCACGTAATCCGAAGTCCATTTACCGCGGTTTGGCAACGCTTCTCGGCAATAATTTAACGCGGTATGCCAGGCAAAATGGTTATACATCAGTTATTCATGCCTATATGCACGTCAATAATAAATCAGTAAGTCTGTCTGAAAAGTTTTCAGGAGAACCGCTTCGCGAATATGTTTTACTTGAAAAACAAATCGCATGAAAAACAAACGAAAAATAATTCTCCGCACACTTCTGCTGCTTCCGTTTATTTCAGTGCTTGCCGTTTGGTTATTCAGCAACTATAAAAAACATGATGATCTTCCTTACAAAGCAATTGCTGCTTCGGTAGAAATAAATGCATCGCCGGATGTTGTATTTGAATACTTAGGACACTCCGAAAAAGCCGGTGAGTGGTCGGTATTTGTTCATCACATTACTCCGCTCAATAGCGATAGTTTTGCCGATGGAAGTGTTGGAGTTCGCCGCCGCTGTTTCTGCAACAAAGATGAAACCGGCGTAAAATGGGACGAAGTAATTACAGAAGTTGAACCTGCAAAGCGCCGCCAGCTCACAGTTTACAACATGAAAGAGTTTTCAATGACGGCCAATGGTTTATATACTGAACAAATTTACACGCCGCTCGATGGCGGAAAAAGATGCAAACTTACATTAACACTCTTTTACAAAAACTATGAGCCGGGGCTTTGGGAATTATTCAAAACACATCTTGCATCATGGCGTGTTGAAAGTATTTTCAGCGGCAATCTGAGTAATATAAAACGTAACATTGAACGCGGCGCATGAACATTACCCGGCACTTTTTTGACGCAGCACAAAAGCATCCTGAAAAGCCTGCTATCATTGACCGAGACGGGACTGTACTTTCGTTTGGAGAGCTTGCTGCTGAAGTAGAAAAAGCAGCAGCATACTACCGCAGCAAAGGAATTAATCGCGGCGACAGAGTACTTGTATTTGTGCCCATGAGCATTCCGCTTTACCGCTGTGTACTTGCGCTATTTCATATTGGTGCGGTTGCAGTTTTTCTTGATGAATGGGTGAGCCGCGAACGGCTGGAAGTTTGCTGCCGACTTGCAAAATGCAAAGCATTCATTGCACCGCTCAAACTGCGTGCACTTGCATTGCTCTCGGGCGAACTGCGCAGGATTCCGGTTTGGCTGGGGCAGCAAATCAAAACTGTTTCAGGCGATTCATCCTCCGCTGCTGTTGATGTTACTGAAACGGCGCTGATTACATTCACCACCGGAAGTACCGGAATTCCGAAAGCTGCCGACCGCACACACGGATTTTTGCAGGCGCAGTTTGATGCACTGATTCAGGAAATTTCGCCGGCGGCTGATGATGTGGATATGCCTGTGCTGCCCATTGTTTTGCTGCTTAATCTGGGCAGCGGCATTCCCTCGGTCATTGCCGACTACAATTCGCGCAAACCCAAAACTCTGAATCCGGAACGCATCCGGCAGCAGATTGTTGCGCACAAGGTCAACCGCATTACAGCATCGCCGTATCTGGTTGAACAGCTTGGTTTGCATGCTGCGGCGCATCCGGGTGCAGATACAGCCTTACTGCGGCGCATGTTTACCGGCGGTGCTCCCGTGTTTCCGGATCAGGCTGCGACTATGCAGCGCGGTTATCCGCAAGCGCAAATCAATATTGTTTACGGCTCTACTGAAGCCGAACCGATAAGCAGAATTACAGCAGCAGAACTTGTTCAGCAAAACGAACTCAGTCGCGGGCTGGCAGTTGGACATCTTGCGAAAGCTGCAACAGTTATGATACTGCCGATAAAAGCAGAACCAATTGCAGTAAACAGCATTGCCGAATTACAACAACTGCAACTTTCTGCCGGAAGCATTGGTGAAATTGTTGTAAGCGGCCCGCACGTTTTGCGACACTATATCGACAATCCGGAAGCTGTAAAGCAAAACAAAATTTTCATCGGCAATGCAGTCTGGCACCGAACCGGCGATGCCGGATTTCTGGATGAAAACGGCAGCTTGTTTCTTTGCGGCCGCTGTACTTCGCTTATTTACGATAAAGCCGGACAACTGCTTGCTCCGTTTTTGTGGGAAGGAAAATTGCGTATGCTGCCCGGCGTGACTGCCGGAACAATTTTGCAGTTTGGCGAAAAAATCATGGCAATCATTGAGCCTGATAAAAATGCCGATCAGGAAAAAGTAAAAGCAACCGTGCAAAATTTATACGCCTTCCACGAAATTCGTATCATTGCTCACCTTCCCCGCGATCCACGGCATTTTTCGAAAGTGGATTACGGAAAACTGAAGGAGATGATGAAAAGATTTCTTATTTAAATTACGACTAATTTAATTGACTCACCATTCTCATTACAAATGAAGTAAATACCTTTGGGGAGAATACTCAGGTCAATTATCATGGAGTATTGTCCATTCATATGATACGTTGTTAATGCTTCCCCCAACTGGTTATAAATTACAAAATTACCTCCCGACTTACTGGTTACCAATGTAAATATATCCGCAGGGTTGGGATAACACTGAAACAAAATCTCATTATCAATCAATATACTTTCAGTAGTCAGAAAAGTATAACAGGCTGAGGTATCAGAATAACATCCATCAGAAATAATTAGTGAATAAGTACCATTGACTGAAACCGTATATGAATATGAATTCTGACCAGGAACAAGCTGATTACTAACACAATCAAGCCACGAATAACTTTTTGTAGTATCAACCGCTGAAATAACATTACCATTGATAATTACTGATGTGTCAGGTCCAGGAAATTTACCCGTATGAAATATATTATTTGAAGTTTGTATTCCTGTATTATTCAATATTATTCCTGCCTGATTCAAAATCGTATCTCCGGAATTAAATGTTACACTAGGTGTGAGCGACCAATGCAAATAACTTATACTGTTAAGATAATCAGCAACCGATGCAGATAAATTAGCATTTTTCATATGAAACAAAAGTGTATTTGGTAAATATACTTCTGTATAGTAACTGTTGTTAGAAGAAATAACTCGACAAGTATTTATATCAAGATTCTGAGAAAGAGAATCAACAATTAGCACCTGTGAAATGATATTATTTGTATTATTACTTATTAAGAGTGAGTATACTAATCGATCAGTCAGTTCAATAAATCTTTCATCACACTTACCTGGTGGATAAGCATAAAGTAACTGATCGTTCCCGGCTATCTGCGAACCTGTTACTTGATAATCTAAGTATAAAGAATTATTTGAGGCGTTGACATCTCCTGAAATGGGTGTAATAAATGAAGAAAAATGAATAGTATCTCCTATTGACAATGATGAGTCTGCAATAAATAATACTTGAACATTAAATGAAACTGAGTCATAATTAGACGCTGGTAAATTCCAAATAATTTGATTCCCATTAACTTGGCTTGGGGCTGGAATTGAGCCGGCAAAAACTGTCAAGGAATCCATAGTTAAACTTAATTGGCCGGAAACACTTTGGCATCCTTCATTTACAACATCAATCCAAAGTAAAGCTGTATCAGTAGGTGATATTTCACTACATACAGCATTGCCCATCAAATCAAAGCCAGTTGATGTAACTGGAGCATTAATCAAATAAGATGCCTGTGCCATACATGAATCGGCATCCATAATTGTTATGTTATAAATCCCTGGAGAATAAACTAATAAAGTATCAAGACTGGATATCAAAGGAGGATTACTATTAAACGTAAATGGAGGCGTTCCGAAACCTAATTCTAATACAATCTTTCCTGGAACTGTACAACCTATATTACTAATTTGATTCACAATAATTCCTCTTCTGCTACAGTCTAAAACATCTAATTGAATTATGATCGCATCACCAGCAGAATTAGGTGTTGCAATTGTTTGTCCTGAACCAGGTTCAACATCCATAAAAGACTGGAAGGAGCCAGCTATAATAATTTTATTATCGTATAGAGAAATAGATGAGTTTTGATCTGAACCCGAACTAGAAAATTGAGTTGCTTGTCGAAATGAAGCATTCTCTGTGTATGTTGCAAAAAATATATCATTGGTATTGGGGAAACCATTCAAAATAAAAACAGAGGTATCCGGATCAAAATCAACAGAGTTAACAAATGAACCAACAACATGAACATCATTATACCTGTCGATTGACAAATCACTGATTATATCCCCGCTTGTCCCCCCGATACTGATAGCCCATATAAAATTACCGGCACTATCCATTTTATGTAAAAAAGCATCAGCAGTGCTGCTTGCCTGTGATGATAACAGGAATGAATTTGCCCCCGGATCGAAATCACAGATGTCGAAAAAGAATCCTCCACTATAAATATTTCCTTCATTATCGATTTCTGTTACCAATGCCCTTTGAATCCTGTCTCCATTTGCTATTTGTCGTGCCCAAAGAAGATTACCATTTGAATCATATTTAGCAGTAAATGCATCTGAAGAATATCCCGAACTTGGTAAATAAAATGCAGTTAAGTTGAATACTCCTGTACCCGGATCAAAATCACAGATATCAATAAAATCGCCACATATTACGATATTATTATTACTATCAGTAACTATTGAAAAGCTCTGATCACTAAACTGACCTCCAAACGATTTACCCCATACCAGATTTCCGGAATTTGAATACTTTATTATAAATGCATCAATACTGGAGGAAGTACTGGACATTAAAAAAGATCCAGAGCCTGGATCGGCATCAAAGTTACCGGAGAAATATCCTGTCAATAATATATCATTATTTTCATCAATAGCAATAGAACTGACAATTAGACTACTTGTTGAACCTATTGCAAAACTCCAAACAGTATTCCCCAATGGGTCTAATTTTAATAAAACTAAACCACCTTGATTATTTACAGTGGCAAATTGATTGTTTGGCCCAGGATCAATATCGACTGTACCTCTTATTTGTCCAGCTACAAAACAATTATTATTACTATCGATTGCTATTGCTCTTGAAACATCAACTTGATTTCCGCCAATTGACCTTGCCCAAATAATATTACCACTCGGTGAATATTTAATTATCGGGATATCTCCCATACCATTACTAATGATATTGCTTGTCAAAGGACCCGGATCCAAATCAACAGTTCCATCAAAAGTGCCTGTAGCATAAATATTAGAGCCGTTATCTATATCCGTTTTAAAAATTACTGAAGAATTCAAAGCTCCCCAATTCGAAAACCAATCCAAGGTAGGATTCTGTGAAGACAGAGCCAGTGAATATAAAATAGAAGTAAGGAGTAAATATTTTTGATATTTCATAGTGGGATTATTTTAGGTCAAAAATAAAAAATAAAGTAAAAGCAACCGTGCAAAATTTATACGCCTTCCACGAAATTCGTATCATTGCTCACCTTCCCCGCGATCCACGGCATTTCTCGAAAGTGGATTATGGAAAGTTGAACGAATTAATAGCAGAATAGAATATGGCTACTCCTATTTTCAATGGTGCTTTGGTTTGCGCATTGGTTACTGTATGTTATATTACTTCGCTGATTTTCTTTCGCCGTTCAAAAATAGCAGCCGCAGTTTTGTTGCTCATGATTTGCGGAGCTTCACTTAGCATATATGTTTCATCAGATAAATACCTGCACGAATGGGACGAGCGTTTTCATGCACAGGTAGCGCGTAACATGATGAACGATCCGCTAACGCCCAAACTTTACGAACATCATATTTTACCATACGATTATACCAACTGGTTATGCAACGAAGTATGGCTGCACAAACAACCTTTGCCGCTCTGGCTCATGGCAGGCAGTATGCATCTTACCGGAATAAATGAATGGGGCGTTCGTCTTCCTTCTATTATAGCCACTACATTTCTTGTGCTGCTTACTTTTTTAATTGGCAAACGACTGTTTGATGAACGCACGGGATTTATAGCTGCATTCCTGTGTTCACTGAACGGATTAATTATTGAAACCAGCGGCGGAAGAGCAGCCACCGATCATTACGATGTATTGTATCTTTTTTTTATTTCGCTGGGCGTTTGGCTGGCATTGCGTTTTGCAGATACAAAAAAAACGTACCTGAATATTTTAACAGGAATTGCAATAGCCTCTGCCTTGCTCACGCGTTGGCTGCCGGCTCTTATTGTACTACCATTGTGGTTGATTGCAGTAGTGAATACAAATACTTTTTCGCGTGGTCAGATAGCTGGGCAGTTTCTTTTGCTTTGCACTGTTGTTGCAGCATTTGCATTACCGTGGCAAATTTACATTCACTCGTACTTCCCTGCCGAAGCGGCCTGGGAAGCTCAGTACAATTTCCGTCATTTTACTGAAGTGCTCGAAGGACACGGAGGCCCGTGGTATTTTCATTTTGAGAAAATGTCGATTGCATTTGGCGATTTATTTATGATTGTGCTGCTGTGGTTTACCTGGCGCACACTAAAACAGAGAAGCCTCAATAGTTTATTGCTGATCGTTTGGCTGTGGATTCCTTTGCTCTTTTTTACATTAGCCGCAACTAAAATGACGGGCTACACACTTTTTACAGCTCCGGCAGCATTTATTATGACAGGAGCATTTTGCTCGATGCTTTTTCGACTACAACCTAAAAAATATTGGAAGATTACTTCACCGGTTTTACTTACTGCTTTTCTGTTTTTTACGCTGCGCTACTCCAACGAGCGCATTAAGTTTTTTGATGGCAACGAACGCAATCCGCGCTGGGTGCAGCAATTACGCGAACTCAAAAGCGCAAATCCGCATCCGAAAACTGTTTACTTCAATATGAATCGTCCGGTGGAAACTATGTTTTATACGGGTTGTCTGGCCTATCAGGGAATTCCGGATGCGACAACGGTTGAGCGTCTTGAGAAAAGTGGTTACGTAATTGTGATTAATGCGGATGAACAGTTGATGAAAGAGGTTTCTTATATCAATGCGGATGCGTTGCGCGGGGTTGTGCAGGAGGATTGAAAAAAACCTTACTCCCCAACCAATTCATCCCGAAACTGTAACTCAAATAATTTCCGGTACTGACCGTTTTCATGTTTCAGCAACTCTTCGTGTGAACCCTGCTCAATAATTTCTCCATGATCCATTACCAAAATCCGGCTGGCATTGCGGATCGTGGCGAGACGGTGTGCGATGATGATTGAGGTGCGACCTTCAGTGAGTTTTTTAGTGGCGTGCTGAATCATGCGCTCCGACTCTGTATCAACTGAGGAAGTTGCTTCGTCGAGCACAAGGATGCGCGGGTTGTAAACATAAGCGCGGATGAAAGCAATGAGCTGACGTTGTCCGGCAGAAAGCATTCCGCCGCGTTCTTTAACATCATAATCGTAACCGCCGGGGAGACTCATGATGAAATCATGCGCACCTACTGCTTTGGCGGCAGCTTCAATTTGTGCGTTAGTAATTTCAGGATTGTTCAGTGTGATGTTGTTGCGGATAGTATCGGAAAACAAAAATACATCCTGCAAAACAACACCAATATTGCGCCGTAAAGATGAAAGCTCGTAGTTGCGAACTTCTTCGCCGTCGATACTGATTGTGCCGCGTTGATATTCGTAGAAACGACTGAGCAGGTTGATGGTTGTACTTTTTCCGGAACCTGTAGAACCAACAATGGCAATGGTTTCACCGGCGGCGGCGTTGAATGAAATGCCTCTGAGAATCCAATGCGGTTCTTCATTGTTTTCGGTTTCGGGGTTGTAAGCAAACCAAACCTTATTGAATTCAATATGCCCTTTTATAGCTGATGCGTCTTTTGTTCCTTCACGCGAAATGACATCGTTTGTGTCCATTACTTTAAACACACGTTCTGAGGCAACCATGCCCATTTGCAATGTATTGATGCGATCAGCGAGCATACGAATAGGG
>JBKDHA010000114.1:0-11909 GCA_046335555.1 Bacteroidota bacterium
CAAAGGTGTGTACGGTCATTTTTATTGTTCTACAGAAGTAAGAATGCCTAAAAATGAGGGTTTTGAATGAAGATTATATGTCTCTCAATGAAACAGAACTCAATCGTGCTGTCCAAAAAGATTTATTTTGGACAGATGTGAGGACAAATAACTGAATTTAGTATTACCTGAAAATATCGTGCAGATGAGTAAATAGTTTTGAAAACGAGAATTAATGATGCTAAACCCCTGCATGTGTTACATTTTATCTCAATAGTTTACATGCCCGCACGGAAAACTATACCTTTGCGGCCTATTCAGTAAAACCAACAACACGCACCTGTTATGAACAAAGGTCCGATCTCTCAGTTTATCGATCACCACTATCGTCATTTTAATGCCGCAGCTCTTAAAGATGCTGCCAAAGGCTATGAAACTCACCTGCTCGAAGGTGGTAAAATGATGGTTACACTTGCCGGTGCAATGAGTACCGCCGAACTGGGCGTGTCGCTGGCAGAAATGATCCGTCAGGATAAAATTTCTATTATTTCCTGCACAGGCGCCAATCTCGAAGAAGACCTGATGAATTTGGTAGCGCACTCGCACTACCGCCGCATTCCCAATTATCGCGATCTTACTCCGCAAGAAGAATGGGATCTTCTCGAAAAAGGACTGAACCGCGTTACCGATACTTGTATTCCGGAAGAAGAAGCATTCCGCCGCCTGCAAAAACATGTGTGGGAACTCTGGAAAAAAGCAGATGACAATGGCGAACGCTATTTCCCGCATGAGTTCATGTATCAGATGATCAACAGCGGCGTGCTTCAGCAGTATTACGAAATTGATCCGAAAGACAGTTGGATGGTAGCTGCTGCCGAAAAAAACCTGCCTATCGTGGTTCCGGGTTGGGAAGATTCTACCATGGGCAATATTTTCGCTTCGTATGTAATTAAAAACGAAGTGAAGGCGACTACCATGACAAGCGGTATCGAAGATATGGTAGGGCTCAGCGATTGGTATCGCCAGAACTCAGCCGGAAAAGGTGTTGGATTCTTCCAAATTGGTGGCGGAATTGCCGGCGATTTCCCGATCTGCGTAGTTCCTATGATGTATCAGGATTTGGAGTGGCACGATGTTCCGTTCTGGTCTTATTTCTGCCAGATCTCGGATTCAACCACCAGCTATGGCTCTTATTCAGGTGCTGTTCCGAACGAAAAAATTACCTGGGGCAAACTTGATATCAAAACCCCAAAATTCATTGTTGAGTCGGATGCTACAATTGTAGCCCCGCTTATTTTCTCGTGGATTTTGGGCTGGTAGTTTAGCCGACAATCATTTAAACAAAAAGTGTCCCCGCATTTATTGCGGGGACGCTTTTTGTTTTGTATGCGTTAATCAGCGAATAATCAGCCGCTGGTGCCTGATATACGTTTCGCCTGTAATCCGGCAAACATAAATTCCGGCAGCAAGATTGGGAAGCTGAATCGTTTCGCCTGAAACACAATTACCCCGATACACCATCTTGCCTTCAGCAGAAACAATTTCAAGCACCGCTCTTTCTCCTTCTTGTGAAAGCAGCATGATGCTTTGACCGGAGGCAGCAGGATTCGGATAAATAGTTGCACTTGCCGGTGAAGTTGGTTGTGTAATGGTCAGCGGTCCCGACAGATTAATGTTGTCAACATACAACAGCTGACCATAATAGCAACGGTCGCGGAATGCAATCAGCAAATCAGTCTCACCTGCAAAAGCAGCCAGCGAAACACTCTCCGTTCGCCACTGCGATGAGTCGGGTGTGAACAGAGAAGTGGTGGTTGGTGCTGTTGCTAATTGCGATCCGCCTTTGCGATATACGTTTGTGAATGTTGCCCCGCAATCGGTTGATACCAATACTTCGAGTGTGTCGGTTAGTGATGCGCTGTAAGTTGCATATGCAACATCAAACCTCAGCATCGATGTTTGCTGCTGCGTCATGTCAACACGTACACGCATATCGGTTGCGTCACCCTGAACATTGGTGTAGTAGTTGTTGAACATTGCCGACTGTGTGCTGTTGCCGTAGCCGCCCACAGTTGAATTCAGCTCCCATTCACCAATTGCTGGAGTAAGCGACTTCAGCCACCAGCCCTGTTGTGGCGGTACACCGTTCTGGAAACCTTCGATCAGGTTTGCAAGAGCCTGAAATGTACTAACCGTAATTATGAGTGTATTGCTGTCGGTTAGTCCGGCGCTGTCGGTTACAGTAAGCGTTACTGTATATGTTCCCGGAGCAGTGTAAGCTACACGCGGATTGCGGATGGAAGACGATGAAGGATTTCCGCCGGGAAAACTCCATTGCCACGAAGCTCCGGCATGATTGAGAATAGAATGATCTTCGAACTGAAGCGTGTCGGGTTCGCAAGTCATCGAAAACGGATAGGTGAGACGATCAACCTGCGGCTGGCAAACTGGTGCTGCGGGAAGATCCTGCAACGCATTTTCCCAAACACCGTGACCATAAGAAGAAAGCTTGATTTTACCATCGCGGTAAAAAGGCTTTGCCGAAAGTCCGTCCAGAAAAAGCGGCAAACCTGTGTTGTCGGGTTGCCAGGTTGCTGTAGTGTTGTTTCTGTAATAAATGGTTTGATTAGTTACGCAGTAAACACCGCCATCGGTATTTCCAATGTGCTGAAGCCATCTTAAACTTTGATTATTGAGATTCGCATCAGTTATGTTTGTCCACGTAACACCACCATCAGAAGAGTAAAAAGTTTTATTGCCATTTGCACCGTATGGATATCCCAGCCAAATCTTATTTTCATCGGTAGGGCTGAGTGTAATAAGCAGCCAGTTTCGGTTTCCGCCCGACCCGGGTGATGGTATTGTAAGCTGCGACCAAGCAGTTCCGCCATTGGTGGTTTTCCAAAGTTTACCGCCACCGCCATGCTGACAAGCATAAATGATGTCGGGATTGGTCCAGGCAATTTCGGTTTGAATAATTTCTTCAGTGGTTACCGTACCGAAAGTATGAAGAAGTGAATAGTTTACACCTCCGTCGGTTGATTTGTAAAATTTATTTTCGTTGCCGATGTAAACAATATTGTAGCATCGCGGATCAAAATCCATCTTTCCTGATTCGGCTCCCCAGTAGCTTTCGTTGGGCCACAAGCTAATAGTGCCGCGGGTAATGGGTTGACCAATACTGAGCGGTATTACTGCGCTGCCAATGTTTGAACTGTATGCTAATCGGTTTTGTCCGGGGTTTATATAGCCGGATGCTGGTTCTCCTCCGCCAAGCTGAACATATTCATTGTTGGTATAATTTTCATGCCAGGCAGGAGTACCGTTGTGGTATAAGCCACCCACTAAAACATCTTCATTCCAGCCGATTCCCATTCCCCAGAATTCGGAGCCGTGAACTCCATCCATCATCACCACCTGATCAACCACAAAAAAATCGTTCGAGTGATTGATGCCGCCGTCGCTGGTAATCCAGTAACCGGTTGGCGTTGCCCGGAAATCCTGCATATCCACATGCATATTCAGCGGCCCGCCAATATATCCTGCAACCGACGTATAAGTTACTCCGCCATCATCAGACCGCCACAGGTTCAAACCACCGATAAGCACCATATCCGGATCAGTATTTGAAACCATCAGCGCACAGTTGTAAAAACCCTGATGATAATTCCATGTTGTTGTGCCTCGTGCCAGATTGGGGTGAACTGTCGAATAAGGTCCGCCGATTTGTCCGTTCGGGTTTGTCCATGTTGTGCCGCCATTGTTGCTTCTGAACAGGCCAATATATCCCACATCATTTGGCTTCGATTCACCAATCAGATAAGCATATACGCAAAGCGAGTCGGCGGGCGTAACACCGAGGCGCGCACCCATATCTTGCCGTGCCGGATCAGTTGATGAATACCATCCGGCCGACTGAACAGAAAAAGTTAGACCACCGTCTGTTGACCGCAGAAATTCGCAAATCATCAGCGAAGGATTATTTTTAAGCAAATAGACTACTGAAAGATTTCCCGGACGAAACTTTATATCGTAGCACGGATCAGTGAAAATTATCGTCCATGTTGCGCCACCGTTGGTGCTTCTGTACAAACCGTCATCACAGGCAGCCATAATAATCTGCGAATTTTGCGGATTAATCAGTAATTCACTAACCCAGAGGTTATTTACGGTGAGTAAAGTTGTCCAGGTAGCGCCGCCGTCGGTTGTTTTCAGAATAGCTCTGCTTGAGCCTGCATATACCACATTTACATTTGTAGGATCAATTGCGATAGATGTAAAACCGCCCGTAGCACCTACATTCATTGAAGTAATTGTCCAGTTTTGTCCGCCGTCGGTACTTTTGAAAATATCGCCCGGTTCTGTGCCGCAAAAAAGGATGTTGGGTTGCTGCGCACTTTGCGAGATGCAATACACATTGGTTTGCCGGTCGATGCGGGTTCCGTTTTCTCTGAACATTTTTTCGGGACCAATCATATCCCACGTGCTGCGTGAACGTGCTGCAGGCTGAACCGGTTGCAGCGAAATTTGCTCTGCGGGAATAATAGATCCGTCGGAACGCATGTGCGATGAAACCTCACGCCGCCAGGTTTTGTAGTAAAATGTATTGTAATCTTTCACGAACTCGTGTTCGCTGTACCAGACTTTGTACAAGCTGTCAACAGTAAAAACATTCGGATTATTACTATACATGGTTTGCGCCCAAAGCGGCAGCGTTTGAATAACTGCAGGCGATGGCTTGCTGAGTTGTTGAGCAGAAGCAGACAATGTCAGAGAAACTGACAACGCGAGTAATATTTTTTTCATACTTGTTGTGTTGAGCAGACTTGATTCATCTTCATAATCAACCAACAATATAGATTAATAATTCGATTTAGCTGCCTGCTGGCTTGTTAATTTATCGGGGTGTTTTTTGAATTGTGATTGTGTAAATCAGTTTTGAAGGAAATGATTTTGTGAATGTCTGTTTTCAATATCAGGCGACATTAAAATGTGTTTAACAAATACACATTTTCAAGGTTAATTAACTCAACAATGCAGCTAAAAACGTTGTAACTTTATACAGCAAAAAAACCTGTACCATGGAAACATTAGATTTAGATCAACTTCGGTTCCCGGTTGGCAAGTATTCGCCACCTGAAATTATCAATCACAGCATTATTCAGGAGTGGAAATACGAAATTGCTCAGTTTCCGAGGCGCATTCAGGAAGTTACAACTACTCTCGAACTGCATCAGCTTGCCTGGCGTTATCGCCCCGAAGGATGGAGTATCCGGCAAGTCATTCATCATTGTGCCGATAGTCACATGAATGCCTTTATCCGCACCAAACTTTTACTTACCGAGGACAATCCAACCATAAAGCCATACATGGAAGCCCTCTGGGCCGAACTTCCCGATACACTCGAGGCTCCTGTCGAATGGTCGGTGATGCTGCTTGATGGTGTACACCGCAGGTGGAGTTTGCTGCTCAATAATATTTCTGATGCAGATTGGGAGCGAACCTATGTGCATCCGCAATATGGTAAAGTTTATCGCTTAGATGTTGCGGTTGGGCTTTATGCCTGGCATTGCCGCCATCATCTCGCACACATACGTGAAGCCATTAAGGCCGGCGGAGCATACTAGTCGATATTCGCCGAATATCGATACTATCGTAAGCCGGAAGCAACTGCTTAGTCACGATTCTCGGCGAGGCGTTTTCTGATTCTGCTCAGCGATTCGGGCTTTACGCCAATGTAGCTGGCAATATGGTATTGCGAAACGCGCTGCAAAATATCAGGTCTGGATTTTTGTAAATTGATATAGCGCAGTTCAGGAGTTTGTGTTAAAAAGGAACTCAGCATTTTCTGTTGCTCAAACAACACATCCTGCAATATCGACCGCGCTATCGATTCAAACCGCGGGAAATTTTCAAATATCTTTCGTGCGCTTTCCTCATTACCAACCGAAACAACTGTGTCTTCGCAACAAATAAGATAATCGGCAGAGGGTTCGTTACCGCTAATGTCACCTGTTGAAATAATCCATTGCTCTTCGGTAAAAAAATGTGTTGTTATTTCATTCCCATCTACAAGTTTGTATAGCCTCACACACCCCTGAAGAACAAAGTAAGTATCAATCATCACTTGCCCTTCACGAATCAGAAAATCGTCTTTAGAAAAGTGCTTAATAATCATGCTGTCGTGAATCGCTTTGATTTCCGATTCGGTGAGCGCACTGTATTTTGCAAAATGATTGCTGAACTTTTCTTTCATGCGCTGTTGCAGGCAAAGTGAGATATGCTCAAAGATAAATGTCTTTATTCGATTGCTGTTTTTCTGCCTTAAGGATTTGATTTATTGCCGAATCATCTTCATAAAAAAAGAGTTCAGCTGAATATTTGCTGAACTCTTTTTATTTATTTCATTAAAATCAGATTGATTTTACCCGCATCATTTTTGTGCTGAGTGTGCCCGAATCTTTTCGCACTCTGATGATGTATTCGCCAACGGCAAGACGTTCGAGTTCAATAGGCACATTGTGCATGCCTCCTGCAAGATTGCCTTCTACCAGCACCTGAACCAGTCGGCCGCTGAGGTCAATCAGTTCTACGCGCACCCATTCTGTGAGGCAATCGAAACGTATGGTTGCATAATTGGCGCACGGATTCGGATACACAAGTACCACGGCCTCGCCGCTTTCATTGATCGTCGTCTCGCGGCATTTGTTCATCAGCGGATAGAATGTAACCTGATGCTCAAACATGCTCTGGATCTCATTCGTATCTACTTCAAACCAATCTTTGAGTACCGATGCATAAACATCACGAAAATCAACCTGCATCGGCAATCCAGCCTGATCTACAATTTGATCGGGAACAATTGGGTTGTTGCCAAACACTGGTGTGCTCAAACAATTTCCAAACAAAAAGAGCGGAGCAGCATCGCCGTGATCGGTACCCAAACTGTAGTTCGATGCAATCTGCCGGCCAAATTCAGAGAATGTCATACCGGCTACTTTATCGTCGAGACCAAGCAGACGGATGTCGTCCATAAATGCATAAATAGCATCCGAAAGTGTTTTGAGCAGTGTGGCATGGTCGCCTGTATTTACATCGGTAGCTGCAACTTGCGAGTCGTGTGTATCGAAACCATCAATGTTAACGATATACACTTTCGTTTTCAGTCCGCCCGAAATCATTTGTGCAATGTAGCGGAGCTGAACAGCAAGCTGGTTGTTCAGATCATACAGGTTGCTGAGTGAGTTTCCGGCTGTGGCTGCTGCTAAAATCTGATCGCCGTAGGCATTGGTCTGGTCAATAAGTGTGGCCAGAAATTCCATGTGCGAACCATAGTAAGTTCCGTCGTTAATGATTCCGCTTGGATCGAGATCATACGTTTCAAACGGATCAGTAATGGCGTGTGAGAAGTTGGCCATCAATCCCTGACAGGTTGATGAAACTTCGTAGCCCATTGTAATCGCAAACGGATCGGGCTGATCGGCATTCGGATATGCTGCCGGAAATCCGGGGAAATTGGCATCAAAATGCCGGCCCATCCAGCCCGTTGTTGCACCCGCATCCAGCATGCCGGTTGACCAAATATCCATCGACCGGAAGTGCGAACGGTTTTGCTGCGGATAACCAACATTCTGCACAATGCCCATTCGGCCTGTGTTGTAGAGGTTTTCCATTCCGCTCATTACCGGATGCAGCGCAAGGGTATCGGTAATTTTGTGGAGAGAGTTTTGCGGGAGTAATAAGTTCGGGCGCTGTATAGCCAGATTCGCATACTGATCGAGCGGAATCAGGGTGTTCAGTCCGTCGTTTCCGCCGTTCAATCGAATCAGTACCAGTACACGGTCTTCGGCATTTACAGATGTGGTAAACAGTGGCTGCGAAACAGGTTGCAGTTTCATGCCCTGCATCACCGACGGAATTGCCAGCGATCCTACAGAAACCATCCGGAGAAATTCACTGCGTTTCATGTTCATGGCGTGTGAGGTATCAGATGGTTTGGAATTGCGGGAATTTGAAAAGGCGCATCAGCATGAAAGCTATTTGCCGGCGAACAGGATCAGTATAAACCGGATCGCCAATGTTTGCCAGATAATCGTTGTACTGAATTGTCCACTCAAAATCCGGAAGACCGTTGCAAAGAATACTTTTCAGTACAAGTTTATCAAGCTGGCTCACCGGTTTCGGACAAAACACAATGCACGAGTTCTCTACAACCTGCACCGGATCTGATGGCACAGGAAGCTGATTGAGATAGTTGAGTACATCAACCCCAAACGGATTTCCATTAATCATAAATCCGCCCCAAGCCGTTTGCCATGCAGCAACATCAAACCTGAGTTTCAGGTTGCTGGAGCTTACCCAAAGCCGCGAGAATGAAGGCGCCTGATAGTATGCCGGCCAGCCGCCAACGTTTGGCGGCGAAAGATAATCTTGTCCGGCTGTTCCTGAAACCCAGAAAATATTCAAATAGATTTCGTAGTTGGTTGCCAGATCATAAGCCGGAACCGATTCGGTTGCATTGTACATGCCCAGAAACATTTCAATAGGGCTGCGGATGATTGAGCCGCGAACTGCCATATCGTAAAAATGCGCACTGCCAAGCAATTGCTGCATAACCGGGAGCACATTGAAATTGTTGCTCACTAATGTTTGCATCATATCGCTGATTACATCACTCATTACAGTTGGTGTAATGTCGTAATTAACGAAGTAGCGATAGATTTTTTTGCAGATATGTTCGGCGATATTTGGCTGAGCGAAGATTACATCAATGTAATCGCTGTATTCCTGCTGTCCGTTTGCATTAATAACAGCATTACCCAAACGCGCCGAAAGTGTTTTGTTGGTTTGGTCGTGTAGCTGCGGATAAAAAACAGCATAGGGCGAAGAGATTGTATCGCTCCGCAAACCTTCTATGCTCCATCCGGTAAGTATTTTGGCTCCGGCAGCTACATCGGCTTCTGTAAATGTGGTATAGTCGCCGGTGGCAACCTGAAGACCTTTGCCAATCGAATACAGTTCGAGCAATTCCCGCGAGTAGTTTTCGTTCGGACTGTACACATTGTTAGAGTAGCCATCCAGAAACATGAGCATTGTAGGATCAACGGTCATGTCTTTTACTAATTGCTTGAAATCACCGAGAGCATGCTGTCTGATCAGCATCAGGTAATTGTAGGTAACTCGCGAGTCGAAAGCAGCTTCGCAGGCAAAGTGATTTTGCCAGAACAAGCACATTTTTTCGGCAATGCTTACCTGTTCTGTATTTATGCGAAGCATAGTCCATGCTGCAAGCGAGCGCAGGCGGGCGTTTTCAGTAGGCTGTGTATCTCCGCTCGGATAAACACTGTTTACCCAAGTTTGCCCCTGCGGCACCACAGCTTCGTCCGGATCATAAGCCACAGGCGGATTCAGCGGCGGAATTGTAAGCAGTGTGCTGAGTGTAGCACTCATGCCGTTGGCTACCGCATCCTGTATCTGCTGATAGGTTGGCCCGAACATGGTGCGCCTGAGTAAATGTGCTGCTTCTGCTTCCGTCCAAGGCCCCGAGTAGGGCGAAAGACTAAATGTAGAGGGCGTTTGTGCCGTTTGATCCGGAATCATGGTCACTGTATTTTGAACTCAATATAAGGCAAACAGAATAAACAGCAAAGCAATTTCGGCAGTTGGTTGTGTTTGGAGGATTGATTGCTTTTTGGGTGTAAGCCGATTTTTGGTGCAACTTCTTTGCGAGCGGGACTTTGGCTGGTAAATTTTTCTTCCCGGCCTTTGTTTTCGAGATCAGATCAATCACAATGCCCGGCAGTTCAATAAGCATGACTACCATGTCTTTGAGGTCAACAAACTATTTTCCAATGCCGGGGAGAGTTCTTTTAATAAATGTGTTGGAGCGAAACAAAAGGTGCAATAAAACACCGCTTGGCTCCTGTGCTCACTCCAAGTCCTCAGTAACTTTTAGTAAAAAAACTTTCTATACTTCCGGGCTTTCCGTTCGCCCAGGGCTAGTGATTCAGACTGGTTGGTTCATTAAAGCAACTATTGAAAATTTGATTATCTAAAGCTTTTCATCCATTCGTCAGCTTTGGCTCGCACAATACGTAACTGTTCTTTCATTGCATTCATTGTAATGTATTTTCCCATTATTTCACAACATTCATGTATCGCATCAAAAATTGGGGGGAGTAGTTGATATGGTTTTCCGTATATGTATATTGATGGATAATCATTCCCCCTGTAATTACACAACTCAATAGTTCTGCTATCAATTCTTTTCATTGAAAGGCAAAACCCTTGTTCGCATGATGTTTCAACGCCAATACCAGTATCCATCATATCAACAATAACATTCAAGAAACTACTCCAAGATTCAGGAATCATATCTGCATCAAGCTTATCCATAAAAACAATACCATCAAACTCAATATATATCATTCCTCTGATGTAGATAGATTTCCAGTTAACCAATTGACTCATAACATATTCATCAGATATTAGATGGTATCGAATTTGCTTATATATCTCTTCATCTACTGATTTGTGAAAAGAGGCTCGTGAGATATATGTTTGAATTATATGTTTCACAATTACTATGTCATTTTTTTCTACTAAAATTATTTGTCAAATATAAAATCTGGATTTGTCCCAAAATATGATTTTAAGAGGCAGTATAGATAATCACTTATATCAACATCTATACTATTAATAAAACTAACCCCGACTACTGATGTAGGATTAAAGTTAGGAGTAATATTTAAAGAATACCCCAAGCCTTCTGTTGTACCTTGATATCCCTGTAATACTATAAGCAAACCCAGTGGGTTATCTTTAATATAGATCGCAGGAACTTCATCATATATATTTTCCTCAAGGCCTCCAAAAGACATATCTGGGAATACTTTTTTACTTATTAAGTCGCCAACTTCAGTGATACTTAAATTTGACTGAAAGGGGACAGAGCCATGAATATGTTGCTTAGTTACTGTGTGACTCATATATTTAGTTATTAGAATAATTTAAACGCAAAAGGTTTTATTTTTATCTCAAATTCTTTTTCATTCCAGATTCTAAATGTAAATTTTTTATTTGGCTCGGATCTATATCCGGAGATATTTAATAACTCTTTTTCTATATCATCTGCTAACTGATCAATTCCATTAATATCTCTTCCATTTCGAAATGTAGTATACTTATTAAACTTAGCAGCTAACTCGTCACTTACAATAAATGCGTCAACATCCCAGTCAGTTGGATCAAAGGGGCCCTTTGTACTATATTTTATTCCTGTAGCAAGTGAACCCCTATAACCCATTTGGGAATTTGGAAATAGTCTATTTAATTCATCTATCTTTTTCTTAATTATATCATCTACCACTTTTACAGCCTCTGCCCAACTTTTTACGATAATCTTTTTACCCTTTTCCCCACTCGAAAAATTCCGATCCACAATCAAATCACTCCCAATCATGTGAATCGAATAATTCGGAGCCACAATCAACCGGTTTTCAAAACGAACCCCAGCAACAGCAGCAAGCGGAGTTAACTGAGCCATTACTTCCGTAATAGTTGCACCAGAAATATCGGCCCCCTCAGCAATTACTTTAGCGGCCATCAGCACAGCTAATTTTTCATCTCTCTTGGGATCATCTTTTATCTCATCATCAACCTCTTTGCGCGCATCATCATCTAATTTCTTATGCGTGTCATCATCCACATTTTTCTCAAACTCTTTGGCTTTCGGATTCTTTTTTGCCTCTATATCATCATTAATCTTTTTCAGTTTCACATCCACATCCGCCTTCTTCGCCAACCTATCCTTATCCACCTCCGGCACCTTATACTTACTCACTTCCGGCGTTAACGCATCAATCACCTTCACCAGCTTCGGAAGCTTTGTCACCAGCACCGAAGTCTTAGCCGCCGCACTAACCGCCGCA
>JBKDHA010000115.1:0-41973 GCA_046335555.1 Bacteroidota bacterium
CAGTAAAATGAATGCACTATTGCTTACTGTTTTTTACTGAGATGTAAACAATGCCAAGAATACAAGCAACAGCTACATAACCGGAAACATATACACCCGCTGCTATGATCGAAACGTTGCATCTTGAATTATCATAATTCCCCAAAATCAAAGCAAAAATGCTTACACGGGAGATTATCAATAGGGCAAATAATACCTGAAGAATTTCTTTCATATTATTCTCAATGATAATCAACCAACTCAAAAATACGAACTGAAGGGAAATGTGCGTTGAAATAACCATAACCTCCCTGCACATTAGTTGGGAAGTTAATCGGTTCGCCGGTAAGCTGGTTTATGAGTGATCCTGAGCGCTTGTAGGCAGTAAGGAATTCATAATAACCTTTGGTGATGTGCGAAATAGTTACAGCAATCGTATCATTATATCCGATACCTTCCAGCTCGCGATTACGCACCAAACGGCCGTTTTGATCGAAATCAGTTTCGGTAATCAAATCAAAACCGTTGAGTTGATTTTGCCCCTGCTGGAAATAAGTATTCGGATCAAAACTTGATGAAGTGTCGGTATTTTTACGGTAAAAATTAACCACGTAAAAGTTTTCTTCCGATGGAAAATCTGTCATTTCATAATGCACAAACAAATTGGTATCGCCCGGCTGATAATCAAAGTAAGGTGATACAGAATCAGGAATAATAGTTGGCATTAATTGCGTGGTGGCTGTAATGCTCAAATTAGTAGCAGGATCAAACGCATGAAGTGTGTAGCTTCCGTAATTGTTAAGCAGTACAGTTATACTGGCATAGATACCGGGAGCAATCATAAAAAGTGTATCTGTTCCGCCCGGATGATCTACTGTTACAATTGCATTCTCAACCAGGATCGAATCAGTAAAGTTTGATGTGATTGTATCCTGATTAGCGCCATCACTTAAAGCACTGAAGCTTCGTGTAAGCCCAACTATCATGGTTTGTCCGGGAACAATTTGTGACGTAATCACAAGCTTAACCGGCGCAGGAGCGATATCAATATCAATAGGATCAGGAAGACATGATGTTGCACTGAAGGCAACAAGCAACACTGAAACAAACTTATATATCGAATACTTTTTCATAGCAGTTAGAATCGGAAGTTATATGCAATTGAAGGAATGAAACCGAAAAGTCCTCTGGCCTGATACTTGAAGCCTCCGTTACCATCAGGTACAACATTTACTCTGTAAGGCTGTGCTCGATTGTACAAATTATACGCGCCAATAATCCACTCGCCTGTCCAAACCATCCAGCGGCGGTTCAACCGCGACTTCAACACAAAATTCACATCCAAACGATGCGATGGTGGCAACTCAAGCGAATTACGGTCAGCATAAATCGGAAGCACATCAACGGAAGTGAGCGAAGAGTTTGGCATCAGGAAGTTGCCGGTAACCGGTGTAAAACGCTGTCCGGTACTGTACACCCAAACAGCCGAAAACGACACACGCTTGGTGATTTGCCACATGCCAACAAACGAAAAATCGTGGCGACGGTCGAACTTGGCGTAGAACGGCTTTCCGTTGTTCAGATCATCAAACTGGCGTGTTGACCATGAAAGTGTGTAGCCAATCCAGCCAGTAATTTTTCCTTCGGTGCGTTGTGCAAAAAACTCAAAACCATAAGCCCGACCTTTCCCGCTAACCAATTCGTCTTCGTAATTATCATTGAGAATAAGCACAGCACCTTCGCGGTATTCGATAAGGTTGCGCATCCATTTGTAATAGGCTTCAACAGTAATTATTGTTTTGAGTTTCGACAGATTGTAATTGTAGCTTGTAGCCAGCTGATGCGAAACCGGCGGCCGGGTGCGCGCTGTGGTTGGATACCACAAATCAGTAGGCAGCGCTACCGATGAACTGGAAACCAGATGCAGGTACTGCACCATTTTAGCATAACTGAATTTAAACGATTGGTTTTTGGCAAACAACCATGTTCCCGAAATACGCGGCTCAGGATGCACATACACTTTATCGGTTGTTGCCAATGTTGAAAGTCGAAGTCCGCCGTTTACTTTCCACACCGAATCAATATCGGTTTCATAATTGGCATACAAACCAATTTCATGTGTATAAACTTTCTTGCCTTCTCGCGATTGCAAGTAATCGGCAATCTGTCCAGATGTATTGACCACATTGGGCCTGAACAGGTGATTGGTGTAGGAAGCGCCATAACGAAGAGTTTGTCCGGGTCCACGATAATAGTTGTAATCAGCTTTCACACCAATATCCGAAATGCGCGACTGCACGAGAAAGCTGTTGCCGGGAATGTTGGCTTCAACATCATACCTGAAACGGGTATGAATTACTGAAATATTGGAAAACAGTTTGGGCGTATAGGTATGGTTCCAGCGCAGTGTGGAAGTGAAATTGCCAAGACGAAATCCACCTTGAAAAAGTGCGCTGTCGCCTCCGGCACTTCCTGAAAGCACATCATCACCAACATAACCGCTCAGGAACAAACGGTCTTTATCGGAAATGGTGTAATTGGCTTTCAGGTTAGCATCGTAGAAATAATAAGGCAGAATATTCTGACCGCCGTTAGCCAGCTTAAACACCCTGTCGATATACGAGCGGCGGCCTGAAAGCAGGAACGAAGATTTGCCTTTAATAATCGGCCCCTGCAAAGTAAGGTGCGATGAAAGCAAACCAATACCGCCATCGCCATGAAAGGTTTGAAAATCTCCGTCTTTCATACGAATATCCATTACCGACGACATCCTCCCGCCATATTGCGCCGGAAATCCGCCTTTAATCATAGTTACTTCTTTCAGCGCATCATTATTAAACACCGAGAAGAAACCGAACAGATGTGATACATTATACACAACCGCTTCATCAAGCAAAATCAAATTATCATCGCCCTGACCACCGCGCACGAACATGGCATTTTGTCCTTCGCCGCCACGTTTTACACCGGGCATCAGCTGCATTACTTTTATAATATCGGTTTCGCCGCCAATGGTCGGAAGGGTTCTGATCTGATCAACCGGAATGCTGATGGCGCTTGTTTGTGTGCTCATGACCTGCTCCTGATTGCGGTCGGCAGTAATCACCACTTCTTTCATAGTAGTGGAGGCCTGTGATGTTGACATCAGCACATTCTTCGTTACATCAGCCGTAAGTGAAATCTGCATCACTTTTTGCTGATAGCCGAGGTAGTTGCAGATAATGGTGTATTCGCCCTGCGGAAGTGTAAGCGAATAAAAGCCGTAAACGTTGGCCGCAGCTCCGGTGGTTGTGCCTTTCACATAAATAGAAGCGCCGATAAGCATCTCGCCGCTGGCCGAGTCAGAAACAAAACCGCTGATGGTAAACTTCTGTGTTTGTGCAGTTAGTTGCTGGATACTCAGTAAAAGCAGCACAAGAGTTAGTAAGCGCCTCAACGGCAGCGGGGACTTTTGCATAGGTTGATGTGGTTATGGTAATCAAAGGTACAAAAACGGCGATTGAAAACATCACGCATAAACAGGCTTAACTGGGTTATGGTTACTGTATGACAGACAAAAAAGAACCTTCACCTACGTCGGATAATAAAAAAGTAATTGGTTTTAGAGAAATGGTTTACCGTTTAGTCTTGATGCAATTTGAAGAAAAAGCACATTGAATTAATAAAGATAAATACTAATCTAAATAACAATGAATTAGCCATAATGCTGTAATTAAAGCATAAATACAATTAGCTTTTTTAATCTTCGATTAATTCACCAAGTAATTACAATACATTAATTTGAAAATAAAAGATGAAACATAAATCAACATTTCTATTTAATGCAATATTCTTAATTATATTGCCACTCTCTTCATGTAAAAAAGAAGAGGTAGCTAATTATCATCAGCTACAATACTCCAATGCAAGATTATGCACTGTTGAGGCAATTACTACTTGCAGTGGAACAGTGTTGTCGTTCCCAAATCAGGCTGCGTTTGATGCTGCTTACAATTGTCTTGAACAAGAATATGAAGCTCATAATACTAACTTTGAGCAGCAGCATAGTAATCTTAATGATGATGATTATAATCTTTTGATTGACCAGATAGGCTTTGATGAAGAACAAACACTGAGAGATTTTGAAAACTCAGTAAATTTTAATTCTCTAAGGGCAACACTAAATGCCCAGGAACTTATTTGGCTTAATGATACCATTTTAGATCCTGCAACAGATCCATGGAATCACGTTATTGACGATCCGATTTATGCAACATTACTATCTGCTAATGGTGATGTGAAAATTGGCAATTCTATTTTTCATTATGAACCCGATGGAACAATAATTGAACTCACAAATGGCGATTGTGATGAATTAACTCTTATTCATAATAATCCAAACTATAGAAGTGGAAATACCATTGCGCTTACATTAGGGCCATTTAATGAGCCATGTAAAAGAGTAAAGAGTGAGTCAGATGATCGGGAATGGCTAACTACCTCCAGCAAGATGTATAAGTGGCGAATAGGATTTTTCGGCCGTTTTTTCTCGGCAGATGCCACAGTAAAAATTCGTAATTTTAAGAGAAACAGTAATAACAGATGGCGTAGAATGGCAACAAGCAGCTATGTAGAAGTTTCAGGAAGTGCAAGAAATTCCTCATGCACTGAAATACAGGCTTTTTCTCTCAAAAACAAAGGGTTTAGCAGGAGAAAAGTACTTTGCGCTAAAAGAGTTATTTTTCAAGAATCAAAAATCCAGTCTCAAGATGTAATTGGCATATTTTCAGCAGGCTCAACTGTAACCAGTGAACGACTGTCATGGTAATATTTTATTATTTCTCCAAAACAGTTCGCGTAATCAGCAGCAAATTTATTTTGCTGCTGATCTTTACTTTTTATTCAACTGCTGTAAATTCTCAAATACCTGTTCAGATTCTTATTTCACCCCACTTTAGCACTCCATTAAGGTTTGAAAATGACAAAAATACCCTTCGTGCTTTCCCCGCCTTTTGCGGTTATATAGGTATAAGAAAAACATTCATCAGACCATCAAAAAATTATGGCTGGCAACTAGCGGCGACACTTGGCACTACTGCCTATAATTACAGGTTCTTAATTAAGAAAAATGACTTCCCGTTTCTCCCTGAGGATAAGTTTAATTTTCCTACTCGAATTTTTCTTATTCCTTACTTTCAGTTAGGAGCGGGAATTACTCATCTGATAACATTTAATGCAATACGCCCAATTAAGTTAAATGCACAAGTTGGCCTCAGATTTTATGCGAGCTATATCGGTGAAAGTGGTTATACATACAATGTTACTAATCCCCCCAATGGCCAACAAGCTCAACTATTCAAAATGATACAAGAAACCCGCACCAGCCCGCGTCCCTATTTCATGCTTCAACTCGAAAAAAAACTTACAAGTACTGATTCCCGTTGGAATATAGAAGCAGGTATAGAAATATGTTACCTGCCTTTTGATATGTTATATGGTCAATTCACCTTTTTCCCGGGAACTGTAAATAGTTTTTCGGGCTCAGTAAGCCAGACCGGCAGTTCATTCGGCATATTTTTTTCTTTGGGCAAAAACACACCCATTCCCGCCCCACAATAATTTCCCGTATATTTGCACCACGTTCTTTAAGAATACAAACTTATCCAGAAAGGTGGAGGGACTGTGCCCTGTGAAACCTTGGCAACCCTTGCGAAATTTCGGTTTTGCGACGAAGGTGCCACTTCCTGCTCCGCCTGCGGAGAGAAGATAAGTCAGTGCGCTTCCGGCTTCAACAAAAAACTATACGGAATCTCTTCTGACACTGCACAGGAGAGGTTTTTTTTTGAAGCAACATCAGCTATGAGTAACACAACCGACCGTTTCACCAGCCGCGTAGCCAACTACGTAAAATGGCGGCTCGATTATCCGCAGGCATTGTACGATGCACTTCGCAGCGAAGGCATTCTGCAGGACGATGCCGTTATTGCTGATATCGGTGCAGGAACCGGAATTTCTACTCTGCTTTTCGCAACAAATAACCACCGTGTTTTTGCCATTGAACCTAATGCCTCTATGCGCGAAGCCGGACAAGAATTTTTAGCCTCACACCCGCTCACAACCTGGCACAGCGGAACCGCCGATAAAACCAGCCTGCCCGATCATTGCGCCGATGCCGTTGTTGCCGCACAAGCCTGGCATTGGTTTGATACTCCCGAAACAGTAGCCGAATTCCGCCGCATCCTGAAACCCGGCGGACAAGTGATCCTCATCTGGAATGACCGCATCACCACCGGCGACGGATTTTCGGAAGCGTATGAAGATGCTGTACGCTACTTTGCTATTGATTACGATAAAGTAGATCACAAACAATTTGGCGAAGCAGCATTCAACAAACTCTGGGGCAAAGACGGCTGGAAAGAAACACACGCAAACAATTTACAGCACCTTACGTTTGAAGGACTCCTCGGACGTGTGCTCTCCTCCTCATACATGCCCGATGAAACGCATCCCGAATTTGAATTCATGAAACACGTGCTGAAAAAAATATTCCTGCGCTATCAGGAAAACGGCACAGTGGACATGCTTTATCACACACGCGCTTTTCACGGACAACTGAACTGACCTCAAATTATGACAGACATACGCAGCGAACTAAAGAAACGAGTGCTTGTAATTGACGGTGCAATGGGCACCATGATTCAGCGCTACAAACTTGGCGAAGAAGAATACCGCGGAACCCGCTTTGCAGCGTGGGCACACGACTTAAAGGGCAACAACGATTTGCTGGTACTCACGCAGCCACAAATCATTCTCGATATTCACCGCGAATATCTTGAAGCCGGTGCAGATATTATCGAAACCAACACCTTCAACGCGCAGCGCATTTCGCTGGCCGATTATAACATGGAGGAGCTGGCGTATGAATTAAATTTTGAAGCCGCAAAACTTGCCCGTCAGGCTGCCGATGAGTACACAGCAAAAACCGGCCGCAACCGCTTCGTTGCCGGTGCAATGGGTCCTACAAACCGCACTGCATCACTCTCGCCCGATGTAAACGATCCGGGCTTCCGTGCTGTTGACTTTGATATTTTGGTTGCTGCTTACACCGAACAAATAAACGGCTTGCTCGATGGCGGTTCTCAGTTGCTGCTCGTTGAAACTATTTTTGATACACTCAATGCAAAAGCAGCATTGTTTGCTATTGATACAATTGCAGAGCAGCGCGGTATTCGTTTGCCGGTAATGGTTTCAGGGACAATTACAGATGCCAGCGGACGAACACTTTCAGGGCAAACCACTGAAGCGTTTTTGAATTCGGTTGCACACATCGATCTGCTGAGTGTTGGCCTGAACTGCGCGCTGGGCGCGGCACAGATGCGTCCGTATATCGAAGAGCTTTCGCAGAAAGCACCGTTCTTCGTGAGCTGTTACCCCAATGCCGGACTGCCCAACCAGTTTGGTGAGTACGATGAAACGCCCGAGCAGATGGGGCATCAGATGAATGACTTTCTGCAAAATGGTTTTGTAAATATTGTGGGCGGATGCTGCGGCACAACACCCGATCATATTCGTGAAATTGCACGACTTGCTGCACAAACAAAACCGCGCATTATTCCGCAGTTGCCGCAACACATGAAACTCAGCGGACTCGAACCGGTTACGCTTCGTCCCGAAAGTAATTTCATGAACGTGGGTGAACGCACAAACGTTACCGGCTCACGCAAATTTGCACGACTCATTACCGAAGAAAAATACGACGAAGCACTTGCCATTGCCCGCGATCAGGTTGAAGGCGGCGCACAGGTAATTGATGTGAACATGGACGAAGGCATGCTCGATTCAGAAGGCGCAATGGTGCGTTTCCTCAATCTTGTTGCCGCCGAGCCCGATATTGCCCGCGTTCCAGTAATGATTGATTCATCGAAATGGCCCGTTATTGAAGCCGGTCTTAAACGTGTTCAAGGCAAGGCCATTGTGAATTCGATTTCGATGAAAGAAGGCGAAGCCGAATTTATCCGTCAGGCCAAACTCATTCGCCGCTATGGCGCTGCTGTTATTGTAATGGCGTTTGATGAAGACGGACAAGCCGACACCTATCAGCGGCGCATTGATATTTGTAAACGCGCTTACGATATACTTACGCAGCAAGTTCATTTCCCGCCGCAGGATATTATTTTCGATCCGAATATTTTTCCGGTGGCAACCGGTATGGAAGAACACCGCCGCAATGCGCTCGATTTCTTCCTCGCCACAAAATGGATCAAAGAAAATCTTCCGCTGGCGAAAGTCAGCGGCGGCGTGAGCAATGTATCTTTCTCGTTCCGCGGCAACGATCATGTGCGCGAAGCAATTCATGCCGCATTTCTGTATCACGCCATCAAACACGGCATGGACATGGGCATTGTAAATCCGGCCCAGCTTCAGGTGTATGATGAAATTCCGAAAGACCTGCTTGAACGTGTAGAAGATGTATTGCTTGATCGCCGCGATGATGCTACCGAACGCCTGATCACCTATGCCGAACAATTGAAAGGTGAAGGCGGCATGAAGAAAGCTGAGAAAGATGAAGAATGGCGCAAAGGCGATGTTGGCTCACGTTTAACACACGCACTCGTAAAAGGCATTACCGATTATATTGATCTTGATGTTGAAGAAGCGCGTCAGCAATACAGCAAATCGCTTGAAGTAATTGAAGGCCCGCTCATGGATGGCATGAATGTGGTTGGCGATTTGTTTGGTGCCGGAAAAATGTTTTTGCCGCAAGTAGTAAAGAGTGCGCGGGTGATGAAAAAAGCCGTTGCCTACCTCACTCCTTTTCTCGAAGACGAAAAAGCCGCAGGCAGCAATCGCTCGGCTGGAAAAGTTTTGCTGGCAACTGTTAAAGGCGATGTACACGATATTGGCAAAAACATTGTTGGCGTTGTATTGGCCTGCAACAATTTTGAAATTGTGGATATGGGCGTAATGGTTCCGGCCGATAAAATTCTGGAACGCGCCAAAGCTGAGAATGCTGATATTATTGGTCTTAGCGGACTCATCACCCCATCGCTCGATGAAATGGTGCATGTGGCCAAAGAAATGAGTCGCCTCGGATTTACCACACCGCTGCTCATTGGCGGAGCTACAACATCGCGTGTGCATACGGCTGTAAAAATTGCACCGCACTATGCGCATCCGGTAATTCATGTCAATGATGCATCGCGAAGCGTACCGGTTGCAACAGCATTGCTCTCAGCCGAACAGCACGATGCTTTGGTGAAAGATTTGAATGCCGATTATGAACGTGTGCGCGAACAAAACTCACGCGCAAATTCAGCTGATAAATTCATTTCACTGAACGAAGCACAGCAAAATAAATTCAAAATCAACTGGAATGAATTTGAGATTGCTGCGCCGAAACAGCCCGGTATTACAGCGCTCGACGATTATCCGCTCGAAAAATTAGTGCCGTATATCGACTGGACACCATTCTTTCATAGCTGGGAAATGAAAGGCAGCTATCCGAAAATTCTGAGTGATGCAGAACGCGGCACCGAAGCACAAAAGCTCTTCAACGAAGCGCAGCAAATGCTGAAAACGCTGATTGAAGAAAAATGGCTGCGCGCCCGCGGAGTAATTGGCCTCTGGCCTGCAAACGCTTCGGGCGATGACATTATAGTTTATACCGATGAAGCGCGAACCCCAGTGACTGCAAAGTTCCACAGCATTCGCCAGCAAACACGCAAGCCGGGTGCACAGGCTAATGTAGCTATTGCTGATTTTGTTGCACCTGCTTCAAGCGGTAAAAAAGATTACATCGGCGGATTTGCTGTAACCACGGGCATCGGCATTGATGCCAAAGTGGCTGAGTTTGAAGCACAGCATGATGACTACAGCGCTATCATGCTCAAAGCCCTCGCCGACCGCCTCGCCGAAGCATTTGCAGAACATCTGCACGAACGCGTGCGTAAAGAGTTTTGGGGTTATGCACCCGCCGAGCAACTCAGCAACGAAGAACTCATCGGCGAAGCATACAGCGGCATTCGTCCTGCTCCGGGTTATCCCGCACAACCCGATCATACCGAAAAACTCACCCTGTTCAGTTTGCTTAATGCCGAAGAAAATTCAGGCATTACACTTACCGAAAGTCTTGCCATGCTTCCAACAGCAGCAGTTTCCGGTCTCTACATTGCACATCCCGAAAGTCATTACTTCGGTGTTGGCAAAATCCGAAAAGACCAGGTTGAGGACTATGCCAAACGCAAAGGCTGGAGTGTTGAAGAAGCCGAACGCTGGCTGAGTCCGGTGTTGGGGTATTGATTTTTCACTCTGGCTGTTTCAGGGTATATTTGTAAAAACCCTGTAAGTATGCATTTTCGCTTACTGCTAACCCTGTTTTTACTAGTTGGTGTAAATAGCTTTGCGCAATCGCCTGATGATATATTGCCTCAGGCTGGAGCTAATATTAAATACTTAGAACACCTTGTAAAAATCGGAGTTGATAGTGTACGAATAGCTCATCAATTAAAACCACTAAGAAACGATCTTATTCTCTACAAAGCTGCTGTTCTTCACACAGCTTATATGGATTCGGTAAACAAACTTACTCACAATGAGCAAGGGATTCCAAACCGATATGCTCCCTCAGATCGTGTGGATTATTGCGGTGGGACAGGATTTTCTTCTGTCGGAGAAAACTGCCTTTACACATATGCACTTGTTCCTTTAAAAGATAAAAACAGCAAACTAGGAAACGCGGCTCATATCAACAGCACGTATGGCCAGTTAGCTAACGATATGGTGAACAGTTGGGTAAATTCGCCCGGACATTATCAAAATATTATCACGCCTGAGTATGAGTTTACAGGAGTAGCTGTTACTTACAACTTAAAAACAGGAAAGTATTATGCAACTCAGGTATTTGGAACACGATATGGTTACAAGCCCTATTCGCCTTCCGATGATTCAGCATTTCAGTACAACACCTATATCCCGCCACCAGTTGTAACCAGTTTTGATCAGGTTTCTCATGAACCGCACAACAAAAAACATGCGTGGGGACTTAAAGCACCTAAAGACACTTTAAACACCTGCGAATTTTGCCTTGATGGGGTTTTTTCTCCCGGCAGAGGAACTACATTGTTTGTGAAAAATGGTAAAATTATTTTTCGAACAAGAGACACTGAGAGCATGGAGTTCTTATTAAACAATCGTCGGGATGGCTTGGCTGCAGAAGTTGTACAATATAAACCCGTTGATTGCGGCAATCCACAGTTTTACGAAAAAGCAAGTCGCCGAAACGGTCAATGTCTCTTTAATGGTAAGGTACAGAAGCCATTGTATAAAAGAAAACTAAAAAGGGGATTTAAAAAGAAAACCCGATACGATTTTAAAGAACGATTTCAGATTGCTTCTTCAAGAGATGATAGTTTGAGTTTTGCAAATAAAATAAAAGTCTGGCACAATGCATTTACTTATCCGTTCGATGCCGAATACTATGAAATTGTGTTGGGCACAGTACCGAAATCAATGTTAGGATATCTCGAAGTAAACCTGGTGATTATTCAAAAGAAAAAAGTCTGCCGTATTATTCATTTTACTTCTTATTGTGGTGAACAATGGAAAGTTTCAGCAACATCTGAACATCCGATTAGCTATTGTACCGATACACTGCGCTTGAAAACTGTAAAAGCGAAACGAAGTTTTACTGTGCCATTTGAACAAAATAAATATGAATTCTCACCAAAAGATATACGTCCTTTTTTAGATTCTCTCTCCACCTCTTCATTCATCATTCACAGTGCCATCATTGAAGCCTATGCATCTGTAGAAGGTAGCGAAACAATTAACAAGCAACTGCAATTACGCCGCTCTCAGTCAATTATACAGGCCATGCAGGCCAATCAACGCGATACATTTCCCTTTACAATTTCTACCGCTGAGAATTGGGCACTGTTTGAAAAACAAATTCAGCGCACACCGGCATTGGCTATTTTCAAAGGGAAAAGCCATGAAGAAGTAAAGCAAATGTTGCTAGATACATCTATTGCGAGAACAGCCGAAACATGGCTCGCCAAACAACGGTATGCAAGAATAACTCTTAATATTAGCATACAGCCGCAACCGCAGCCGGCTTGTGAATGGCTGAACGATTCTTATAAAAAATGGACTGACAGCACTCTAAAATCAGTATTCAAACACTTATATCTCGATTCGCTTGAACGACTTCAGGGATATGAATTTGACTTAATACGTCAAAACAAAGCTGACACCCAATGTTTCCGAAAACGAAAGTTCCCTCTGGGTGAAGATTTTTATACCCTGCGTTGGAGGCATGCCCGAATTATTCATCAACTTGATGTAAATAAGGATAGCCTTAGAGCAAACCAAAAACTCTATGCTGCTGTCTCTGTTATTGCATTTTCAGATACATTGAAACAAAAATACTGGGAGCCCGTTTTCTGTGCTGCTGAATTATACACCAGATATGGCTTTAACAATAACCCTCTTAGTAATGATGATCCCCAGATTTTCCTTAACCTGCTCAATTGGTTAAATGAAAATGCACCAGATTCGATGAGAAAAACTATTAACAACATCATTCTAAGCTGGCATTACAATGCAGTACCCTATTATGATTCGCTCGGGAAAAAATACTTGGATAAAAAGGATATTAGTTTATATGCTATTTATGAAAATTGGAATTCAGAACAAATCACAGATAGTATCGCTATAAAACTTGCAAAGTTTTTAATTGAGTACAATGCTGTTTCACTGGCGCATAAAACACTTTATCCAATTGTACGAAAGCCGCAACCTAATCATGAAGCACTCATTCTGTACATTAAACTTCGCTACAAACATTATGAAAATGTGGACTCGGCATACTATAATAATTACCTTGCCTTGCTTCGACAAGCAAAAACAATTCTAACACATGATGAATGGTGCGGTATGTTTGTAGGCCCGTGTAATATTAGCTTTCAGTTGTTTGACCACGAAGGTGCCCGGGAACTTTATTGCGAAGAATGTTCAGAATATCCTAATTATGGGAAAATTCGGTCGAAATGGAAGAATAATGACTAGTAATCATTTCTCCACAAACTCAACCCGCACCACAAAAACAGTAACCGTATTTTTACTCCGCTTCAGTGAAACAGCAAAGCCTGTCATTGCTCCGCTGCCGCTGCCTTTTTGTTCCGAATTCAGCAGCATAATCAATTCTTCGGCAGCTTGCTTCGCATCAAAATCATCAACATGATACGTTGCACTAGCAATGCTTTCAACAAGTTTATATTTCTTGCTAAGTTTCTTTGTCTTAAATGAAGCCGCTTTTTTGAAGCGCTTCTCAGGTGTTGCTCCCGAAAAGTTACGCTTCCCTTCTGTTTGATCGTGCGAAAAGTTTTTACGGTTTACGGCTAAATAATCAACATGTAATTGAGCTGCAGCCTGCAAATCATCCGAACGATTTGATTCTCCGCTGCTGCGATACAATTCATCCAACAACTGCACTTGAGACTGCTGCTGATTAAACTTCTTCCGCTTTTCCTGAACCGTTGTTGTACTTTCCGAAATCGTTACCGACGACACAGTTGTAGGTGCGTAATACGGTTTTGTAGTAAACAAATCGCAGCCCCAGAAACGCCCCGAAGGTTCAAGAATATAAGCTGCTGCATGTTGGAAGTGGCGCTCGCGAAGCATATTGGCATTGTGCCCCGGCGATGATTTCCAACTTGCAAAACTTCGCTGCGCAATTACATCAGCCATTTCTGTAATGCGCGAACCATAAACATAATTGTATTGTGCATTCTCTCCTGTCCAACTGCAATTCCCGGCATTGTTGACTACAAAATCATACCTGTCGCCGGGATCATCGCCGGTATATGAAGGTGTATTAGCTTCCTGAGTATGACTGAGCTGATCATTCACCCTCATCCAGATGCAATGGTTGCGTGAGGCTAACCAAAGTGTATCGTTAAAGCGAATGGTATCAAGCTTGTTTTCGGCGCGGTATTGATTAATGAGTGTGTGAAATTTTAAAGCAGCCAGTCGTTCAATTCTCATTACCGAATCTGAAGCCGATTCCTTGAGCACACCGCGCAGCCTCAACCGATCAGTAATTTGCAGGTGCAAACTTTCCTGCGCATCTGCATAGCGGAAAATACCCGCAAGCAAAAGAAGGATGAAAATAAACAGGGGTTTCATTCTTGGTTAATTTACAAATTAACGCAGCAAGAGTTTTTTTGTTGTAACACCCTGCGGTGTTATTACCTGAATAAAATACACTCCGGCAGCTTCATCGGTAAGATCAATTACTGAAACCTGTTGATTAAACTGAGCACTCCGAATAACCTGCCCGAGCGAATTAGTTATTTGATAACTGCCAGCTTCGGGCTGCGATAAGCTGATCTGAAATACGCCTTCAGTTGGATTGGGTTGAATGGAAAAATTTCCAAGTGTAATTCCCGAAGCTGATCCGAGTGAAAGATCACAAGTAAGTGCAATAAGTTGTGCTCCCGTTACCCAACCATCGCCGCTGCAACCCCATAGCGAAGAAACGAAACTACCAGTTGGACCTGTATTACTCATCAACTTATCGGCCAACATAAGATTTTCGTTACCCCAGGGATTGTTTCCTGTTGTTCCTATTTCGGCACGTTCGGTGAGCGATGGATCAGGAGTAATATTATTGGCACTGCTGTTTACGCTGCAAAAAAATACGCCTACCAAACGTGTGCAAACTGTAGTTATTACACTTGTAGTTCGAATAAAATTACACGAATCCTGAGCACCGTTGGTGCTGAATGCATGCACCGGATTCAGTATATCCACTCCCGAATAGACGATAATAGTGCCCACGTATTGTTGTGAGGTAGCACCTGTGAAAATATAGGCTGCAGGTTCATTCGCTGTAACCACTTTATAAAACGTACTTAACTGAACTGAAGTATTTGTCGATCCGCAGCCCGATCCCGTATTGGAAGTTTCAGAAATCAGCGTCCAGCCCTGAGGCGGTGTAACGGAGCTTCCCTGAGAACACCAACCCGAATGTACTGCTGCAATCATTACATCATTTACTGACACACCAAGAGGCAAAGTAAGAGTTAACGCCGACGATGAGCCGATGCCCTGCGAAGCAGCAACAAAAGGCATTATACAGTTACTGCATTGTGCATACAGCATCGATACAGCAGACAATAATGCGCAAGTAAGTAGCAGTTTTTTCATGTGCCTGATTTTTATTAGTAAATGTTATCAAGCACAATTTAGTGAATTTCAGCACTGCATGAATAAACAAAAAGTTGCCGCATACATTCCCGTTTTTTGACAACAACACTGATTATGTGTTTGGGATGTATGCAGCAACAATTTTGCGCTACTGATTCATTCGCACAATGCGCGGCTGAAATTTGCCTACAATTTCAACAAGGTTTTGCTGCGCATTCATCACCTCGTTGATGTCTTTGTAAGCCTGCGGAGCTTCATCAAGTCCACCGCCGAAAAGCGTTACACCGTGCTGCTGAAGTAACTTATCCATTGCACTTTTTGTAATCGACTCTTTGGCACGCGAGCGCGACATTAATCGCCCTGCACCATGCGAAGCCGAATTGAGCGAAGCTTCATCGCCAAGACCGCGAATAATAAAACCCGGCGCAGTCATTGAGCCCGGAATAATTCCGGCTTCGTTTTTTGCAGCCGGAGTTGCGCCTTTGCGATGAACAATAACTTCGCGGCCATTATGCACTTCTTTCCATGCAAAGTTGTGATGATTCTCAATTACGGCCAGCGGCTGCAAATCAATTTCACGTGTAATACTTTCGTGAATTACATTGTGACATGCAGCAGCATAATCGCCCGCAAGATTCATAGCGGCCCAGTAGGCTTGTCCTTCAAACCAATCCATCGGAAGCCATGCTAAATGCTGCATCTGCCGCGGCAAGCGGCACCATTGTTTTGCAACTTCGGTATAATGCCCGGCAATAGTTGCCCCCAAACCGCGCGAACCCGAATGCGAAAGCAAGCCAATGTATTTTCCTGCTTTCAGGTTACGCTCGGGCCAGTCGGCAGTAATTTCTACTTCGCCAAATTCTACGAAGTGATTTCCTGAACCCGAAGTACCGAGCTGCTTTGCGGCTTTTGCATGCAACTTACGCAGCAATGCATATTCGCCAAACTCAGGACGGTCAATTACTTCGTGATCACGCGGCTTGCTGTGTTCGCGTCCTGATCCGAAATACGTGTGCTTCAGCAAAGCCGTTTCAAGCAATTTGTGTTTGCGTTTCAGCTCGTGTGCATGCATATCGTAAATCGTAAGACTCATTCGGCATCCGATGTCAACTCCAACGCCGTAAGGAATTACAGCATTCTCCGTTGCAAGCACACCGCCAATTGGCAAGCCGTAACCCGAATGTGCATCGGGCATAAGCGCACCGCTTACTGCAACGGGCAATCGTGCTGCTGCGCGAAGTTGATCTATTGCTGCGTGATCTACATGCTGCGCACCGTAAATCACAATATCAACCGGCTTGCTGCGTAATTCCTGCTCGACAGGTTCTTCGTTTTTTATTTCGATAAAGCAGGCCGCAATTGGTGCAAGATGTTCATCGCTTTCAAAATCTTCGGGCGATGCTTTTATGCTTTGCAGAATATCAACAGCTTCGGTAAATGTGCTGTGTTTATAATGCTTCAGCATAACACGTAAAGCGGTGCTCACGGCAGCATCATCAGTGTAGCCAATGCGGCGTAAGTCTTTCGCTGTAAGTTTTAATTTTGCCATAACAGGCTAAAGGTTTTATACGATTGATAAATATACCGGACTGCAGTTTTAATTACACGCACCGGCAAATAGGTTTCAGAAAACCGGATGTATGTATTTCCATACACACAAACCGGACGCTCGTCTATAACAAGCTCATCATAAATCAGAAAACGTTTCATAGCATTCTCCTTTCGTTTGTGTTGCAGCCCGGCGGCCGCAGGTTATTAATCGTTGTCACCATCTTCGTCGGCTTCAATTTCCGTGACAACCGGAGAAATTACGCCGTGTGTGTTTTCTGTTTCAGCTACCGTCCGAACACCATCGGTCCGGAGCATGATCCGAATGTTGTGTGTGTTCGTCATGACTCATTTGTTTAAAAATTTGGGTAGAAGCGGGATTCGAACCCTGATTTCCGGAACCACAATCCGGCGTGCTGCCCTTGCACCACAACTACCATTTAGTATTAGTGGACAAAACAGGAATCGAACCTGTACTGCCGGTTCTTCAAACCGGTGCTCTGCCTGTTGAGCTATTTGTCCTCAGCTTGCTGTTTCGGAAAGGGCTTTAACCTTTACCCGCCCTACGAATGGCTGCTCTTTCGTTTGAGCTACCGAATCAGCAAGAAGTGTGTTGCCTCGGAAGGATTCGAACCTTCAACCCGCAGAGTAAAAATCTGCTGCGCTAACCAATTGCGCCACAAAGCAATTTGTGCAGGAGCCGGGGGTTATTACCGGAAGGGAACCGGCCGGATTCATTACAAATCCTGAGTTTCTGGCTCCTGCAACTTCATTTTATTCCGGAAATAAAAAGCCCGGATTCGTTTGAAACGGATCCGGGCTGTTGAATGTGTGCGTTACATTCAGCAAGGCACATCAGCACCTCCGTATCCGTTAAGTTGGTTTTCAGACATAACAATCCCGCACTTGCATACACCCGGAAGTATATCAAGTAAGAAAAAGCGTTTATGGTTAAACCGTTCTGCCATGTCTGAATGCAAAAACGCCCGGCGTTTGTAGTTCGCCGGGCGTTTCTGATGAAAAATTATTGCTAATTTATCTCTCAGCACACAACGGCGCAGCGGGAAGGAACACGAGTTCCTTGCGATCGGCATGCAAGCCTATGGGTTGATTGCTTGAGATAAACATTTGAGTTCTTTTAGTGATTTATGCTGCAAATGTAACGAGTAGTTTTTCAATTTGTCAAGTATTCACAAAAAATATTTTGAAATAAAAATTCGCCGACAGGCTAAAACCCTTTTCTGTTAAGGCTTTCAGACATAGAAAATATTTTTAGCTCATCTGATTTCACTAACGAAAATCCAAAATTATTCAGTTAGCGCAAATTCTCTTCGACATTAATTGACATCAAATTAATTATTTAAAAAAAGCAACGGGCATAAAAAAAGAGAACTTCATGAAGTTCTCTTTTTTTATTTGAAAGAATATTACTCAGCGAACCGTGAGTGTACGCGAATAAAAATTCTGATCTGAACACGCTACAATCTGATAACATCCGCTGTGCAGACGATTTTCGAGATCGGTTGCGAGAACCGGATTTCCGTCAATATCAATGATTACTTTGGAGTAATATTCATTCCCGGCATCATCAGTAACAACAACAAGAAGCACATCTTCCTCTTTACTGCACTCGCCAATAGGAACCATGAGCGGAACTGGATTTCCTTCGAGATAGCGAACCGGAACCACATTAGAAAACGAAACTACTCCATTGGCATCCGTCATACGCAGGCGATACCAAGATGTTCCTTCGCAAGGAGAAAAATCGGTTTCAATTTGTTCTGCTGACGAATGGTTTACACTACCCCAGGTAAGCGAATCATAAGAAACCCCGTTTCGCGATTTTTCGAGCACATACGATGTTGTGCCAGACATTAATGCCGGCCAGCTGAGCTGAACAGCTTTGTCTAGTGGCGTTGCGGTGATAAATGCAGCGGGAGCTTTTGTATGCTGGGCAGAAAGCTGCATACAAACAGTTGCAAATAAGATTGCTGCTGCCAGTTTGAATTTACGCATCGGGGGAGTGCTGGTTTGAAGTGAGCATGTCAAATGTAAAAAATTCTTAATAATGCAACAAAAAGTACTGAAATTCAGTTATTAACATAGCCTGTTAATTGAGTTGACCTGATGAAGAACCCAGTTCGTTTACTTTTTATTGCTTTTGCCGTTTTACTACTGCTTCCACAAGGCTGTATTAAACGTCACATACTGACAGACAGCGACATAGAAGCGCATTACAAGAAGAAAAAGCACCGTCCCCGGTTTGGGCATTTTCCGGCAAACGATACAACCGGAATACATTATGCCACTTCCGGATCCGACACGCTTCCGCTGGTAATTATGATACACGGCGCGCCCGGGGCATGGTATGGTTACATGGATTACATTGACGACACGTTGTTGCAAAAGCACATGCAATTGGTAGCTGTTGATCGTCCGGGCTATGGAAAATCGGGGCGCAGAGCGGTAACTTCAATTCAGGAGCAGGCGCGCCGATTGCATCCGCTCATTGATTCGATTCGCAAGGGCCGGCCGGTGCTTGTTGTGGGGCGTTCTTACGGCGCACCGATAGCCGCACGCCTCGCTGCCGATTATCCGCAGGATGTTTCAGAGCTTTTGCTGATTGCGCCTGCTGTTGCTCCCGAACTTGAGAAATTTTGGTGGTTCAGTAAGCCGGTCAACAGCAAAGCAATGCGTTGGATTTTTCCGGCAGCCATAAACCGGGCTTCCGATGAAAAGTTTACGCACCGCGAAGAACTTCGCCGCCTTGAACCGCTCTGGGACAGTATAAAAGTTCCGGTAACCGTTGTGCAGGGCGATCAGGATGCAATAGCAGATACAGCCAATCTCACCTGGCTAAAGCGAAAGCTTCCCAGCACAAAAAATCGTTTTATACGCCTCAAAGGTGCGGGACACATGATAACTGAAGATCGCCCGGAATTTATGCGGGAACTGCTAACCGGCATAACCGATTCGCTGAGAACAAGGCGAAATACACCGCGTAACTAATACGCTGCAGGCTACTATTTACCTCGTATCAGATGCAGAAAACCGGTAAGCTGTACCGGACCGTTTCCGGGCACTGTAGCTGTTGCTATGTAGTAGTAAACCCCGTCTGAGGCTTGTCCGCCTGTTTGCATTACAGTTCCGTCCCAGCCTGCATTTACATCGGTAACCACATTGAGAAGCTGCCCCCAGCGGTTGTAGATTTCGATGCGGAGATCTTCGCCATAAGGAATGTAAACGGTAAACAGATCATTCACACCGTCGCCGTCGGGAGTAAACACATTAGGAGCATTCTGGTCGCACTCTTCCACATCAACAGTAATGGGGGCTGCAACGCTTCGGCAGGCTCCCGACTGTGTGTACACCAGTAAGGTGGTATCTGTAAACAGCGGCCCGGTAATAAAGGGATTTCCGCTGCCCACCTGTTGCCCCGATTGGGTAAACCAAACAATATTTCCATTGCCCTGCGCCTGAATAGTTGCAATCAAACCAATACAAATTGGCGATGTGCTTACATCAGGGGGCAGCTGCGTGTTTTGCTGAAAGGTTACATTGAGTGTATCATACACGGTGCAGTTGAGCGTATCGGTAACAGCTACAATGTAGTTTCCGGTGTTGTAAACAAAAACACTGTCATTGCTCATATTCCCGGGCAACCAGTTGTAATTGTAAACCGGATTGCTGTTGGCAATAAGCAATGTAGAATCTCCTTCGCAAACCGGGTCTGGGCCTACCCATGTGCTCTGTGCAGTTACATACGAAGCATCAATTGTTGCCGATGCAAGTGTGATAATATTACAAGATGTAACATAACACGAATATGTGCCCGGCTGCGTAACCAATTGTGATGTTGCACTTCCGCTAAACGGAGAAACCCATTGTATTGATGTTGCTCCGCTGGCAATTACATTGAGTGTAACGGTTTCTCCCGGACACAAAACGTTATCTGGCGTTGGTTGTAGAAAAGGTGTGTTGTATTGAACAACTGTAACTGTGTTCGACACTAACTCGCATGTATCGGTTCCTACTCCGGAATTAACACAATAGTATGATCCGCCTGAGGTAACGTAAATGATTGAGTCGTTTTGCGGAAGAATTCCATTAGGGCCATACCAGGTGAAATCGCCGGTTCCGGTGCAGAAAAGTTGTACCGAATCGCCGGGACAGATCAATCCGGTTGAGGGAAACATTGTTATTATTGGAATAGGTCTTACAGTAACATTAACAGCTACAAAGCCGATCGTGCTTCCCGTGCATCCGTATTGATTTGTAATATTGCTGAAATATTGGACACTGTAAAAACCCGGTGTGGAAACCCAAATGCTGTCGTTTGTTTCGCCTGTACTCCACTGATAAGCCGGCATTCCTGAAGCTATAAGCAATGTTGAATCGCCGGGACAGAGGGATGTGTTACCGGTAATTACAGCCGGGAGGATAACGTTTCCGGGATCGGGATATACTTCTATATAGTAATGTTTCGTGATAATTACGGTATCCGTATCACAAGCATTGGCACGAATAAATTCAGCAGTAAATGTGTACCAGCCGGTTGAGTCAACATCATAAGCACCTAAACACGATCCTCCGGAAATTAGTGTTATTCCGGTTGCAGGACTAACTGTCCATGTTGTGGTTAAAGCATCATCAATACACTGCGCAAGGTTAGCAGTTGGATTAATCACATAATCATAAATAAACAACTGAATATTATCATCATCACAAACAGCAACGGAATCATTGAAATCTGCATCCTGTATCAAAATCATTGAATCAGATAATACTGCAAGAGGGTCATCAAGAACAATATCAACAATAGTTGAAGAGCTGCAGCCATTAGCATCGGTAACACTGATAACATACTGTCCGGTTGCTGTTGCGTAAAACGAAGCTCCACTTACCGGGCCTGATGGCGATGTCCACTGATAGGTATTATTACCAAAGTTACCGCCGGTGAGCAGAACAGAATCGGCGCACAAAACAATTTGTGTTGTTATGGAGTCGTTGATATTGATTCCGGCACCATCAGTAATAGTTGGCAGCGGCGGAGAAGGATCAATTATCACGTAAGCATCATCAGAAGATGAATAACAACCATCGGCACTGGTAATGGTAACCGAATAGCTTCCGGTAGTTGAAACCGGTATGGTGGGTGCAGATGGGCCGGAAGACCACTGATACGTAAACTCGGGACCAATACCGCCATTGGGGGAAGATGTAAACATAGTTTGTGTGGCGGCATTGAGAAAAAGCGGTGTCTGATCTTCGCAAACGGTAAATGTATCAGCGCCGCAGTCGTAGCCTAAACCATCGTCGCGGATGCAAACTTCTGATGTATCGCGGTTGCAGCCTGAGGGCGGATTATGATACCAGAAGTCATAGGGCTGCCGCGAAATATCAATAGGCAGACCGGCGAAAACATCGCCACTTCCTGCGGTAGTTGCTGTTTCAAAATAATTGTAGTTTGCATCATTGCAATACGGCGAAGGTGTAGCTACGTTGCCGCTCGGCGAAGTACCTACACTCAGAAAGTTCGCCGGGTTTGCGGGAACATGCAGCCGCGAGGGAAAGCTTCCGGAAAGGGCGATGCTGCTGGCTCCTGCAATATCAATCCCGCCCACATAATCGTTGCCCTGACCGCCAAGCTGGCGACTCCATTGCCAGACACCGGCGCTGCTGTATGAAGCCACGAAAATGTCGTTGTAGCCTACACTGCGGAATGTGCTTTCGCCGTATTGCTGCGAAAACTGATCCATTGTGCAGCGAAACATTCCGGTGATATAACTATTGCCGGCACCGTCAGATGTAACGCTCCGCGAAGTTACCGGCGAAGTGGAAGATGCGGCAACCGACCAGTCTAAACCTCCGCTGGTATTGAAGCGCAGCAGAAAGATATGTTCCAGAAAAGTGCCGGACAATGTAGGTGTTGACGACGGAAGAAAGACGCTGATTGTTCCCTGAAAATCGCCGGTGAGCAGTATGTTTCCGCTGTTGTCGCAACTGATGCCATTAGCAATATTAAACGCACCGCCCGCAATGCGGCGGAACCATTGTTCAACTCCCGAAGAGTTATACTTTACCACAAACACATCGTTTTGTGAACTGCTGTTGTGTTGCACATCAAACGTAATTGTATCGCTGAAAACTCCGGTAATAAAGATGTTTCCGGATGCATCGGTGCTTACATCAAAGCCGCGGTCGGTTTGGCGAGATGAGCCTTTTTCGGCCCAGAGCACATTACCGGCAGCATCGTATTTAACTGTAAAAACATCAACAGAACCGCTGAGACTTGTAAGTGATTGTGCGCCGAAAGTGGCAGTACCAGCAAACTCTCCGGTAACAATAACATTGCCGGAAGCATCGGCGGCGATTCCATTTCCGGCATCAGCCGAAGGGCCTCCGCCGCTGCGTACCCAGAGCAGATTTCCGGCAGGATCGTACTTCGCAACAAACATATCTTGCTAGCCGGAAGAGGTAATATTTTGCGAGCCAAAAAAAGCTGTGCCTTCGTAAAAGCCGGTCATGTAGCTGTTTCCGGCAGCATCGGTACACGTACTTAATGCGCGATCGCTGCCTGCTCCGCCGCCGCTGTTAACCCAGAGGTAAGCGCCGGTTGGTGATATTTTGGCAAGATAAGCATCTGTAATTCCCGCATTAGAAGGTGAAACAGCCCCAAATGTTGCACCAACACTGAAATAACCTGTACTGAATACATTACCGGAAGCATCCGTACTCACATCCATACCTTCATCGTTCCCAACCCCGCCGCCTTTCTGAAGCCAGTAAGGCTGTGCAAATGCAGGAACGCTGAACAATACAGCCAATAGTAGTAAAGAAATACGTACCTGCATGAAGGTGATGTGTTTAACCGTAAACCGACATTTCTGTTCGTTTACTTTATCATTTGCCAAGAGAAAGGTAATAAAATTCAGCACCCGGCAATCGTGTCAGATATGCAATTGAACTTAATCTTCCTTAAATTCATCGTTAACAAGAACGCAATATAAACAGCCGGTTTTATCCGCTTATCTTTGCCCGATGAAAAACATTGTCTTTCTCCTGCCCTGCTTTGCATTGTTTCTTTTTTCAAATTGTGCGGAAGCACAACCGCCTCAACCCGCATCGGCTCGTATTGCATTTTATAATACTGAAAATCTCTTCGATACAATTAACAATAGGAATGTAATTGATGAAGAGTTTTTACCCGATGGTAAAATGAAATGGACAAAGCAGCGCTATGAAAAAAAACTCGCACAGCTTTCTAAAGTCATTCTTGAAATCGGCAACGGAAGCGGCCCTGAAATTATCGGACTTTGTGAAGTGGAAAACAAAGGTGTGTTAGTTGATCTCACGCAAAAAACGCCACTCAAAAAGCAGAAGTACGGCATTGTGCATTACGACTCGCCCGACAACCGCGGTATTGATGTTGCGCTGCTGTACAAAAAATCGGCTTTTCGTGTGCTCGAATCAAAGCCCTTTATTGTTCCGCAGCCTTCAGATACTTTGCCGCCAACACGCAGCATTTTATATGTAAAAGGCATTCTCGGAAAAAACGATACGCTTTGCATTTTTGTAAACCATTGGCCTTCGCGCCGCGGCGGTCCCGAAGAAAGTGCGCCCCGCCGAATTATGGCTGCCAAGTATTTAAAACAACTTACAGACAGTGTAATGAAGGCCGTACCCGGGGCACAAGTTGTAGCCATCGGCGATTTTAACGACGAGCCTACTGATGCAAGTTTGCAAAGTATTGCTCATGCTGTTAATGATTCCACTTCTCCCGGCTTACGAAATATGATGAGCACAATTGATGCACAAGGCGAAGGCACACATTATTACCGAAAAGAAAAAAATACATTTGATCAGATTCTTGTTTCGAATAATTTATTTGGTAAACGTGGTTACTATGTCACCACAACCTCAGCGCATATTTTTAAGCCCGAATGGATAATGGGCGAAAATTACAAAGGCGATCCTCCGGCGCCGCTGCGCACGTATGCCGGAAGCCGATACATCGGTGGTTACAGCGATCATCTTCCGGTTTATATTGATTTGTACCTCGCGAAAAAATAGACCCTGTTTAAAAATTATCCTTCGGCTTTGTTATGGCTCATTTTTCCTCATCCTGCGTTGCATTTCTTGCCGATATTTATCTAATATCGTCTTCAAAATGCGCCTTGTCTGAGAAAAAAATGAACTCATAACAAATCTCAAAAACAAATTTTAAACAGGTTCTAACTGTGAAAGAACTGCGCGAAAAAATTCAGCGTTTTGCAGAACTGCTGGCGATTGAAAAAGACGAAGACTACAAACAATATGTAGCGCAATTTGAGCGCTGCAGCATTGCCGAGCGCCGTCGCAACGGTGTTACATGGTACCCGCTGAACATTGTAGCCGAAGAACTTGGTGCCGGCGATTATCTTATTCTGGAAGTGGAACGCACGCAGGGGCAAAACGAACTGCATCAGTTTTCGAACGGAAAACTGATTGAGCTTTTCAGCAACTCGGGCGATAACAACAGCGAAAACTGGAAGCTTCAGGGAACGGTGCGGCAGGTGTGGCAAAACCGTATGCGCATTCAGTTCAGCACCGACGAACTTCCGGGCTGGGCCGAGCGGGGAAAGCTGGGCATCAATTTGCTATTCGATGAAAACTCGTATCGCGAAATGCTTATTGCTTTGCAAAAAGTAATGGATGCCGAACGCGGCCGCCTTGCTGATTTGCGCGATATACTTTACGGTTACAAACAAGCCGCTTTCGGCAAAAAAGATGAAAGCGTGCAGCCCGCAGGATTAAACCGTTCGCAAGCCGATGCTGTGCGCACTATTCTTGCCGCCGAAGATGTGGCCATTGTACACGGCCCGCCGGGAACTGGAAAAACTACAACACTTGTTCAGGCCATTCGCCACACACTGATGCACGAGAAGCAGGTGCTGGTATGCAGTCCGAGCAACACCGCTGTTGATCTGCTCACCGAGCGTTTAGTGCGGCAAGGCATTAATGTATTGCGTTTGGGAAATCCGGCGCGTGTTTCAGACGAGGTGATGAACAACACGCTGGATGTGAAAATGACACGTCACGCGAACTACAAAGAGCTGAAAGAATTTCGCAAGCGTGCCGAGGAATATTTCTCGATGGCCAAAAAGTACAAACGCAATTTCGGCCGCGATGAACGTGAACAGCGCAACCTGCTGTACACCGAAGCTCGACAGTTGCTGAAAGATGCAACTGCGCTCGAAGATTACATACTCTGGGATCAGTTTGAACAGGCGCAGGTTGTAGCCTGCACTCCGGTTGTTTCAGCAGGTAAATTAATGCGCGACAAACGTTTCGGCACAGTGTTTATTGACGAAGCTGCGCAAGCGCTGGAACCGATGAGCTGGATTCCGATTACCCGTGCCAACCGTGTAATTTTTGCCGGCGATCATTGCCAGCTTCCGCCAACAGTAAAATCAAAAAAAGCCGAAGACGGTGGTTTAAAATTTACACTTTTCGAGCGCGCTATTCGCACACAACCGCATTCATCTGTGCTGCTTGAAACGCAATACAGAATGCACGAAAACATTATGACGTTTTCGAATCGTGAGTTTTATGATAACCGCCTGCAAGCTGATTTAACTGTAAAAGATAGTTTACTGAGTTTTGATGAGCACGACGATTTGCTGATTCGTCCGCTCGAATTTATAGACACAGCCGGTTGCGGATTCAACGAAGTGCAGAATCCCGAAACACTGAGTTTATCGAACCCCGAAGAAGCAGCATTACTGCTCAAACATCTCGGCCGTGTAATTGAACAATACGATAGTCACAAAGCATCAGAACCGCTGCGTATTGGCATTATTGCCCCTTACAAACAGCAAACCGAACTGCTTGCACTTGAACTTACACAGCAGCCGTACTTTGAAGGCAGCCGCCATCATTTTTCGGTGCGAACGGTTGATGGTTTTCAGGGACAGGAACGCGATATTATCTGCATCAGTTTGGTGCGCAGCAACGATAATGGCGAGATCGGATTTCTAGCCGACACGCGCCGCATGAATGTTGCGCTCACACGCGCCAAACGAAAACTCATCGTGTTTGGCGACAGCGCCACACTCGCCAATCATTCGTTCTACAAATCGTTTTTGAATTATGTAGATGAGATTGGGGCTTACCGCTCGGCGTGGGAGTTTATAGATTTCTAGCTACCGGCTGCGCCGTAAGAATTTAGTGGAAAGTGGAGAGTGTAAAGTGTAAAACGAAAAAGGTTTCGGCTGCGCCGGATAATTAAATGTGTCCTTGGCTTTGCCCGGAAGTGTATAATGTAAAACGAAATGATTCTTCGGCTGCGCCGAATTTTTGTTTTGCGAGTGTTCCTTGACACCGCTTTACACTCTCCACTTTACACTTTACACTCCTTAACTACAAGGAAATGTGAGGCAGAATGCAATCGATCAGTTTTGATAAGCTTTCTTCAATGGTTTGCTCGTCGGTGCGGAGTTCGATGGCCGGATTTTGTGGTGCGTCGAAAGGGGCTGTGATGCCGGTGAAGCTGGGGATTTCGCCACGGCGGGCTTTGGCGTAGAGGCCTTTTACATCGCGTTTTTCGCAGGCTGCGAGAGATGAATTTACGAAGACTTCGATGAAGTCATTTTCGCCGATGATTTGTTTGGCTAGTGTGCGAAGTTCGTTTGTGGGACTGATGAAACTGCAAATTGTAATAACGCCAGTGTTGAGTAAAATTTTTGCAGTTTCGGCAGCGCGGCGGATGTTTTCTGTGCGGTCGGTTTCGCTGAAAGTTAAGCCTTTGTTGAGACCGTCGCGGAGCACATCGCCGTCAAGAACAGTACAAAGTTTTCCGCTGTTGAGCAGTTGTTCGCTGAGTGCTGTGGCGAGTGTGGTTTTTCCTGCACCGGATAAACCGGTAAGCCAGATAACACAACTGCGCTGTTGCAGAAGTTGTTCTCGTGATGTTCGCTGAGAGGTTGACATTTGCTGAATGAATGCTGCAAATGTAATTGATTCCGGCGGCAAAATTACTCAAGTGGTTCGCAGATAAATCCGGCACTGCCAAGCAAATCAACAATTTGTCTGATCAATGCATCGGTGCCCTCGGCACGCAGTATCCGGTCGCAATCATCAAGATCAAAACTGAACTCTGTTTCCGGAAACTGCGTGCCGAGGAGCAATAAAAGTTGCTGTGCCTGATCCGGCAAATCAACATTAGTGCGAAACACATCAACAATGCGCAATTAATGAGCAAGATTGTGTTTTCTGATTTTATGAAAACAAATCCACGATACAATAAGAATTGCAAATACAATCAACGGAAAAAATGTAATTCCGCTTAACCCGTCAACCGCCCAAATGCTTACAAATGCAGCAATAAAATCAATTGCAAATCCGGCATACGCCCACTCTTTTACTACATAAGGAATTTGCGGAATGATTAATGCAATTGCCCCGGCCACTTTAAAAAACACAAGCATCGTACCGAAATAATCGGGATAACCAAGATGGCGGGTGCCTTCTCTAGCCATTTCTGTATGACCAGTAAGTGCGGGCATTACACCTTCAAACAAAAAGATGAGTGATGTAGTAATCCAGAATGTAATTTTTGCACCTTTCATGTTAAGTAGATTTGGTTGTTGATTTTGAATGCAGATACCAGTGAACTCCGTATTTATCGCGGAGATTAGCTGAGAGGTTTCCTTCATTTGTTTTTGATAGTTTCAATTCTGTTTCGCCTTCTGCTGAAAGCAATTTGAAATAATTTCTCAATTCTTTTGTTGAATTGCATTGCAATAAAATTGAAACTGTATTCCCTTTTATTAGCCCGGTATCATTCACAATATCCGTACCTGCAATTTGGAAATCTTCATTCTTCAAGACAGCATGCAGAATACAATTTTGTGCTTTTTCGGGCAAGCGTACTGCCTGTTTTGTATCACCAATCGTTTGAAAAATAAGTTCGCCGCCCAAACATTTCTGATAAAACAACATTGCCTCGCGACAGTTGCCGTTAAATGTTAAATAGGTAAGCAACGAAGGCATCAGGAGGCTGCTTTTTCGAGATCTGCGATGATTATTTTTTTCATCCCCAACATAGCCTGCATAACCTGTTGTGCTTTTGCAGGTTCAGGATGTTGCATGAGTGTGATAAGCTGATCGGGAATAATTTGCCACGCAATATTGTATTTATCACGCAGCCAGCCGCAAGCGAGTTCCTGTCCGCCGGCAAGAAATGCATTCCAGTAATAATCAACTTCTTCCTGTGTTTTACAATGCACAACAAATGAAATTGCATCTGTTGGATCGCAGTTAGCGTTGTTCAGAAACGTGAAGTTGACATCTTCAATTACACAGGAAGCAGTAAGAACGGGACCTCCCGGCCCCATGCGAACTATTTTACCAAGTTTACTGTTTTTGAACACAGAAGTGTAAAACTCAGCGGCTTCATCGGCTCCGGTTTTGAGCCAGATAAAAGGTGTGATTTTACTGTTCATCATAATCGTTCAAATTGACTCAGTATATTTTTTGAAATTATTGAGAATCGCTTGCCAGCCTTGCTGCTGCAGTTCAAGCGAGTTCTCCGTTTCGGCATCAAATACGCTGGTAATGTGTGTTACCTCTCCTTCTGCGATGAAGGTTGTACTCACATTACGACCATCAGGAAGCACATGACTGATTGTTTTGTGCAGATCAATAAATGTATAAATACCTTCAAAGTCGAATGCAAAGCTGCCGTCTTTTGCAGCCATTGTGGATTTGAGCTTCCCGCCCACACGCAAATCATTTTCAGCCGAAGGGCAATGCCAGTCATCGGAAGCAAAGTTCCAGTTTACAATATGTTCGGGAGCAGTCCATGCGTTCCAAACTTTTTCAATCGGCGCATTTACAAAAGCCGAAATGGTGAGTGATATTTTTTCTGCTGTCATTTTCAATTAATTTATACTGATTTGACCATACATCTGCACAGCTTGTCACTCACATACCATTCGATACAAACAGTATCTTTTGACACTTCGTGTGATGCAAGTAATTGCTGAAATGTTTTACCGATTGCGGGAATATCCTTCATGAAATCGTGAACATCAATATATAGATATTTGCCCGCACTAATCGTGAAATTTACAAAATCACTTTGCTGTATTTCTCCTGTTTGCAGTTCGGTTGCTCCGGCCATATATTCAATTTCTCCATCAGCCCCGAGCCATGAAACACTGAAATGACTTCGGCCTTCGATTGGTGGCGCAACAGTATGCAGTTGCTGAAAAGCCGCCATAACTCCATCGGGAAATGATGTTGCTTTTGCACATACAATTGCAACATCATTTTCAAAATTCCAGTTATGCATGTGTTTTTTATTTTATAACGATACAAACATACAATCAACGGGCAACTTGCATACTGTGCAAAAACGGCAATAGAAGGGTGTTTTGCGACAATTGTTTTTCATACCTTTCCGCCATGAAAACGGTTTCAATTCTTGTTCCTGAATCGAGTGTAATGCAAGCCATTGCCGATCCGCAATATCTGTTCAATACGGTTAATCAATTTCTGGCAGTGGCGGGGAAACCTGCATTATTTAATGTGCAGCTTACAGGAGTAAAAAAAGAAGTAAAACTGAACGGCGGTCTTTATAGTGTGCATACCGATGTATTGATTACTGATGTAAAAAAAACAGACCTGATTATTATTCCAGCTTTGTTTGGTAATATGCAGCAAGCCATTGAAGCAAACAAAAAACTGAAGCCGTGGATTGTTGATCAATACAACAAAGGTTCAGAAGTAGCTTCGCTTTGTGTTGGTGCATTTATGCTGGCTTCCACAGGTTTATTGAGCGGGAAAAAATGTTCAACACACTGGGGCTTTACCAACCAATTCCGCGAAATGTTTCCTGATGTGGAGGTTGTTGACGGCAGTATCATTACAGAAGAAAAGCGTTTATACTCCAGCGGAGGAGCTAATTCTTACTGGAATCTTTTGCTGCATCTTGTAGAAAAATATACGAACCGTGAAACAGCTATTCTGGCTTCAAAATATTTTGCCATTGATATTGACCGTGAGAGTCAATCAGCCTTTGCATTGTTTCAGGGACAGAAATCGCATAACGATGAAGTAGTCTTAAAAGCACAGGAATACATTGAGAAAAATGTAACACAAAAATTTTCTGTTGATGAATTGGCCGCAACCGTTGCTGTTGGCCGGCGAAGTTTTGAACGTCGTTTTAAACTTGCAACAAACAATACAGTTCTCGAATACATGCAACGTGTAAAAATTGAAGCCGCCAAGCGAAGTTTTGAAAGCAGCCGGAAAAATATCAGCGAAGTAATGTTTGATGTTGGTTATACTGATACGAAAGCATTCCGAACTATTTTTAAAAAAATCACCGGATTATCACCGGCCGAGTATCGGAATAAGTATAACAAGCTGGCGTAAGTCAAACACAGCGGGCATTCAGGTCTTTTCCTTACATTTGAAATTCATTCTTATTCAATGACTGGTATTGATTTTTCGCATACGCCGCCTGTTGATCAGGTGGGTATTGAGGAGCGTGTTGCGCGGCTCAATACGCGCAGCATAAAGAAAGAAGCAAAAGTTGCCGGCCTCAAACTGGCGCTGAGCATGATTGATCTAACTACACTTGAAGGGCGGGATACTGCCGGAAAAGTGAAGCAGATGTGCTACAAAGCACAACATCCGCATGATGCACTTGCTGATCTTCCGAGCGTTGCTGCTGTATGCGTTTTCCCAACTTTTGTAAAAACCGCGAAACGCGCTCTGGGCAACAGCGGTGTTAAAGTCGCTTCTGTGGCTACCGCTTTTCCAGCCGGACAATCGACCCGCAATGTGAAGATTGCGGATACTGTTTTTGCTGTTGAGAACGGCGCCGATGAAGTTGACATGGTTATTTCGCGCGGGCATTTTCTGGCAGGCGAATACGGCTATGTGTTCGACGAAATTTCGGCCGTAAAAGAGGCCTGTGGAAATGCGCGGCTCAAAGTAATTCTCGAAACCGGCGAGCTTTCTACTCTCGACAATGTGCGCCGCGCCAGCGATATTGCTATGCGTGCCGGTGCTGATTTTATCAAAACATCAACCGGAAAAATTCAGCCTGCCGCTACACAGCCGGTTACATTAACCATGCTCGAAGCTATCCGCGATTATTATTACGAAACCGGAATTATGGTAGGCATGAAACCGGCGGGCGGAATTTCAACCGCAAAAGGCGCGCTGCAATATTTGGTAATGGTTCGCGAAACATTAGGCAATGCCTGGCTTTCTAATCATTGGTTCAGATTCGGAGCCAGCAGTCTCACAAACGATATTCTGATGCAGTTGGCAAAAGAAGCCAGCGGACGTTATCAAAGCGGTGATTATTTTTCGAAAGATTAAATTATGAGCACAAAGACCAAAGCTAAAGAAGCCGCAGCAAAAGCTGCACTCGATTTCAGCAACGGCTGGGCATATCAGCCTGCGCCCGAAAGCACGGATCATGCTCGTATTGAACCGCGCTATCAGTTATTCATCAATGGTGAATTTGTGAAGCCGGCTTCCGGAAAATACTTCCCTGCAATCAGCCCTTCAACCGAAAAAGTGCTTTCGGAAGTTGCACAGGCGAACGATAAAGACATTGATGCTGCAGTAAAAGCTGCCCGCAATGCTTACGAAAAAGTGTGGAAGAAAATGCCGGGCAGCGAACGCGGAAAATATCTGTACCGCATTGCCCGCATCATTCAGGAACGCGCCCGCGAACTTGCGGTGATTGAAAGTATGGACGGCGGCAAACCCATTCGCGAATCGCGCGATGTAGATGTTCCGCTGGCCGCAGCGCATTTCTTCTACTATGCCGGCTGGGCCGATAAACTCGAATACGCATTCCCGAACCGCGATGTAAGTCCGGTTGGCGTTGCCGGACAAATTATTCCGTGGAATTTTCCGTTGCTGATGGCGGCTTGGAAAATTGCTCCTGCCCTCGCCTGCGGGAATACAGTTGTACTGAAACCAGCCGAGACAACTTCACTCACTGCACTCAAACTCGCAGAGATCATTCGCGATGCAGGTTTACCGCCGGGCGTTGTAAACATTGTTACCGGCGACGGGAAAACAGGCGCTGCATTGGTGAACCATCCGGGCATTGATAAAATTGCTTTTACAGGATCAACAGACGTTGGCAAACTCATTCAGCGCGCTGTTGCCGGAACAGGCAAAAAAGTAACGCTGGAACTTGGCGGAAAAGCAGCCAACATAATTTTTGAAGATGCCGCAATTGATCAGGCTGTAGAAGGAATTATCAATGGAATATTTTTCAACCAAGGGCATGTTTGCTGTGCCGGTTCACGCCTGTTTGTGCAGGAAGGTGTTGCCGATGTTGTGATTCGCAAGTTGAAAGATCGCATGGAAACACTTATTGTTGGTGATCCGCTCGACAAAAACACAGACATCGGTGCAATTAACTCGAAAGAGCAACTTCTGAAGATTAACGAATATCTGAAGATTGGTGTTGACGAAGGCGCAACAATTTACCAGCCATCGTGCAGCGTTCCGAAAAAAGGTTTTTTCTGTCGTCCAACTATTTTCCTTGAAGCTTCACAATCGCACCGCATTGTACAGGAAGAAATTTTCGGACCGGTATTAGCCGTGCAAACATTCCGTACTGTTGAAGAAGTTATTGAAAAGGCCAACAACACACCGTTCGGATTATCGGCAGGTGTTTGGACAGACAAGGGCTCCAAGATTTTTAATCTGACATCAAAAATGCGTGCAGGTGTTGTTTGGGCAAATACGTTCAACAAGTTTGATCCGACTTCGCCGTTTGGCGGCTATAAAGAAAGCGGATTTGGCCGCGAAGGCGGATTGCACGGGTTAATGCCGTATGTAAATTTGAAGTAATTGCCTTGTCGTGCGGAGTCGAGACATGACAATTATTTCAAATTAATCTCTCTGCAAATTCTTAGCAAAAACTACTATGAATTTTGTATTGACGATGACTCTTTATTGATTTGACTTTTCACTATGTCACTTCTTTTCCCAATTTCTACTGAACGACTTTTACTGCGACCTGCGGAGATGAAGGATGCGGCCGCATTGCTTGAAATCAATCGGTTTCCTGAAGTTGTGCGCTATGTGCATGATGAACCCTGGCAAACAATTGAGCAGGCCGAAGACTGGATTCGCAAGCAGCACTATGAACAGTATGTTGCCAACGGATTTGGCCGCTATGTAGCTGAGCTTCACAGCACCGGAGAAGTCATTGGCTGGTGCGGCCTGAAACTAAGACCGGAGCACGGGCATGTTGATTTAGGCTACAGGTTTCATCCGGCACACTGGGGAAGCGGTTTTGCAACCGAAGCCGGCGAAGCAATGTTGCTGCACGGTTTTCATAACCTCGGTTACAAAAGATTAGTGGGCTGGGCGCAAACGAATAATCCGGCATCAGTGCGTGTGTTTCAGAAACTCGGCGGTCAGCATGTGAAAACATGGAACCACAACCTGGAACTGGAACTTACCGAGTATGAATTTCTGAGGCCGGGAGCAGATGTAAATACACCGGTAATATTCAGCTCTGCCCGCCTCGATTTTCGCGAGATACAAGGCAGCGACGGCGGTGTAAATTTTGCACTGAACACAGATCCTGATGTTGTGCGGTGGACAGGAAACGGTGCATTCCCGTCTGTTAAAGCCTGCCGCGAGTTTTATACTGCGTATCGCGAAAACTACACAACATACGGTTATGCCCGCTGGATGGCAACGCTGCGTGATACAGATGAATGTATTGGCTGGTGCGGTTTAAAATTTCTTCCTGAGAGAAATTCAGTTGATCTTGGTTACCGCTTGTTTCACCGTTTTTGGGGCAAAGGCTTGGCTACAGAAGCAGCAAAAGCATCACTCGAACATGGTTTTGCAAAACATAACCTGAAAGAAATTTTCGGTTATGCCTATACCTCAAATCCTGCATCTATCCAGGTGCTTAAAAAATGCGGACTGAGCTATTTGGATTCGGAAACCGATGATACCGGTGAACTGCAGCGGTTTGTTATCCGGCGAAAATAACAGTCTCAATTATCGGATTACTTTTTCAAAACACACACTGTTATCTACTCCTATATATTGTCCGAAGTTGGGAATGGAAGCATAACCGTTTTTCTGATACAATCTAATAGCTTCGGGCATTCTCTTGCCTGTTTCAAGCACACATTTTGTATAACCTTCTTCGGCTGCCCAGTTTTCAAGTTCACGCAGCACAACAGAAGCGATTCCTTTTCCCCGCAATGCAGGAGGAACATACATACGTTTAACTTCTACAGTGCTTTCTGAAAATGGTTTAAAAGCTCCGCAACCAACGGCTACACCATTTTGATAGGCAACAACTGTATGTCTGATCAAATCTATTTTATTGTATTGCGCATAAAAAGAATGTTCCTCACCATCTGTGATTTTCAGATATGTATCCAGTTCCTTAACCAATAAACGGAAATCCTGATTTTCGGAGGTTGTTCGAATGCAGTTGAGTGTAAGCATATTTATTACGCAGTTATAACTTAATGCTTTGCGACCATTTTTTAGATATTCGCTCAGCAAAATACCAGAAAATGATTGCACTTACTATTGAAAAGACAAATGCAATTGCTACGTGCAGAAATTTTACTGGCAAGCTATCATTAGACGATGAAAAGAAGGCCAGATAGTTATTGCCTGTCAATCCATGTATCAAATAAAGCGAATAGGAAATAGCACCCAATCCGTTCCCGATTTTTGTATCTGAACGCAAGAACCATATTCCAAAGAATCCGATTGCAGATGCTGCCACTACATCAGGCTTTCGGGTAAATGCGATAACTGTTAAGGCGGCAACAGCCCAAACCAACATTTCCCATTTATTCATTCGTTCGGTGTAAAACAAAAACAAAATAAACCCGAGCAAAAAGCAAGGCATAAACAAGGGCAGAAAAGCAGCATCCATACTTAATGCCGGGCCGGCAAGGAAAAGCAGCAATACTGAATAACGTGCAAATCTGTTTTTGTGATTGAGAAGCGGAAATAACAGAGAGAGTACAATATAGTAGGTAAACTCAATGGCCAGTGTCCAGTAAATAATGTTAATCCACTCATACTTTCCTCCGGTAAACGGAATCAGGTAACCCAGATGTAACAGCAATTGTGGGATATTTAAATCCCAACTCCCGCTCCACTTAATTGACCAGTAAATTCCGAAAAGAGTAGCCAGAATAATTGAAGCTATGTAGGGCGGCTCTAAGCGAAGTAAACGTTTTACCAGAAATTTAAAAATCTTGGAAATCTTGTAACCACCGTGATACATTGACCACGGAATAACAAAACCGGAGATCACAAAAAACAAATAAACACCGGTTGCACCGAATGATGTGAGATTGCGGATTGTTCCGCCTTCGAGAAACAGCGGACCATCATTACCGCTAAACCAGAAGAAGTGATACAAAGCAACCATAGCAGCGGCGATACCGCGCAGCAGGTTGATCTGAGGCATTTGTTTCATCAATTATTCAGTTTTATCATTCTTGCACTAACAACATTTCTACATGCGGAATATCGTCTTCAAGATAATCTTCGCCTTGTCTGATAAATCCGAAGCTTTCGTAGAAACGTTCGAGGTAGCATTGTGCAGAAATGCGCACCGGCACACTGCCGAACACTTCTGTAATTTGTTTTAGTGTGTAGTTCATCAGTTCGCGGCCAACACCGGTGCCTCTTGCCGAAGCAGAAGTTGCAACGCGGCCTATCGAAACTTCGGGATAAGAAACGCCGCCGGGTAAAATTCTTGCGCAGGCTAGCAATTCGCTGCCCCGGCTGCACAGTACATGCAGCGCAAAAATGTCTTTATCGTCAGGATCGAGGTACGCACAGTTTTGCTCCACTACAAACACCGCTGCACGCAACTGCAGCAGTTTGTACAACTCCGCAGCCTGAAGCGTGCCGAATGATTTACATTGCCATACAAGTGCCGCTGGATTCATGCGTGTGGCATTAAGAATTTAGAAAATTTTCGTGCCAGCACCGAATATACAGCAGCGCCAACAATTACACCGAATGAATTGGCAATGAAATCAAGTATATCGGCCGAGCGTTCACTGAAAACGGCTTCCTGCATAAGCTCAAGTGCACCTCCATATAAAACAGAAATTGGAACGGTGATCATACGCGAATTATTTTGCAGGCTCTTAATTTGAGAAAAAAGAAATGCGCGTATAAATAATATTTCAAGGACAAAAAACACGCCTGCATGCACCCACTTATCAAACGACAAAGCTTCGAGCCAGTCGGAATGCGGCAGATCACGGCCGGGAATAGCGCATAAAACAAGAATGACCAGTGCCCAAACGAGCACCGGCCATGTATATCTGAATGTCATCGGTAAAATTTATTGACCAATGAGTGCTTTGTAAGCAGCAGCATCCATCAAACCATCAAGCTCAGCTGCATCATCCATTTTTATGCGGATCATCCAGCCTGCGCCGTAGGGATCATTGTTTACCGAATCAGGATTCGCGTCAATAGCATCGTTTTTAGAAACGATTAAGCCGCTCAAAGGCATAAACAGATCAGAAACAGTTTTTACTGCTTCTACTGTTCCGAACACTTCATGCTGCGAAACAATTTCGCCAACGGTTTCGATTTCTACATAAACGATGTCGCCAAGTTCGCCCTGTGCAAAATCGGTAATGCCAACAACCGCTTCATTGCCTTCAACACGAACCCATTCGTGGTCTTTCGTGTACTTCAGATTGTCCGGAAAATTCATGTGGTATGAGTGATTTTTTTGATGTGTTCAAATTTACACGTTTTGAGCAATCACTGAAAACAAAAAACAAAAGTATCTCTAAAAAACAGTGCCGGTGGTTTCGACAAGCTCAACCACCGGCACTGTTTTATTTTACAAAGTCTGTTCGCCTACTGCAGCGTGAAACGCAAGCTGATACCGGCATTGGTGTTGGCCGTTCTGAACGATGATGAGATCAGCGGATTGGTCATTACACGATCAAAGAACGCGCGAATCATCAAATCCTTAGTCAACTGATAATCAAGCGAGGTTTTAATCGAGAGGATATTTTGTCCGGCTGTGAGCAGGTTGATTTCCTCAATACTGCGGCGGATTACGGTTTGGTTGTTGCGGAACGATACATCGGCACGGAGGTTCATTGCGCTCTTGGGTGCATTGCCTTTGAATGCTTTTTTCAGGAATTTTAGCTCCACTTCATCAAAACGATAGCCGAAACCAATTACAAGCTCACGACCGCTTACTTCGGTAAGCTGTGTGTTGGCAAGACTCAAACTCAATGTACGGTCTTTCTTAAACTCAACGCGGGTAAGCAGACTGTTTGTCCAGGTCATATCAACTCCGATAAGCGGACTGAACTGCTCAGAAATCTGTACGGTTGAGAATTGATATTTGCTCTCGAAATCGCCGGTTACGTTACGGATGTTATCCGAGAAACCATCGCCGTTTGCATCAATGAAGTTGAGGTTGGTTGTAAATCCGCCTAATGTATAGGTAGAACGGTAAGTATGACCAAGTGTAATGACTTTGAACATCTTCTTGATCTTCTTGTACTTGGTCAAACCGTCATACGTTATACGCCAGTTGGGCAGCGGAATAGCCGGGAACAGGTTGGTTGATTGAGATTCGGCACGGCCGCCGGTGTAGGCTGCAATGAATGCCGGAATCACAACTTCTTGCGATGCCTTGCTGTAGCCATCGGCAAAACCGTCGGGCATTTGACCAAGTGAGTTCGGGTTTTCCTGCATCAGCCGCGATGAAATTACAGCACGGTTGTTCAGGAATTGCTCAAATGCTTCTGACGAACGGGTGGTTTTGTCTTCTTTGCTGAATGCTGTTCGCCACGTAATAATGCTCATGCTGAAGCTTCCGGTTTCAACCGGCGACTGTTTCTCGTAAGCCGAACCTGTCCAACGATAAAAAGCTGATTCGTTAAGCGTATTGTTGCGTGAGATGTTCAGTTCAATACGTACATCGGGGAATGGTTCAAGCTGTGCGCGACCGGTGAGCGTTTGTGTGCGGCCTTGCGTATATGGTGTAAACAACGATTGCGTTTGTACTAACCAACCCTGATTTGCTGCATACACCGGGAAATCGGCATTGCCCTGACCAAAGCCTTCCTGCTGACCGAAGATGAATCCCCAGCTTGGGCCTTGGAAGTTTTTATCCATTCCCAAAATACGGGTCTGGCGGTTATAACCCGGAAGCGCAAGTGTTGCATTATTTGAATAGTTTACAGAAACGGTGCGCACGGTCATCAGCAATCGGGCAACATAATCAAGAATCACATACTGATCGTTGTTTTTCTTCTTGGTTGTGTCTTGCTGTGCCTGCTGCGGCGCTCCCGGCCTGCCCGGCCCGGCACCCGGACGTTCAGTGCCTCCGCCTCCGGGCTTCTTCTGATTCACTTTCTTAAAGTAAGGTACTTTATTGTAAAGTGAAGTCATGTTGGCCTGAGCCGTGTATTGCCATTGTGCATTATTGCCAACCACATTACCAAGTGTATCAGCCGCCAGCGGTGCGCGCTGCCAGGTATATCCGCTTGAGTAACGCACCGATGCCGTAAGCCAGTCGAATGCCGGAATTTTATTGATCGGCACGGTGTAGTTTACGTTGGTTTGGTGGTGATAATTCATTGTAGTACCGAGGTTGCGGATATTCTCGATGAGTGTATCACGTTTGAGGTCGGTGTCAATTTTGCCAAATGGTTCGAGTACCTGCGCATTGTTATCGGCAGTGAAATCAAGCTTGAGATTTTTCATCAAGTCCCAGCGCAGGTTGTAGTTGCGTGTCCACAAGAAGTTCTTGTTAAAGTTGGTGGGCACAAACACATCTCCGTAGCCGGTAATGTTCCGGTTTTTGATTTCGCTGTACGAGCGGTTAAGATCGGTAGTGAATGCAAGGTTCGAGGGTAGCGGAGCAATGCTTATTTCCCTGATAAGCGTAAACCATTTCGATTTTGCCCACGATGCCTTGTCAAAAGGCTTGTACGGTTTAACCTGCGGTGTATAAGAGTATGTAAGCTGTCCGCGGTAGTTCCTGATCGAACTGTATTCGATGTTTACGTTGTGGCGATAAATCTCTGTATAAGCATAACTCACCGAGAAGTTTGAAATATCCCACGGCATCACCGTTTTCTTGCCCTTGCTTCGTTCTTTGTGAACGTTGGTAAAGTTGTAACCACGCCGTCGCGTGTAATCGACAGCGGCTCCTTTGAGCGAATCTTTTTGCCTGTCGCTCAGTAGCGACTCGTTACCAACAAGCGGTTTCAGCAGAATATCCGGATCGAGCGGATTGAACTGTGGTGTGATGTAAGTTTCGCCGTAGTTCCAGAAGAACGGGAGGCTGATACCTGCTTTTTCGGGGAAGAAGCGACCAAGTTCAAGCTGTGTTGAAATGTCGTAGTTCATTTGCTGTTCGCGCAAACGTTCGCTTACTTTCTTTTCGATACTTCCGAAGTTGGGTGTAGCCATGTTGCCCGAAAGGTTCACCACACCAAAATCGGCAAGACGCGCTGTAACACGGGCTGTGGCTGCCCATCCGCCTTCTTCAACAAAATCAGTGAGGCGCAATTCGTTGAACCAAACCTCAGCGCATTTCGGAATGCCGTCGTCATTAGGTGTGGCACTTGTTTTCTTCGGATTACGAATGCCGAGCACAAATACACGGATCATGGCAAGGTTGGGATTCCCTTTAACAGTAACCTTGCGTCCGGGATTGTTCGGATCAGCAAGCGTATATTCCTGAGTAAGCGAAACACTGCCTGCTGCCTGTGCAAGGTTGCGTTGCTGTTTTACAAATTGCAACAATTCAAACGGCAGCTCCATGGTGTTCGACAGCGGCCACACTTTTTCGCGCTCCGCCTGATCGTTTTCGCCGTAGCGTCCGGGCGGTGTTACTTCAAGCGGAATTTCGTATTCGTAATAGTTGTCGGTTTGGTCGGCTCCGATACGGATGAATGCAGTAACATCGCCATTGTTGAGCGGCTGTGTGCTTCCCGGATTTGCTTCGGCATGCACAAACATGCGGAGCTTCTGGTACGAACGCACGTCCATGTTATTCACTGTGCGGAACACTGCGCGTGAGTCGCCGTCTTCGAGGTCGCAGGTACGAACTGTAAGCGATTGCTCGTTCAAACGCACCAGTGTTGAGCTTTGTACGTTCTGCTCACGGTCGATACCGGGAGGAAGTACATAGTTAACCGGCACACGGTTTCCGTTTTCTTCAATGTTTACAGCAGCAACATCAAACTGTGTTGAATTCTGATCGTTCATGATATACTCGCCTGGACGAAGCAGTGAGTATTCATATTTACGCCAGTCGCTGCGAACAAACTCAAGACGCGCAAAGCGGCAAACTACCGGCTTATCCACATCCTTGAAATACATACGGATGAAACGGATTGAGTTGTAGCCTTCAATGTTGCCTACTTTTTGTGTGTAAGTACGAACCGGAATACGCAGCTGATACCATGTGATCGGGCGTGTGCGGCCGTCTTTGGTTACAACAGTTGTCTGATATACATCGGTAATAAAGTTGTTACCGATATTGCCCGGAGCAAGATCTGCCGGTGTAAGTTTGATGCGGTATTCGTAATAGCTTTCGGTTTCGTTAAGCGTATTATCGCGGTTGATGTCTTCCTGGTTGGGAAGTGTTGTTGACTGTGTCGGATAATCTTCTGAAACACCGTCGTCGTTCGGATCACCAACCTGCGGTGAGTTGCCGTCGAGTCCGTTGAATTTTTTATAGCGGTCTAACACACCGAGCGAAATAGCATCGTAATCAGAACCGCGGTAGTAATGGAAGTTATCGGCAGCAGGATCTTTATCAGCATTGGCATATGCCGGCGAGTTTGAACCGAATGCGGTGAGCACATCGTTCATGTACGCTGCAAACTGTACTTTTTCGCCATCATCATCCCAACCATCGAGACCAACATCCTGCAAAGCACGTTTCTCAGGATCGTTGTCGAACGCATTAACGATTGACTGAACAGAAGGCACAAGTCCCCAAACTGTTGTATCAACCAGTGAATAGTTTCCGTCAACAGGCAAGCCATTTTCAAAAGCATTGCGCGAATCTTTCAGCACATCTTCTGAAATATTACCGAGGTTGATGACGAGTTCACCGGTTGTATTGCGGTCGGCAACAGGCACATCATCATTGTATGGATCCATCACCCAGATCTGGATGAACTCAATGTTTGCAGCTTGAAAATCGTTGGTGGTGATGCTTCGCTGAAT
>JBKDHA010000116.1:0-35896 GCA_046335555.1 Bacteroidota bacterium
CCCGAAGGCCCGCCGGGAAACTGTGAGGCTTCGCCGTAATATTCGCCGCCAACCACTTTCCAGTGAATGCGCCAGTCGTCAACCACAATGCGGTTTCCGAAAGCATCGAGCTTGTAGATCACGCTCCAGTTGTAGGCATGCGAGTCGCCACCGGCAAAAACTACAGAGCCGTCGTTGCCCACATCCCAGGGCTGGTAGATATCCGGGTAAGCACCGGTTGTTGCCGAAACGTTATACACCCAGCTAAAGCCTGTGGGTTGTCCGCTTACAAAGTTGGCGTCGAGCTTGCCAATAAAATAGCCGCCTGTATTGCTGTCTTCGGTATTTCCGCTGATATAAACATCGCCGGTAGGCATTCCGGGAATGTTGGTTGTTTTGATGAATTTAAAATCTTCGGCAGCTCCGGCAGGCAGGTAATAAAACCGCAGCATGGTTTGCAGCGTACTGTCAAATTCGCAGATAAAAGCAAATTTGTTCGTACCCTGATTATTAGTAATACCGGGGTTTTGAAACTGAATTTGCGTAACTGCTGCACCTACCCAGCCAATATTATCGGCAGCGCCCAGCACAAGAATGTTTCCGTTTGAAACCTGCACCACATCGTTAAAGGTTTCGTTGCCGCTTCCGCCTGCATAAGCCGAGAGCGTTGTTTGTGCCGCAGCCGGGGCAGCCAGCAAAATAATTGCTGCAAGTAACGTGTAAATGTTGCGCATCTTCCTTTTGGGTTTTGGAACAGTTTCTAAAGTAAACAGAACAATCTGATTATTAAAAAACATGATTCGCGCATTGTCTTCTGCAAACAATACCTGTTTGCGGCGTTTGTGCCTGTTGTGGCCGTGTTTACTGCTGTTTGTTGGCGCGACTGCTCTTTTTTTCTTCAACATTAAATTTGTTGCGGACTGAGGGCGCGCACTTTTTTTCGCGCAAAACAAGCCAACAACGCGGTACATTCTCTTGCTGGCAAATACGCATACATACAGCAGTTTGAGCAACCCGCCGAAATAAATTCGGCAGCAGGAAATACACAGCATAGTGCAAACGCCCGTTTACCGCTATCTTTGTGCCCTAATTTTATTTCAGTTTGTATGGCTAACACCCGGCGCGTTCGCGTTCGTTTTGCTCCCAGTCCCACAGGCCCGCTGCACATGGGCGGTGTGCGTACTGCTTTGTACAATTATCTTTTCGCTAAAAAACACGGCGGCGATTTCATTCTCCGCATCGAAGATACCGACCAGGAACGCCTTGTGCCCGGTGCCGAAGACTACATCATTAACGCCCTGAAATGGTGCGGCATTGAACCCAACGAAGGCATCGGGTTTGGCGATGGCGATTGTGCGCCTTACCGCCAGAGCGACCGTAAAAACGCCGGTGTTTACGCACAATATGCCGATCAGCTCATCAAAAGCGGACATGCGTACTATGCATTTGATTCGACCGAAGAGCTTGAAGAACAACGTGCGCGCTACAAAGCAATGGGCAAAACATTTGCCTACAATGCGCTTACCCGTCAGAACCTCAAAAACTCGCTTACGCTTTCGGAAGACGACGTAAATGCGCGCATTGCGGCCGGAGAGCATTATGTAATCCGCACCAAAATTCCGCGTAACGAAGAAGTTCGTTTTCATGATATTATTCGCGGCTGGGTAGTTGTACACAGTTCACAGCTTGATGATAAAGTGCTGTTCAAAAGTGATGGCATGCCTACTTATCATCTTGCAAATATTGTGGATGATTACTCGATGAAAATTTCGCACGTTATCCGCGGCGAAGAGTGGTTGCCATCAGCTCCGCTGCATGTATTGCTGTACCGTTTCCTCGGTTGGGAAGATATAATGCCCGAGTTTGCGCACCTTCCGCTTATTCTGCGTCCCGACGGAAACGGAAAACTCAGCAAGCGCGATGGCGACCGTTTGGGCTTTCCGGTGTTTCCGCTTTCGGGCGAACTGACGGATACAAATACCGGTCTGCCCGAGAAATTTACCGGCTACCGCGAAAAGGGTTATTACCCCGAAGCATTCATCAATATGCTGGCGCTGCTGGGCTGGCACGGAAGTTCGAATCAGGAATTGTTTACGCTTGATGAGCTTGTTGAGGCCTTTTCGCTGGAGCGTGTGAGCAAATCGGGCGCCAAGTTTGATGCCGAGAAAACCAAGTGGTTCAACCAGCAGTACTTGCGCAAACGCACCGATGCCGAACTGGCCGCCGAACTGATTCCGATGCTGAAAGAAAACGGCATTGACACAACACCTGCTTTTGCAGAAGCAATTTGCCGTTTGCTGAAAGAAAAAGTGCAGTTCAGCTACGAGCTCCGCGACCAGAGCGGCTATTTCTTCAGCGATCCGTCGGCTTACGACGAAGGCGTTATCAGCAAGCGCTGGAACGAGCAGAATGCCGCATTTATGAAAACGCTTGCCGATGCATTCAGCAATCTCGGCGAATGGACAGCGGCAAGTACCGAAGCTTGTTTCAAAGCAACAGCAGAAACTGCGGGCATCAATCCCGGACAAGTGATGCAGCTTTTCCGCGTTTGCATCAGCGGTTTGGGCGGAGGCCCTGTGCTGTTTGAGCTTGTAGAACTGCTTGGCAAAGAAACCATTGTGCGCCGCCTGAACAATGCGGTAAACACCATCGGCAAGTAAACGGCATGGGCATTATCCGCGTTGATGGCATCAGGGTACGCGCCAATCATGGCTGTTTGCCGGAAGAAGGCATTATCGGCGGCGATTACATTGTAAACGTGCGCATTGATGTTGATTTCTCGCCATCTGTAAAAAGCGATGAGCTTGACGATACGGTGGATTACTGCGTGGTTTTTGAGCTGGTAAAGCAAGAAATGGCGATCCGCTCAAAACTTATCGAACACGTTGCACACCGCATTCTTACACAGTTGCGCAGCCGCTATCCGCAAGTCAACGAATTTCAAGTTGAAGTGGTGAAAATTGTTCCGCCTATGAACGGTCCTGTTGATCAGGTTTCTGTTTTGGTAGCGGGGTAGTTTTCATAAAACAATCTTCATTGTAATGATATTGGACATCTCTTAAAGCTCAAAAGATTGAGGCGGGCGAAGGAGCGAAAACCGTCCCCGCAGTATTGCGGGGACTATAAATGAGGATTTTCGCGACCAGCCCAACGAAGAGATTTTGAGTTTTAAGAGATGTCTATTTTGTTTTTCACCGAAATGATTACCTTTGCTGTCCCTGAAAAACAGCAATAGCTGTAATTTTCAATCAGGGTCCTGTGGCCGAGTGGCTAGGCTCAGCTCTGCAAAAGCTGCTACAGCGGTTCGAATCCGCTCGGGACCTCAAAACAAAAGTTTAAGGACACGACTTACGTCGTGTCCTTTTTTATTTTCTCAATGCTCTTGTCACGGCGCGATGCATCGCGCCGCGACGAGGATTTTTAGAATAAAGCATCGTGTTTTAATATTTATTCGTACATTTTTAATCACTTCAAATCGGCTATTCAAATATTTTTGCATCGTTACAGGTTACCTTTTCCCCGCTGCGGTAACTAATCAGCAAATATGGCCGAGTACACAACCGATCAGGAACTTCTTGAAGGCATAAAAGCAGGCGACAGTCAGGCTTTCAGGCTGGCGCATGTTCGGTATTTTGCCATGATTCGGTATTTCGTGCTAAACAATAGTGGCCGCGATGAAGATGCGCACGATGTGTTTCAGGATGCTTTGGTGATTTTATACGAGCAATTGCGGGCGGGAAAGTTTGAGCAACGCTCATCGCTTAAAACCTGGCTGTATGCTGTTGGCCGCAACCGCTGGCTGAAGCAGCTTCAGAAGAACGGACGCTTTGTGAACATCACCGATTTTGAGCCTGTTGAGCCATTAGAACTTCAAAACGAGAACGAACACCGCGATACACAACACACCCTGCTGAAAGACGCGCTGAACCGCATGGGCGGGCCTTGCCGTAAGTTATTGCTGCTCTACTATTACTTCCGCAAAAGCATGGAAGAAATTGCGGCAGAAATGAATTATTCGGGAGCCGACTCCGCCAAGAACCAGAAATACAAATGCCTGCAGCGACTGCGCGCCGGTTTTAACACCTTAGCCGAACGGTAATGCCCATTGACGAAGCCACATACGAACAGCTCGAACGCTGGCTCCGCGGTGAACTGAACGCTGAGGAGCAAACCGCTTTTGAATTAAAGCTGGCCGAAGATCCCGAATTGCTGGCCGAGGCCGAATGGTTCGGCAATGCGCAGGAAGCCCTGCGCGATGAGGGCCGCGCCGCCATGAAAAAACTGATTGCCGGTGTTGGCGCGGGCGTTTCGGTTGCGTCATTGGCAGCATACACCCCAAGCCGCAATGTTATTCCGAAATGGAAAGCCTGGCTGAAAAAGTTTTGGTGGATTCCGGTTTCGGTGATCGCTGCTGGTTCGCTGGTTGCTTTTCTGACAACGGCGAATGAAATTATGCATGATAAGCAATTCGAGTCTGCCCCGGCAACGAATGAAAAACCAAACGATTCTGCCTTAACTGATACTGCGCCAGCTGCTAATGACACGGCTGAGTATAATAAGGCATCTGCAATTCCTCCGAAAAACGAAACCAATGGTGATTCGGAAAAGGATTCGGTTGTAACAAAGAAAAAAACGCAGCAGCAAATATTTGTGGAAGACCGCTATCAGGCCGTTGTTGCTATGCTTATCCGCGGATTCAGGTTACGGCGGGCCGGAGATTCTGAAAGCCCTGAAACGGCGAAAGATTGAGGTATTTGACACTCCGCCAAAAGAATCTCCCGGGATAGAAAAATAAGCTCGTCTATTCCTCTCTGAATTTTCGCGTAATGCGGTAAACGCCTTCGGGCAGCGTGTCTTTTGCAGCCGGATCGTAAACGGCAATTTTCCAGCCTTGTTTCATTAACTCCTGCATTCGGTTGCTTTCGGGTTTAAACCTGTAGGCGGGAATGCCGGTGTAAAAATTGAACGCAACAGCGGGCTGCAAACCAAACACAGCCCATTTTCCGCTGCCGAGTTCCTGTGCAAGTGCATAACTCTGCTGCCGGTCGTGGATGCGCAGTGCGCGAAAGCTGTTTTCGCCGGCCAGCGAAGTGTGGCGTTCTTCCAAAAGCGAAACCCGGAACGAAAACCAGCTCAGCAAAATCAGCAGCGGCAGGGCTACCAAATAACCGCGCACTTTGTGCTCAACAACGCTTCGCAGCAGCATATCGAAAAGCGCGGCACCGCCAAGCAGCAACAGCGGATAAACCGGCAAAGTAAACAGCGGCATTTTGGTTGCTGCAAGTGCGTAAAAAACAAAAAACACAAGCAACATGGCAAACACCGACAACGCCGCAGTTCGTTGCTTTGCCACAATAAGCAGCAGCAACCAACCCGATGCAAACACAATGCTGAACACATACCCGAAATTATCGGCAAGCTGTTGCAAGTGATAATTCCACGGGCCGCCGTGTGCTTCAATGGGTATGGTGAAATGCAGTGCCGAGTAGCGCAATTCGTAAGCACTTTCGGCCGGAAAAACATTGTGGATATAAATCTGCCACGGCAACACAACTGCAGCCGTAATGCCCGCCGCAAGCAATAAATCTATCCAGCTTTTTTTAGTGCGGCGATGTTTCGGACTCAGCAAAAGCCACAAGCCCCAGCCGCCAAATACAAGCAGGCCGGGAAGCCATTTCACCAACACAGCGCAACCGGCCAGAATGCCAATCAGCCAACGCATTCGCTGTTTTCCTTCAACTGCATATTCGCAAAAAGCCCAGATGCTGAACAGTACAAATGCGGAGAAAATAACATCGTTGTGATCGGTGTTTACGTTGCCCGTAACTACATTTATAAACACATAACCAACCGCAAACAATAGTGCTGCATAAAATCCGGTTGCGGCAGTATAAAGCAGTTTCCCGATGCGGTAAATGGCAGGAACCATTAACACAGAGAGCAGGAGGGAAGGAAGTTTTACCGCAAATGGTGTAAATCCAACAGTTTTGAGCGATAAGGCTATTAACCAGAGAAACAGCGGTTGCTTATGCAGCCAGATATGATTGCGATCCCACTCCGAAATATCATACGGCAACAACGGCTCCTGATAAAGCACGGGCGTAAACGGATGCGCGGTCATGTTGCGCGCTACAAGTGCGTGAAACTGCTCGTCCCAGTCATACACAAACGGATCGGTAAGAACGAACGTGAGACGCAGCAGAAATGCGGTTAATGTGAGCAAAACAACGGCAGCGGTCATTCGCTTGTGCACAAACAACAGCAATGCAAAAAACAACAAAGCTCCGCTGCACGAAAGCAATACAAGGTCTTGCGTCTGGAAATGTGTTTGCACAATTGCTGATTTCTGTTTGCAAGATACTATTTCTGTTCTGCTATCTTTGAGGTGTGCGGACTTTGGCTTTTTTACTCCTTTTTTCTGCCCTGCGCTTGTACGCACAGGTTGCTCCGTTTGAAACTGTTTGGGGACAAACACAGCACACTGATTTGGTTCGCTCGGTAAAACAAATTTCTTCGGGATCAATATTTACAGTTGGTTTTTCGGCGGTTGATGGTTCTGCATTTACACAGGCAACACTGCACAAACTATCGGAAAACGGTCAGCCCGTTTGGACAATTTATTTTGGCGATTCGCTGAATGATTACGGACTGAATTTGCAGATCACGCAAAACGGACAATTGCTGATTTGCGGAGAAACACAAACAGCCGCAAACGGCAACGATGTTTTTATTGCGCTGTTTGATACAACCGGCACACAGCTCTGGCGCAATACTTATGGCGGAGCGCAGAACGAATCGGCAAAAAGCATTACGGAAACCGCCGACGGATTTTTTGTTGCCGCTGGTTATGTGAGCAGCGGAACCGGCAGCAACGATGTACTTATTTTACGTACAGATGCTGCCGGAAATCTCGTTTCGCTTAATGCTTTTGGTAATTCAGACAACGACTACGGGCAAGCGATACAAGCCCTGCCCGACAGCGGCTGCATTGTAGCCGGCGACACGCGGGATCCTACAAACGGCGACTACAATGTGCTGTGTTTCCGGCTCGACAAAAACGGAAATGTGTTGTGGATGAATACCTACGGCGATTCGCACGAGAACGGCAGTCAGGGACTTACGCTGCTGAGCGACGGCACTTTTATCGTTTGCGGCGAATCGCACACCGCATCAAGCCCCGCATTCGATTTTTCGTTTGATAAGATTGACCTGAGCGGGGCAGAGCAGTGGCGCAGCACCTTTGGCGGAGCAGGTTCCGATGCTGCGTTTTCGGTGCTTGAGGTGTATGGCGGTTATTTGCTTTGCGGCTACAGCAGCAGCTATTCTCCCGGGCCGATCAGTGCTGTAATTGCCCGCACCGACACCGCCGGAAATTTGCTCTGGGCGCGCAGCATACCCGACAGCAGCATTTCTATTTTGTATGAGTTGATTCCGGCGCTTTCGGGCAATTATCTGGCCGCAGGCAATACCAGCAATGGCGCTGATGACCAATGTTTGCTGCTGCATTCGGATGCAGCGGGCTGGACGTTTTTGAGCGAGATGGCTGCCGCTGAAGAAGTGTTTGTTTTTCCGAACCCCGGCAGCGCTGCTGCTCCGGTGCTTTATTTTCCGGCTTCAGCAACTATTGATCGAGCCGAAATCTTTTCCGCTTCCGGAAAGCTGATTTTCAGCAAGCCGGTTTACGACGCAATTCGCCCGGACAGCGCACTGCCGGAAGGTGTTTATTTTGTAAAGATTTTTGCTGAAAACGGCGCTGTAACAACGCTGCGCTGGATACTTTTATGATGCCCGGAAAGGCCTACGGATAAAGCGAATCAGCTAACTTTTGATTCGGCTTCGTGCAGGATTTCTGCACCAACAACATCATCAAGTTTGATAAGCATTCCCATTTCACCAAAACTGGTTTTGTTGCGCTCACCAAGTGTGGTGAAAAAGTAGTTTTGTGTGCCACGGGGATTCTCGCGGATTACACCAAATACTTCTTTTCCCGACTTCATTTTGAAGCGACAGGGGCGGTCGTTAATGGCATTAAATTCCTGTGAAGTCATGGTATGGCTTTTAGGGCTTATTCTCAAATTTCGTCAACACTGACCGGTAAAGTCAAATTTTGAACCTCCTAGTTATAAACATCTTTTGTTTCGTGTTAATCGTTATCAACAAGTCTTTAATTTGCCTTTCTACAATAAATATGTAACTTCATCATTACCAATGCAAAAAGAAAAAACGATGCGCTATTTATTACTTCCGGCTGTGTTAATTATGGCCGCTATTACTTTGGTAGTTACCGAGCAGAACAGACCAGCAATTCAGCAAAAACGCCCCGCAAAGTCCGAAAATCCGGCCGTGCCTTACGAGTGGATGGATATTCAGCGGAGTTTTCCTGATGCGGTTCCTGATGCTGCTGCTTACACGGCAGCCATGCAGATGGCGCGCATACAGCAAAATCAGGCGCGTATGAGCTCTACTGTATCATGGACAGTAGAAGGCCCGGGAAACTTGGGCGGCCGGTTCAACAGCCTGGCAATAGATCCGGCCAATTCGCAAATTATGTTTGCCGGTAGCACAACCGGCGGCCTCTGGAAAACCACCAACGGCGGCGGCTCGTGGAATCCGGTGTTCGACAATAATTCATCGCTGTCTATTGGCTGCATTGTTTTTGAGCCGGGCAGTTCAAGCACAATTTATGTAGGAACCGGCGACCCGAATGTGGGCGGATATCCGTTTATCGGTACCGGAATTTATAAAACTACTGATGCCGGGCTCACGTGGACAAACATCGGTTTGGGTAACACCTATATCATCAGCGATATTGCCATTGATCCCAGCAATACAAACATTATTTATGCTTCAGCAATGGGGCTTCCGTTTGTGCGCGACAATAACCGCGGACTTTACAAGTCAACCGACGGCGGACAAACGTGGACACAGTCGCTGTTTGTAAGCAATCAAACCGGCATTTGCGATATGGTGCTGGATCCGGTAAATCCGCAGGTTGTTTATGCCGCCAGCTGGAGCAGAATCCGGAATAATCAGGAGTCTTTTATTTACAGCACCGAATCAAAAATCTGGAAAAGCACCAACGGCGGCGCAACCTGGAATGCAGCAATGACAGGCATTCCGAATCAGGCTTTTTCGCGTATTGGCTTAACAATGTATCCGGGAAACAACAATCAGCTTTTTGCGATGCTTGTTGATACGACGCTGCAGCTGCAAGGCATTTACACCACCACAAACGCTGCGGGTAACTGGTCGGCCGTTCCAACCGCCACGCTCGACCCGAATGCGCTGGGTGGTTTCGGCTGGTATTTCGGGAAGATCTATGTGAATCCGAATAATCCGTCAACCATTTACATGCTCGGTGTTGACCAATGGCGCACAACCGATGGCGGACAAACCTGGAATACATTTACGCCGCCGTGGTACACCTACGAAGTTCATGCCGACGGGCACGACCTTGATTTTAATTCGGCCGGCGATATTGTTTTGTGTACCGACGGCGGTATTTACAAAACAAGCGATAATGGCAATACATGGTCAGATATTGATGATATACCGGCCAATATGTTTTATCGTGTTGCAAGTAATCCATTTGCGCCTGCCAATTATTATGGCGGTGCACAAGATAACGGAACGACCGGAGGGTCTTCTAGCACAATAAACACCTGGTCGCGCATTTATGGCGGCGATGGTTTTCAGGCATGGTTTGATCCCGGCGATGCAAACCTCTGGTATGTAGAAACACAAAACGGAGACGTAGCATTTACCGACGATGGCGGCTTTAACTACTATTCAATAACTTTTGGTGATTTCACCGACCGCAAACATTGGGATATGCCTTATTTGATGAGCATCCACAACCCAAGTGTTATGTATTTTGCTTCTCAGCGTGTACATAAAATGACTGGTGCTCCGTATGGATTTGCATCACCAATCAGCAATGATTTAACTGATGGTGTTATTTACGGTCCCCGCTTTCATACCATAACAGCATTAGGCGAATCGCCGCTGGCTCCGGGTTATTTGTATGCCGGTACGCTCGATGGAAATGTTTGGGTGACTACAAACGATGGTGTTTCGTGGACAGATGTAACAGCCGGTTTGCCCGACCGCTATGTAACTTCAGTAAAAGGATCGCCAAACATTCAGAACAACATTTATGTAACACATTCGGGCTACAAGTCGAATGAGTTTATACCGCACATCCATAAATCGGTTAATAATGGTCAGAACTGGGTCGATATTTCCGGCGATCTTCCGCAGTTTGCGATAAATGATCTGGTGATTATGCCGGGCAATGAAAACGTGTTGTTTGTTGCCACCGATGCCGGTGTTTATTACACGATAAATGGCGGTACAAACTGGGTCAGAGCGGGCAACAACATGCCTGTAATTCCGGTGTATTCGCTTGGTCTGAATACTACCGCCACAAAGTTAGTGGCTGGTACTTTTGCTCGGTCAATTCAAACCTTGTCGATACCGGCATTGTTAACCGGAACGGCAGCAGAGGCTAGTCTTCCGCAGCTGATTTCGTTATGGCCCAATCCGGCTCAGGAAGTGCTTAGTGTGGAGCTTCCGGTTGCGGCAGATGCTGTAATTTATGATCTGAATGGAAAAGAGGTTCTGACACAGCGCTGTACTGCCGGTATTAATCGTTTTCAGCTGAATACATTGCCGGCAGGCACTTACCTGCTGCGCACCACCGGAAACGGAGTCGTCCGCACATCGCGGTTTGTTAAGCAGTAATAAAAAGCGGCGGCTTCCTTTTATCGGAAGCCGCCGCTTTTTATTGTTTTCTGATTATTTATTTATGCATTTGTATCGGCTTCTGCCTCTGCGGAGGCCAATTGCTGAAGATCACGGTCGAAAAGATAGAGGTTGCCTTTGTCGCCGCCGAGCAATTTTAGTTTATCAAGAATCTGGCGGGCCAGGGCTTCTTCTTCAATTTGTTCGGAAACGTACCATTGCAGGAAGTTCTGTGTTGTAAAATCGCCTTCTTTCACGCAAATACCAACAAGTATATTAATCTCGGTTGATACTTTTACTTCATGTTCGAGAACGAGGTCGAACACTTCTTTTACACCTTTAAATGTTTTTGGCGGCGCTTTAAGTGTTGGAACAACTGCATGTCCGCCGCGTTCATTTACATACTTCATAAGCTTAAGCATGTGCATTCGTTCCTCGTCAGAATGCTTATAAAGAAATTGAGCAATACCGTTCATACCTTGGATATCGGCCCACGAAGCCATTGCAAGATAATATTGCGAAGAAGCGCCTTCGAGCTCAATTTGCTGATTAAGTGCTGTTTGGATTTTAGCTGCTAACATGGTTGTTCTGTTTTCTCTCACAAAGTTAGAATATTCATAACCACAGCTTGCGAAAACATGAATTAAATCCGCTTATTTTTGAAATCATCATTTTTATTGTACGTGGCAAAACTGTTAGCTTTAGTCGCTATATTTCGCCAGTTAATATGAAAAAGTTTTTTAACAGCCGTGCGGGAATAGTCCTTCTTCTCACCATTTTAACTGTGGTGCCGATTGCTGTTTTCGTATTGCCAAAAACGTTCTTTGATGGTGGTCCTCCGTTGTGCATTTTCACTATTCTTGCCGATACAGAATGCCCGGGCTGCGGATTAACACGAGGTACAATGCGGCTTACACATTTTGACTTTGCGGGTGCGTGGGAAATGAATAAACTCACTTTTTTTGTAATTCCTATACTTGCAATATGGTGGGTAAAGCAGTGGATAATTGTCTTTAAAAAATACAGAAACCTCCCTAATAAATCAAACAACACAACAGTAAACAATTAAACCAATTAACACCTATGAAACACAACAAACTTTTTACAGCTATTGCTGCTTTTGCAGCCGCTGCTTTCATCTTCTCTTCGTGCAGCACAACCGATGGTTTAACAATTGAAAAGCGTCGCTACCGTGATGGTTATTACGTTTCAAAAAGCAAACGCAACGATAATAAAGCTGAAGAAAAGCAAGTTGTGCTGAGCCGCGAAACTATTACTCCGCAACAAGCTGCCGCACTCGAACAACAAGCTGTTCAGCCCGAAGCCGTTAAAGGAGAAGTACAACCTGTTGCCGAACAAACAACTCTTTCGGTTCCTGCAACACCTGCAGCAACTTCAACAGTTAACACTGTAACTGAAGCAAAAGAAGAAGTTGCATCAGTAAGCAAGAAAGAAGCGCGTAAAACAGCTAAAACGGCTGTAAAACAAGCTAAAAAAGATGCTAAAAAATCGGCTGATGATGTTCCCGATGTTGTTATCATCCTGCTTTGCATTTTCCTTTCTCCGCTGGCTGTTTATCTCATCAAAGGCGATATCGACAATGATTTCTGGATCAACTTAGTACTCTGGATTCTTTGCGGAATCCCGGGTATTATCCATGCTTTCATTGTTTACAGCCGTAACAAATAAGCCTTTTTTATTACAAAAAAGCGGCGGATTCAGTAATTGAATCCGCCGCTTTTTTCGTGCTTATACTTATCGTATTCCTTTTCTTTCGCGCCAAATCTGGTTGAATGATTTTGGTGCAACAGCAGGCAGTTCGCGTCTTGTTCCCCAGGTTTTCCGGAAGAACTGGCGGAGCATAAAGTTTTTGAGTTTAGCGCCGCCTTTTTCCATTTTGCCTCTTTTCAGCATTGCGCCTTTCCAGAAAAACCACATTACATTTTCTGTTTTTGTGGCAAAGCCTTGCTGGTTGGCATCGCGGCGGTTGTAGAGCAGAAGTTTGTGCAAATCAATTTTAACCGGACAAACTTCTGTACATTTTCCGCAGAGCGATGATGCATTGCTCAGGTGGCGGTAGTTTTCCATTCCGCCAATCCACGGCATAAGTACAGAGCCTATCGGGCCGCTGTAAGTTGCATTGTAGCTGTGCCCGCCAATTCCTTCATACACCGGACAGGCATTGAGGCAGGCTCCGCAACGAATGCAACCAAGCGCACGGCGCTGTTCGGTTTGTGCAAGCACATTTGTGCGGCCGTTATCAAGCAAAACGAGTACTAATTCTTCCGGGCCGTCTGTTTCTCCCTGTTGTTTCGGGCCGTTTATAATTGTGTTGTAAACGGTAAGCTGCTGCCCGGTTCCGAAGGTTGAGAGAAGCGGCCAGAACAAATCAAGATCGTTTTGCGATGGAATTACTTTTTCGATGCCGGTAACTACAATGTGTAGTTTCGGAAAGCCCATTGAGAGCACTCCGTTGCCTTCATTTTCGCTTACAGCAATGGCACCGGTATCAGCAATCAGAAAATTTGCACCTGTAATTCCGGCTCCTGCATTTATGTATTTATCGCGCATGTGTTCGCGCACCCAAGTCATAACCTGCTGCGGCGTCATGTCCGGAGCTGTTCCTAGTTTTTCGTGAAACAGTTTGGCCACATCCTCTTTCGATTTGTGCATGGCCGGGGTAACAATGTGGTATGGCGCTTCGTTGTCAACTTGCTGAATATATTCGCCAAGATCTGTTTCGAGTGATTCTATTCCTTCTTTTTTCAGGTGCTCGTTTAAGCTGATTTCTTCAGTTACCATCGACTTCGATTTGATAACTGAGGTTACACTATTTTTAATAAGTACCTGAGCTATTTCCCGTGCTGCTTCTGCTGCATCCTGCGCCCATATTATCTTTCCGCCGCGTTTAATAAAATTGGCTTCAAATTCAATAAGGTATTTATCGAGATTTTCGATCACTTTATTTCGTAATCCTGCAGCACGGGTTTTTGCCAATTCAATATTGGTGAATTGTTGTTTTCCCTGAACAACTTTTTTGTTGTACTGGCCAATATTGAATTGCAGTTTACTCCGGTGTTCTTTATCGAACACTTTTGCTTCTGAAGCCTGCTGAAAACGTGCAGCGAAATCGCTCATGGTCTTTATTTTTTGTCAACAACAATACGGGCATCACGGTTTGCAATTTCCCAGGCGGTGAAGAACACTAATCGTGCACGGCGTTCCATAAGCGGAAAAATAATCTTACTTACTTCATCTGTTTCTTTATGGTAATCGGCATGTGTTCCGTTAAAGTAAAAAATTACCGGAATATTTTTTCGGGCAAAGTTGTAATGATCTGAGCGATAGTAAAAGAGGTTCGGATCATTTGGTGCATCATAGCGGTAATCGAGGTTAATGCCGCAATAGGTTGTGTTGGATGCTTCGCTTACAGCACGCAATTGAGAACTTAATTTATCAGAACCAATTACATAAACATAAGCTGCTGAATCTTTTTCATGATCAGGATCAACACGGCCGATCATATCGATATTGAGATTGCAGATTGTTTGTTTAAGCGGAAACACCGGATTCTCGCTGTACCATTCTGAGCCCAGTAAACCTCTTTCTTCGCCCGAAACAGTCATAAATAAAATACTACGGCGCGGACCGTTTCCTTCTTTTTTTGCTTTCATAAATGCTTCGGCAAGTTCAATTACAGCAACAGTTCCGCTTCCGTCGTCGTCTGCTCCGTTAAATACTATATCACCTTCCATTCCAATGTGATCGTAGTGTGCTGTAATGACAATGATTTCGTTTTTAAGATCTGAACCTTCTATAAAACCAAGTACGTTTTCGGTTACAATTTGTCTGCGTTCGCGTTTTATAGTTAATGAAAATTGATTTTTTACAGTAAATGAAGTTGTTTTCTTTTTTGCATTGATGCGTTGTTGTATCTGCTGAATTGTTTTTTTTCTGTTTCCGGCCAGTTCATTTGCCATTTCAGGGCTTATATAAATTACGGGCATCCGTGGTTGCGATTTATCGCCTTTCAGTTTAAGAGTACTTGCGTTCATTGCGTGATGCATTTCAGATTTTTGTTTTTCAAAATCCGGAACGACAATAAAAATTGCTTTTGCACCCAGTTCACGGGCAGTATTTATTTTCAATCTGCGTTGGGTTGACCAGTCTGATTTCTCAGTTTTTCCTGTGATATGTGATTTTCCCGAAGCATCAACAGGTTCATTTGCTAGAATCATTACAAATTTTCCTCTCACGTTGAGTTTTTTGTAATCATTCCAGTTATTAGCCGAAATCCCATAGCCGGCAAATACTAATTCTTCGGCTTTCAGATCTTGATCATCGATTCCTGAAACATTAAAAAAGTCTTTGTTGAACGAAAACGTTTTGTTTCCGGCTGTTACAGTTCCGTTTCCCGGAATAAATTCTTCGAGAGGCACATCTTGGTAATATCCTCCTGAAGGCAATTCCGGAATTCCGATGTTGCGAAAACAATTCCGGATGTACTCAGCAGCCATTTTCTGCCCCTTCTTGCCCGTTTCTCGTCCCTCATAGGCATCTGATGCCAAAACATCGAGATGCTTCTTTAAATCGTCTGCTGTGACGGTTTTCGCATACTTGATTCTTACCGGATCTTTTCCGGGTTCAGATTGCATGGCAGAAAACAGAAAAACAGAAAAGAGGGCGGCAGGAACAACTGCAGAAAAAGAAATACGCATTTAACAAAGATAACCGCTGCAACAGTGCAGGTTATGCACACGTTACGAGCGGTTATCCACAGGTTAAGTGTTAATAGCGCTTCCGCGGTAAAGCTTTATAACCCAAACTGAGCCGAAAGTTCGAGCATCCGGTTTATGGGTTTTGCTGATTTTTCGATGAGTTCGGGCGTCATTGTTACTTCCGGGAGCTCATACTGCATGCACACATACAGCTTTTCGAGCGTGTTGAGTTTCATGTGCGGACAATCGTTGCAGGCACAGCTGTTGTTTGGCGGAGCAGGGATAAATGTTTTTCCCGGCGATGATTTTTCCATCTGATGCAGGATACCGGTTTCGGTACCAACGATGTATGCAGTTGCACTGTCTTTCTTCGTGAAATTAAGCAGGGCTGTTGTAGAGCCAATAAAATCAGCTATTTCGAGCACAGCAGCTTCGCACTCAGGATGTGCAATGAACTTAGCTTCAGGGTGCTGCTGTTTCAGGCGGGCAATTTTTTCGAGCGAAAAGATTTCATGCACCATGCAGGCTCCGTTCCAGAGCACCATGTTGCGACCGGTTTTTTTGTTCAGATAGCCGCCCAGATTGCGGTCGGGTGCAAAAATGATCTTCTGCTCCGGCGGCAAACTGTTTACAATCTGCTCCGCATTGCTCGATGTGCAGATGATGTCGCTCAGCGCCTTGATATCAGCTGTGCAGTTGATGTAGGAAATCACAATGTGATCAGGATGCTGTGCTTTGAATACTGCAAAGGCATCGGGCGGACATGAATCGGCCAGCGAACAGCCGGCACGCAGGTCGGGCAGCAGCACTTTTTTATGCGGGTTGAGGATCTTTGCTGTTTCTGCCATGAAGTGCACGCCTGCAAACACAATGATTTCAGCATCGGTTTTTGCAGCCTGCTGTGCAAGCCCCAAACTGTCGCCGATAAAATCGGCGGCATCCTGAATATCGGCATCCTGATAATAATGCGCCAGCAGCACCATTTTTTTTTCTTTCTTCAGCCGTTCGATTTCTGCAAACAAATCGAGCGTCGGATCAGGGGGCAAATCGAGCCAGCCTTTTTCAGCTACTGTCTTATTCATAATAGTTCTCTTTATTTATTTCTTCTTTATATATGTTATTACTATTAGCGTGTTCAAACGGTGCATAAGTCAGACCGATTCAACTTGCTTTGTTCAGTTTTCATTACTCAGTAACATGATATGAACAGTCGAAAAAACGAAGAATGTTCTTTATCAGTACATTCTGTAGTTATTAACAAGCTGTGTATATCGTTTCAACAAACGCTTTGTTCATCGAATTTTTTACAAAAGTCATCATAAACCTGTTTGCTTTTTCTCTCTATGTTTTTTTTAACAACAGTAGGATAATTCGGAACTCCTGTTAAGCAAAACTACAAATGAAAGCACCAAATCTTTTTTTAGTGAAGTTAATAACCAGTATTGTGAGTAACGAACAAATTTTGTGTTCAAAAAACAAGATTTAACAACCTCGTTTTCAGCACTGTTTTTTTTCAAGGTTTGTTTGTTTGTTCATAACCTTATGTTAACTAACGTGCGTGCAAGCAAGCTGTTCATTGCCCCGATAAAACGGCTAACTTTACACCACAATAATAAAGAATATGGCCTCACTTCAGTTAGCCGCCGGCAGCGATCATGCCGGATTTGCATTAAAACAGGAAATGGTTGAGTACCTGCGCTCACTTGGGCATGAGGTAACAGATTTCGGAACACATTCTGACCAGAGTGTTGATTATCCGGATTTTGCTCACCCGGTTGCCGAAGCTGTAGAGTCAGGTAAAGCAGTTTTCGGATTGCTGATATGCGGTTCGGGAAACGGAATAAGCATGAGTGCAAACAAACATGCCGGTATCAGAGCTGCATTGTGCTGGAAAGCAGAAATTGCAGAACTCGCCCGTTTGCATAACGACGCAAATATTATTTCCCTTCCGGCACGTTACATAAGCTCTGAAGAAGCAAAAGCATGTATAGATAAGTTTCTGAATACAGCTTTTGAAGGTGGCCGGCATGCAAACCGGGTAGGAAAAATTTCGTGCTGAACAGATTTCTCCAGAGTTAAACAAAGCCGCATCATAAAATGTTATTTTAATAGTATGCGAATACTATTTACTGCCTGTTTTTGTTTGCTTTTGAGTGGTGTGGGGCTGAATGCTCAAACAGCACCAGTGATTTCGGCTTCGATATGTCCGTTTTCGCCTTATGTTGACACTTCTGGAATATTTCCTAATGCCGGCTATTCGGTTGGCACAACAGTACCCGATTTTACGCTTTACGATTCAACCAACACGCCACATTCGCTTTATTCTTATTTAGGGCAGGGTAAACCTGTAGTAATAATTTCGGGAAGCTACACCTGCCCGCAGTACAGGAACTCCCTCATCAATCTTATTCCGCAAATGGATATTGCCTATGGCTCACTTATAAATATCCTGGTTGTTTACACGCTCGAAGCCCATCCCGAATTGCCATGGAATTCACCTTATGCCTACGGCCCCTGGGTGGCGGGTATAAATATTGCAAATGGTATTTCATTTGCGCAGCATCAAACTTATTACGACAGGCTGAATATGATGGATACCACAATGGCTAACTGTCCTGTAAATCACGTCTAGCTTGCCGACGATACCTGTAATACTTGGCTCAGTACATTCGGCCCCGCACCCAATATGACATATGTACTTTCCGAAAATGGTGTGGTGCGCGGTAAATTCGGACTTGGGTGGAACGAAAAAACGAATGTATTACGAACCATTGATATAGAACTTGGTCTATTTACTACTTCTGTTTCAACCACATCAGAGAATCAGCCTAAACTTATTAATCACCCGTCGCCGCAGGCCATTTTACAAACAGGTTATACCGCACCATGGCAGATAACAATAACCGATTTATTTGGACGCAAAGTATTTGAGGCGGCAAATCTCAGCCCGGCCGAACCCTTTGAATTTGCGCGTCTTTCGCTTATGCCCGGAACCTATATAGTTTTGCTCAACAATGGGCAGCATACGTTAAATTACGTACAACCTTAAAGCCTGAGTTTTTTACTTATCTTAGAACGCTTGTTTCAATAAAAACAGGACGTTATTATAATGCACTACTTTCGGATTTGTTGTTTCATTTGTTTGCTTGCAGTATGTAAAACACTTACTGCACAGCAGAAAAAAGATACTACAGAATATACAAAGCTGTTCTACGAAAATGGAAAGATTTTCAGCGAAGGATTTTTAAAAAACGGAAAACCGGAAGGCTACTGGAAAACATACCATCCAAACGGAAAACTAAAATCAGAAGGCAACCGGCGCAATTATCTGCTCGATAGCACCTGGATATTTTATACTGAAAAAGGAATTCCCACACTGAGTTATACATACAGCAAAGGCCGTAAAGAAGGAAAGAAACAGGCTTTCGATGAAAACGGAAAACTGAAGCGGGAAGAGACATACATAAACGATACATTAAACGGTATTGCCCGCGAGTTTTATGTTAACGGAAGTGTTCAACAAACAATACCATATAAAGAAGGACGCGAAAACGGAACCGGTTACGAATTTGATACCACAGGAACAATTATTACAATAATTGAATATAAAGGAGGGTTCGTTAAAAACACAGAACGCCTCAACAGAAGAGATGCAAATGGCCTGAAACAAGGTGTTTGGAAAGATTTTTATCCCAACGGAAAAACACATATTGAAGGAAGATACCTCAACGATAAAAAGAACGGGTATTTCAAAGAATACAATCAGCAGGGAAATTTACTGAGCATTACAAAATGGGAAAATGGTGTGCTCGTTAAAAATCCGCCGGAACTGGCAACCATTGAAACCATTACAACCCGCCACCCGAACGGAAGACCAAAAGAGATTGGTAATTACAAAGATGGTGTACCCGAAGGTGTTTTTAAACAGTATGATACTTCGGGTGTAATTCTTGGATCAGAACAATATAAAGACGGAATTCTGATTGCCGAAGGTGTTCTTGATCTGAAAAACCTGCAGCAGGGACACTGGAAAGAATATCACGAAACAGGAGAACTCCGCGCAGAAGGCGATTATAAAAATGGAGTGAAAACCGGCGACTGGATATTCTACTATCCAAACGGAAAAACCGATCAGAAAGGAAAATACGACAACCGCGGCAGACCAATCGGAACTTGGAAATGGTATTATGATAACGGACAACTTTTGCGGGAAGAATCGTATAAAGATGGTTTGCGCGAAGGCGTAATGACCGAGTATGATGAAAAAGGAAATGTAATTACACAGGGCGAATACATTGAAGGACAAAAAGAAGGACCGTGGTTTTTTCAAATGAATGATTATCGGGAAGAGGGTGTTTACCATGCCGATATGCGTGAAGGAAACTGGAAACACACCTACACAACAAACGGAAAGAAACGATTTGAAGGAAATTACGTAAACGGACAGCCCGACGGCAAACACATTTGGTGGTACGAAAATGGAAAAGTGTGGCAATCAGGAAACTATGCTTACGGACAAAAAGACGGCGACTGGAAGTATTTTGAGGAGGAAGGAATTCTTATTCTAACAATTACGTTCAAGGACAACAAAGAAATAAAGTATGATGGCGTTAAAATGAAGTTTGAGGCCGATAAAAGCTGAATCCCCAATCCCCGAACATTGCAATGAATTACGAGAACTGGTCGCGCGAAGAATTAATCGGAGAAATAAACCGGTTAAAAAAAGAGCATGAAGAAAAAGAAAAATTACGCGAATTACCGAAAGAAAAAAAACTAAAAATTGACACTAATCTCAGCGAAGCCTGGTACACAGATCCGGAGTTGGTTAAAACCATTTTCTCAAGAATAGGAGAGTTTGTTTACTATATAGAATTTGGAGAAAACAAAGAAAGAATAATTCGTTTTGCAAGTCCCAACGTTGAGCATATATATGGAATTTCGCGTGATGAGTACCTGAAAAATTTATCGGGCATGATAGATAATGTTCATGCCGATGATTTGGCCGAAGTTATAAGTACCTCACAATCCGTTGTTAGAGAAAAACAGCCTAAGATTTTAACATACAGGTATTTTCACAAACAACAACAAAAATACATCTGGCTCGAAGAGGCCGCATATCCTAAAATTGATGAAAACGGTGTTGTTCGCGGCAATCTTGGTGTAATCAGAAATGTTTCTAATAAAGTAGAGACAAACATTAGTCTCCGCCAAAGCAGAGAATCTCTGGAAACCGTTCTCAATGCTATTAATCAGGTTGTATATCATATTGATATTGCCGAAATAAAAAAGCCAAAAGTTATTTACATCAGCAGCAACATTGTTGATGTTCTGGGGGTAGAATATGATGTATATTTAAACGACCCGCTTAACCTATTACAACATTGTCATCCCGACGATATTGCCGGCATAAGGCAAGTTTATGAAGAACAGCTCCGCGACCAGCAACCGAAAACTCACAGGTACCGGTTTTTGCATCTTACAAAGAAAGAGTATATATGGCTTGAAGAGTATGTTGTAAAAACATTTTCGCCAGACGGCAAGATACTGACAGGTTTCGGAATAGTGCGCGATATTACAAGACAAAAAGAAGACGAAGATCGTTTGCGCAACAGTGAAGAGCGCTTCAGGATGCTGGCCGAAAACGCCACGGATATAATCTTTAAAATAGCATTATTCCCCAAACCGCATTACGAATACGTCAGTTCGTCAATTGAAAAAATTTCGGGCTATCCGCCAGAAGCTTTTTATGCGAATCCTGATTTTGGCCTTGAACTTATTCACCCCGAAGAAAAAGGCCGTTTCAAAACAATTGAAGAGGGGACAGAATTGGTGAATAAATCAGCTACCAAAGTAAAAAAAGAAATATCGTTTATTACCCGATGGGTTCGCAAAGACGGCGAAACCATTTGGATTGAAACACGGAATAAATCAATTGTTGACGAAAACGGCCACGCAATTGCCGTTGAAGGAATTTCGCGCGATATAACCCGAAGCAAAAAAGCAGAAGAAGAACTTTTTGCCAGTCGTGAATATTACCGCAACTTAATCGACCAATCGCCCGACGGAATAATTATTCTTGACCCTGAAGGCAATTTGCTTACTGCAAATCCGGCAGCATTAGAAATCATGAAAGCGAAAGACGAAAATGATTTCAAAACGAAAAATATTTTCGCTTACGTACACCCCGATGATTTGCCGAGAATTGCCACGCGAATGAAAGCCGTAATGAACGGAGAACAGGTGCCGTTTGAAACGCTGCGCACATTAAATGTACTTGGCGAAGAAACAGAAATTGAGTCGCGCCCGATGCTTTATCAATATCAGGGCAACCCAGCAATTATTGCTTTTGTACGAGATATTTCGGTTTTCAGAAAACTTGAAAAAGAGCAACTCCGCGTTCAGCTTATTGAAGAATCAAACCTGAAACTGCAAAACGAAATTCAGGACAGAATACGCGCCGAACGACAGCTCAGCGAAACGCAAAAAAATCTGCGGCTGCTTATCGACAGTTCGCTCGATACAATCTCATCGGCCGACAGAGACGGGCACATCACAGAGTTTAATGCTGCAGCCGAGCGCACATTTGGTTATACCCGCGAAGAAGCCTTAGGCGCTCACCTTTCGATTCTTTTTGGTGACGATAAAGCGCAGGCCGAAGAAATAACTGCAAAATTAGAGGCCAACGGTTATTACTCCGGAGAGGTGACCAACAGGCGCAAAAATGGAGAGCAGTTTACGTCGCTTCTGGCGGCCAGTTTGCTGCGCAACGAAGATGGCGATGTGATTGGCTCAATGGGTGTTTCGCGAGATATTTCTGAGCGAAAACAGTTTGAACGTCAGTTGATAGAAACCCAGAAAAATTTGCGGTTGATTATCGACAGCTCGCTCGACATGATTATTGCTTCCGATAAGGACGGATTCATTACTGAGTTTAATGCATCAGCCGAGCGCACATTCGGATATACGCGGGAAGAAGCCATTGGTATGAACGTGAATACTATTTATACCACAAAAGAACAGGCCGAACTCATCAGCAACCGTTTGCTTGGCGAAGGAAATTTCTTTGCCGGTGAAGTCACCAACATTCGCAAAAACGGCGAAAAATTTACCTCGTTCCTCTCCGCAAGTATGCTGCGCAATGAAGATGGTCAAATCGTTGGCTCAATGGGTATTTCCCGCGACATCAGCGACAGGCTGCGGGCCGAACGTGAGCTTCAGTTGCGCGAAGAAAAATACCGGGCCGTGTTTAATCAGGCATACACCGGCATTGCGCTCGTTAGTGTAAAGGGCGGGCACTATATGGAAGTTAACGAGCGCCTGTGTACAATGCTTGGCTACCAACGCGATCAAATGCTGACCATGTCGGTAAACGACCTGCAAAAACCCGGTGACCTCTCGCGATTGCCCAAAGGAGAAGATTTTATTAAACGCGGCTTCAGACATATTGTTGATGAACATCGTTACCGCCACCATAATGGGGAAACGGTTTTTGTAAACATTACAATTACACTTGTGCGCGGCGACGACGATAAGCCGCTCTATTTTGTTTATGTATATGAAGATCTTACACCAAAACGAAAAGCAGAAGAACAACTGCGCATACAGGCAGCAAAACTAAATGCAATTATCGAAAGCAGTTCGCATATTATCTGGACCATTGACAAAGAGAATAAACTAACCTCGTTTAATAAAAATCAGGCCGAATGGTTCAAGCGTTCTTATGGTGAAATATCGCACATCGGGCTGAATATGCTTGATTATTCAAAGCGTGTTTCGCCCGAATACGCTGAGTTCTGGAACGAAAAAATACAAAATACATTTGGTGGCCAATCGCAGCATTTTGAACTGCCGTTTACAATGCCTGATGGAAAAGTAGCCTGGCGGGAAATTTATCTGAACCCGATTACCGGCGACAACGATGAAGTTATTGAGGTATCGTGTATTGCACACGATATAACCGAAATGAAACGCGCTCAGGAGCAAATTCACCGGCAGGCAGAACAACTAAATGCAATTATCGAAAGCAGTTCGCACATGATTTGGACTGCCGACCTTAATTACCAAATGACATCTTTCAACCAGCGGCAGTCTGACTGGATTGAGCGAGCATACGGGTTCAAGCCGTATGTGGGAATGCTTATAGACGAAATAAAGCGCAAGACAGGCGATAAATACGCGAACTTTTGGGAAGACAAGTTCAGGGAAACGTTTGCCGGAACACCACAGTATTTTGAATCGGCATTTACACACAGCGACGGGCGCGTTACCTGGCGCGAGATATACCTGAACCCGATCAGAAACGAGAAGGGCGAAGTTGTAGAGCTTTCGTGTATTGCGCATGATATTACCGACAAAAAAGCTGTTGACGCCAACCTGCGCCAATCGCTCAAAGAAAAAGAAGTGCTGCTGAAAGAAGTGCATCACCGCGTAAAAAACAACCTGCAGGTAATCTCCAGCATTCTTAATCTGCAGAAAGCTTACGTGCGCGACAAGAAAACGCTGGAGATGTTGCACGACAGCCAGAACCGCATAAAATCAATGGCTTTTGTACACGAAAGCCTTTATCAGACCAAAGACTTTTCGAACATAAACTTCTCGGATTACATCGGAAACGTAACCCGCAATCTCATGCATTCGTATGCAAGCCCAGAGTCGCCGCCAGAACTGGAACTTGATCTTGCGCCAATACAGCTGAATCTTGATATCGCTATTCCTTGCGGCCTAATCATCAATGAACTGCTTTCTAATTCACTGAAATACGCGTTTAAAAATAAACCCAACGGAAAGATTCAGCTGAAGCTAACCGAATCGAAAGGAAATATAAAAATTGTTATTGCCGACAATGGCCCCGGACTCCCGGAAACGGTTGATTACCGCAATACAGAATCACTCGGACTTCAACTTGTTGTTACACTTGTTGAACAAATCAACGGAAAAATAAAGCAGGAAAACAAAAAAGGCGCTAAATTCACCATCGAATTTACCAGTACTCCTGCAAACCAGTAATTTCAGCATGTCGAAAACAAATATTCTGATCGTCGAAGACGAGAGCATTGTTGCCAAAGATATCCAGATGAGCTTACGTAAGCTCGGTTATAATGTTGTGGCAATTTGCTCAAACGGTGAAGATGCCATTCGTACTGTTGAAGAACAGACGCCCGATCTCGTGCTGATGGACATTATGCTGAAAGGAAATATGAGCGGAATTGAAGCCGCCGAGCAAGTTCGTGAACGCTTCAGCATTCCTATCATTTATCTCACGGCTTACGCCGACGAAAGCACGCTCAGCAAAGCAAAAATTACCGAACCTTACGGTTACATCATAAAACCATTCAAGGAAATCGACCTTCGCACATCTATCGAAATGGCGCTCTACAAGCACCAGAAAGAAACAGATATGCGTAAAGAGCGCGATTTCCTGTATTCGATTGTTGAGAACAAAGACAGCAAAGACATCATCTTTGTAAAATCGAATTCGCGCCTCGTAAAAGTGCGCACCCGCGATATTTACTTTATCGAAGCGCTCAAAGATTATGTGGTTATCAACACTTCAAATGCGCGCTACACGATCCATTCAACCATGAAAGACATTGAACGCAAACTCTCTCCCAACGAGTTTGTGCGCGTTCACCGTTCGTTCATTGTGCGGATTGATAAGATCGTGTCTATCGAATCGCCCAACCTAATGCTGGAAGACGAGAAGAAGCCAATTCCGATTGGCGGCTCGTATAAGGATGAGCTGGCGAAGAAGATTAATCAGGTGTAAAGAGAAATACTATTAACCCCATGAATAAATGCACACTGTTTATGCTGCCGGTATTACTGGCAGCATTTCTTGTTTCTGGATGTGATTCTGCCAGGAGCAGTAAAAACGCCCAAAACCAAGTTGTCCGGCTTGATCGGAAGGCAGAGAATATGCTTATTAATGATACGGCTGGGTTTTGGAAAACGGCAACCTATGAGATTCACAATCAATCAAGCGGAGATGGCGGCGTTGTGGTGAACTTTGATACGTTGCCTATTTACATTAACCGCCCGCATATAAAGAGGGAATTGCTGGACAGCTTGAAACCACATGAGGCCGATGGTTATATGCCAAGTAAATCTCTTTATCAAAATAACGATTCTGGATTTGTCTTTTTTCTTAAAGACGTATTCGGGTCTGTTACTTTGCTTGCGCCAGATTTGTTTTCAATAAAAGATTCGCTAATTCAAATCTTTCGTGCAGGAAATATGTTTGTTCCAAGGGGAACATCAACGTATGTGTACCGATTTGCCAATGAAGACACAGAACACTATCTCACGCTTTCCATAACGCTTTCTTTTGGATCAAAAGGTAAACGAATTGGCCCGGTAAAACATACAGTGTTCTACGGAGGCGGGTCTTCAACAGTTACGGGCTCTGCATATGTGTTTCGCGCAGCATACAGGTGTGAGATTTCCCACCTTATTGTGTCGGATAATAAACTCAATGCCGCAAAAGGATATAGATCAATTAAGCATAATCATTTCCCGGAAAAGAACTGCTTGTATTTCAAAAGTGAAGAGAAATCGAAAACACAATATCTACAGAACCCCTCTTTGGCTCTTACAAGTTCCCCGAGTTATTACAAGGCAAAAGAGTAGGTGTTGATCATATCAATCGTATGCCCGAAGATGAGAAGAAGCCAATTCCGATTGGCGGCTCGTATAAGGATGAGCTGGCGAAGAAGATTAATCAGGTGTAAAGAGAATAAAATCAATCAAAAATGCTGCGGCCGAAACCTGCGGCATTTTTATTTTTCGGAAGTATCTTTCTGAAACATTTCATCTCATCCCGAACAGAAAAACAAGCCCGGGTTGAGAAATTGTGTAATTTGGAATGTGGCTTAATGGACATTATTCAGGCTGCGAACCGCTATAACCCATACTGTGCTTAGCTTTGGAGCCAATCAAAGCTATGAATAAAAAAACTGCTTTTACTGCAAGTCCAGTATTACCAAGAAAAATGGTCTCGTTCGAGGCATCCAATCCTATAAATGTGCAGCCTGTGGCAAACAATTTATAGGTGGGGAACGAATTGATAATAGCCAATTATGGATAGAATATGTTGTTGAAAAGCAAACATATTTACAACTCGCCAAGCGATATAATTGTTCCATCAAAACTATCCAGAGACGACTTGACAAAATAACGATTCAACATGACCACAAAATCAAAAGCAAAGACATTGTGCTTTTGATGGACACGACTTATTTTGGGCGCAAGTTTGGAGTTATGCTATTCAAAGATGCACTTACAGGAACTAACTTGCATAAGCAGTATGTTAGATACGAAACGAATCAACTCTATGCTCAAGGTGTATATACTTTGAGAGAAAAAGGATTCAAAATATTAGCTGCAGTTTGTGATGGAAGGAGAGGTCTGATTCGCCTTCTGGGTGATATACCAATCCAAATGTGTCAGTTTCATCAAGTAGCCATCGTTACACGCTATCTTACGCGCAAGCCTAAGCTAGACGCAGGAAAGGAGCTTCGAACATTAACTTTAATGCTTACCAAAACAGACAAAGAAAGTTTTGTTGGGGGGCTTCATGACTGGTATGAAAAATGGCACTTATTTTTAAACGAGCGATCTGTAAATAAAGAAACAGGAAGCACGCGATACACACATAAGAATCTGAGAAGTGCTTACCGAAGTCTCAAAACGAATCTGCCCTGGTTGTTTACTTGGTACGATAATCCTGAAATTAAAATTCCAAATACAACAAATGCAATTGATGGCCATTTTGCAGACATGAAAAATAAATTGCGCAATCATAATGGCTTAACAGAGGGACGTAAAAAACGTTTTATTGATGAGTTTTTGAAGGTCTAAAGTCCTCCAAAAAATCAGAGGAACAACTTTGATAGTGTTCCTCTAATCGACTTTTTGTCGGACATGCAGCTATCCCTGACAAGTTGCTCTCCAGCAGAGCTTGTTTCCGTTTTGTGCATCTTACGAAGATGAGAAATCGAATTGTTTGGCTAACAAAAGCGGAAAAATAAACAGCCTGAATAATGTCCATTAGAGCAAAACGTCTCCAAAATAGCCTGAATAATGTCCATTACTCCGAATGTTACACTTGGCGGTAATTGGGTCAATACCGGAGGAATATATCAGCCGGTAACCAATACAACTACATTCGACGGCACTCTTCCTCAAACCATACAGCGAACGCTTGCCGATGAAAATTTCCACAACATCAGTTTTACAAATGCCGGTACAAAAACGTTGTTAAGTAACATCGGCTGCAATAATCTTACAATTCAAAGTCCTGCAGTTGTTGATGCCGGAACTCCCGGTTATACCATTGCTATGCGCGGCAATTGGAGCAATGCAGGAACGTACAACGGACAAACTTCAGGCACTGTACTTTGCAACGGTACAACTACACAAACTATAGGCGGAACAGCAGTTACTAATTTCCGAAACCTTACCGTGCAGAATGCAGCCGGTGTAAATCTTGCCGCTGCCGAAAATTTGCTCGGTACACTCACATTAACAACCGGAATATTTACAACTACCGGCTTCAATTTTACACTCGTTTCAAATACACAGGGTACTGCCCGCATCGGACAAATTACCGGCGGCGATATTACCGGAAACATTATCATGCAGCGCCATATTTTTCAGGGACCTACAAACTGGCGGCAACTTTCAACAGCGGTTAGCGGACAAGATTTAGAAAGCTGGGATGATGATATAGCTACTTCCGGTTTTCCCGGATCAGATGCTCCTAATTTCAGCTTCATTTCTATTGCCCGTTACGATGAAACACAAGCCGGACCCAAAGAAATAGGATATGTTTTCCCAACCAATTCATCAAATCCGATTCTTACAAATACAGGTTATTACGTTTACGTTGGCCCGCTTTCGGTTACACTTGATGTAAACGGAGCACCCAATAAATTTGCTCAAACAATTCCGCTCACTTACACACCCTCTGCCGGTTATTTTCAGGATGGCTGGAACATGGTTCCGAATCCTTATCCGTCTTCTGTAAATTGGGATAATGCGGGCTGGTCACGCACCGGAATCGAAGCCGCTGTATATGTTTGGAATCCTGCCATTAATCAGTATGCAACTTATGTAAACGGTATCGGTACAAACGGCGGAACCGGAAACATCCCGTCTTCACAGGCTTTCTGGGTACATGCCATTGCTCCATCACCAACGCTTTCAATGACCGAAAGTGTGAAAACTGCAACCGATGCAGCCTTCATGCGCATGAACAATGCTTCGCTGCCAAACTACCTCATGCGGCTGAATGTTACTGATGGTAATGTGCGCAACGATGAACTTATTGTACGCTTTTACGCAGGTGCAACAAACGATTTCGATGCCGACTACGATGCATGGAAACTCGGCAGCAATGATACACTGATGCCATCTTTCTCAACTGTGCTGCAGGATTCGCTCGATCTTGCCATCAACTCATTGGCTCCGCTTACAAATGATGTAACAATTCCGGTGCGACTGAAAGTTGGTGTTAGCGGACAATATACCATCACACGCGATAGCACTTGGAATATGCCATCAAGCGCATGTATTATTCTTGAAGATTTGCTTACAGGCACACTTACCAATCTGCAAACCACATCAAGCTACACATTCGCAATAAGTGATACCACAGAGCATCCACGATTTTTGCTGCATACAGGTGTTGCACTCAGCAAATCATCTGTTGCTGCAACCTGCGGAACTTCTGCAAATGGAAAAGCAATTGCAAAAGGCACCGGAAACGGCCCCTGGGATTACACCTGGCTTGATGCGCAAAACAACACAATTGCTACGCACACCGCTGTTACAGGTGCCGATACATTACACAATATTGCAGCCGGAATTTACACCGTTCAGGTAAGCGGAAACAGCGGCTTATGCGGCTACCGCGAAGATACAGTGCATGTTTCAGGACCAGCGCCGGTTGTGCCTTTAACTGCTGTAACTCCATCAGTTTGTGCCAATACAAACGACGGCGAAATTCAGATCGTGCAGCTCAGCGGTGGTACTGCACCTTATCAGTTGCTCTGGCCCGATGGCTCGCAGGCTGATTCGCTTAGCGGAATTGCTGCCGGAGTTTATACGCTTCAGATCACCGATTCAAACGGCTGTGTAACTTCAGAGCAAATTACTGTGCCTGCGCTCTACAATGTGCAGTCGGTTTTTAACCTGAATACCGATACGCTCGATATCACCTACGCACTGGTTACCTCAAATTACAGCAGCGGCGCTTCATCTTATCTCTGGAACTTTGGCGACGGCGGACAATCAACACAGGTTAATCCCTCATACTACTATAATCAAACCGGCGACTACACAGTTACACTCACCGCAACCGCCGCAACCTGCACCGACTCGGCATCACTCTTGCTGCACGTTTATGATCTAACCGGAATTGATGAAGCAGGCGAACTTGAAATTCAAATTATGAATGCCCCCGGCGCATTACTGGTCAATTTCAACACCCCGATAACAGGTGAAGCAAACATCCGTGTTTACGATAACTCAGGCCGCATTGTAGCCGAACAGCAACACCCCGCTTCCGGTATAGCCGCAATAAACATACTCACACAAGCATCCGGCATCTACATTGTACAAATCACCGTAGATAAAGAAATCGTAAAAACAGCAAAAGTCTTTTTACTCAATCAATAAGCAGAGTGAGAATGAGAAAGAGAATGAGAGCGATGAATAATTATCACGCTCTCACTCTCTTTCTCATTCTGTTTTCTCACTCTGAAACAATAGCTTTCAATTTCACCTGATCCTCATCACTTGTAATAGTTATAAAGTAAACTCCTTTTGCCTCCTTATAAAGTAATGGATACAGCAAGAGTAAATGTGTCCCCGCAGCATAATTTTTTTGTTCCTGAGAAATTACTCTTCCGGATGCGTCAGTAATACGAATCGTAGCAGATTTGGCTTGATTAAAATTCATGGAAAGCACACTGTACATTGAAACTGGATTCGGATATACACCCGCAGATAATTCTCCTGATGTTGTTGTGATTCCTGTTGTAAGATCAATAAGCACACCATCGCTCACCGAAGCAGTACTCAGTAAACCGGCACCGTTTTCGGCTCTTACACTCAGATAATACCATTGATTGGCTTGTAAGGTTAAATTTCCAACGGAAACTGTATCAAAGCCCCAGTTGGATGTCCAGGCTACAATGTTTGAATCACCCGGATTTGTTCCTATTGCATACCAGAACGCCGCAAATCCCGAATTCGGATCAGATGATGATGTCCAGTTTCCTTCAAGTAATGTTGGCGACAGCGAAAGATCAATATCTGTTCCCGGGCCATCATTAACCGTGTCAACCACAGCAGGAGCCGTCCAGTCCACATTCACATCATAATAAGCAATGGATGAAAGATTGTTGGCCGAATCACGAACAATTGATTTGATACGACCAGCCGGTGTAACCGGATTCGTGTTCTGATAACGCAGCTCGCACGATGCACAGTTACCAACACTTACCGTTACCGGCTGGTTACTGAATCGCGAACGATACACTTTGAAATTATCAATTTGCCAGTTACTGTTTCCGCTTCTGAAAGAAACCGCATTGCCATTGCTTAGAGGTGTAGTATCTGTCCAGCTGCCGATATAAATATTGTTTTGGTAAACTTCTATCTTGCCCGTTGTGCGGTCATAAACAACTTTCCAGTCATACCACTGTCCCGCAACAGTTGTCATTGCAACACTATTCCGAAGCGTAAATACATCATTCACCACCTCATAAAACTCGCAAACATTCTGATCAACCCTGAACCAAACGAAATACGAATTACCGCGATTGGTGAGTGATGCGCTGTCGCAGAAAAAGTGAAAACCTGCCCTGCGGTTATTTTGTGTCCCGTCAATTTTTCCAGCCCAGTGATACAAATATTTGTTCGAGAGATTTTGCGTGAGTGATGCGTAAATATTGGTGTTTCCCGAATTTTCATCACTCTGCTCTAATACACCCGAATTAGTTGTCCAGATTCCTGATGCAATTGTCCATTCAGGATGAATTGCCGCCTGATCAAAATTATCGCTGAAAAAACCACGTGTGGCATTCGCCCGCCAATCGCTTCCGTCGAAATCAATCACCTGATAAAAACTTTTCTCAAGCCCGCTTCCGCCGGCATTGTCAGACTCAGTAAACGATGCTGTGAAATTTGTAGTTTGCCAGTTTCCGGTTACCGCAACACTTGTTGTTGGCGCAGTATTATCAGCATTCGGGATATTTGAAATACTTGTCCACGTTGCAGCCCAACCCGCACCCGTTGTCGCGCAATCTGATCTGAATTCAAGCGTTACAGAACCACCGCTTGATGTAATTGTTCCCGGATTGTTTGTGCCGGTATAACTTCCGATCAATGGCGATGATGTGGAATTACCATCATAAATGAAGAGATAATCCCACGTATTCTCAAGATTAAACGATGAAAAATTTAGAGTTACAGATGTTGCATTTGCAGGAGCAATGCGCCAGATCAGCCGTTCATCATCGCCATAATTTGCACTCTGTCCGCCCGAATCGTATATCGTTCCTGAAGCAGTTGTATAAACTGTAGCTGCCGGAAGCGTATTGTTGATGAGCTGATAAAACCGATTCCAGTCCCAATTCACACCCGGGTCATTGTGCGTTTGATTCGGGTAATGCTGATGCCCCTTTACCCGCGTACAGTTGCCCGGAATTGATGATTGATTGTAAAAAGTGGTTGCTAACCAAGGCCACCATCCTGTGCGCATTTCATCAACGCTGTTGTCCTGACAAATATCTCGCGTTAAATCTGCAGATGATTGATACATCGCCGTTGTGTACCACGCAGGATTAGTAACATACCCCTCATGCTCAATACCAACAGTGTATGGATTCTCAGTGCCAACGTGCCAAGCTTTTGAAGATTCGTAAACCATCTGTGTCACCTGCCCATCGCTGGAACGCACCACATAATGAGCGCTCACACCCGCCGCACAATTCTGAAACCACGAAATACATCCCGCATAACTTCCCTGCACCGTGTGAATGGTTACTGCCGAAATAGCCACACTATTACGTGAACTGAAATTGCATGAAGCAGCCTGATTCCAAAGTGCCGGACCGTAGTCGGGCGAGAGAACGGAGCTTGTTTCAACATCGCCAAACCTGCTGTTATTAAAACATTCCGCCATCCCTGAAATATATATGGCGCTGTAAGTGAGTTTTTCTGATTGCGGCAATGCGTTCCGGCTCACCACTACTTCTGAGGCGCGGAGTAATGGAAGGTTTTCTCCAAACAGTTTTTCCTGATCAATATTCCACTTTTCAAATTGATAGTGCGTCGCATATTCTGCATCGCTCAGAAATTCGACAACTCCATACAACCATACATCCTGAACGTAGCTGAATTGAAGAATGCGTATCTTCTCTGCGCTGTCTGGTTCCAGTACACCGAAAAATAGTTCCGGAAGCTCATTCAATTGTTGCATTAGAGAAAGCATACTGATATTAGTATCCGCGATCTCGTATATTGAAAACTTTTGGCTCAACGCCGCAGCATAAGCCAGAATAGCCGTTCGCGCATCCGTTTTTATTTGCTCGGGACTTACTTGCGCTGCAGCAGCAATATTCAGAAGATTCGGCTTAAACCACCCTTTCCCGTCTTCAATCAACCCCATTACACTCCATGCACGCGGCATTCCGGTGCAGCTTTCAGGAACCGAAGCATCAAGGTGCTGAAAGCGTGTATTCACAAATGCCACAGCCTCCAGCGAGCCGCGTTTCAATTGCGGATAAAGCTGATACGCCTCATTAAAATAAGCCTGATACGGATTTTCAGGAAGACGATCTTCTGTAAATGCAAATGCAGAAACCGGCACAATAAAGGCCAGTAAAATGAATAAACTACGCATTGAATTCTGGAATTGATTTTGGTGAACTAATATACCAAAATCAAAACGCGAAAAAATTCCCGGTGTTAACTGAAATGCCTGTTACTGGTTTCCGCCAATATCAAACATAAAACCGAAACGGATAATCGGAATACGATAAACCGAATAATTCGGAATCGTGCTTCGCGAATAAACAGGGAACAAAAATGAAACAAAACTGGAAGCCCGCGGTCCAAATTGCTGTGTATAGCCGGGCCCTACAAGCGCATAGTTCATTCGAATACCCCGGCGGTTTGTGCCGCCAATAATTTCCATACGCAGTGCTTCGTACTCGGCATGTACATAAAGGTTTTCGAGAATAAATCCCCGCCCCCACACACTGCCGCCAACAATATTGGCGCGAAGCGTTGTAGAAAACTGAGGATCCCGTTCGCGATAATAGCGGTAAGTGCCCCCAATCCCAAAAATTAAACGATCAAGAACCTTATAACCAACCATAGGAGATACATCAATAAATGTAAAATTGCCAAACTGAAGACCCAGTCCGCCTCCTACAACTAATTTGTCAACGAATGGCGGACGATAAGCTCCCGGCTCATCGGTTTCGGTTTCCGGTTGTGCAAAAGCACTGTTTGCGATTACAGCAAAAAGAAATGTCAAGAAAAAATAAACACGTTTCATAAGCATAAAGATACAAAGCTCTTGCAATTGTTAATCCAACTCACATAAAACGCAGGTTAAAATGTGTTTCTTATATCCGCACAGCGTAATTTCGTTATCCCGGAAAAATCCGGCACAAATAAGATGAACATATTAATTACCGGCGCAAGCCGAGGAATCGGTGCCGAACTGGCACGCATCTTGACTACGCAAGGACACACCGTTATTGCTGTTTCACGTAATGTTAATGCCTTACGCCAACTCAGCACCAGCATTACTGAAACAAATCCCCGCGCCGCAATTCACACACTTCCGTTTGATTTGGCCGGAGAAAACACCGCCGCTGACCTGAGAAGCAGAATACTCAGCATCGTCCCGCATCTCGACGCATTGGTGAATAATGCAGGAACTTTGCTCAATAAACCCTTCAGCGAAATTACAGCAGCCGAACTTACTTATATATATGAAGTAAATGTATTTGGCCCTTTTCAGCTCATACAGCAATTGCTGCCGCTTCTGCAGGGGCATGAATCACCGTCGCACATTGTAAACATAAGCAGCATGGGCGGTGTGCAAGGCATTGCTAAGTTTCCCGGACTTTCGGCCTACAGCTCCTCAAAAGCAGCGCTGGCCAATTTATCAGAACTCCTTGCCGAAGAACTTAAAGAGAAAAACATACGTGTAAACTGCCTTGCTTTGGGAGCAGCACAAACAGAAATGCTCGAAGAAGCCTTCCCCGGCTATCGCGCACCTCTGTCGGCCGAACAAATGGCTGCATATATAGCGTGGTTTACTGTTAACGGATATTTGTATTTCAATGGTAAAGTTCTTCCGGTAGCCTTAAGCACACCATAACGTTACAATGACGTTAAATTAAACTGACTGTAAATCAGTAGTGTAAGTGTTTTACATCAAAAAAGATTGTCCAAGTACTTGCACGTATCAGAACTCCAGCTACTTTTGCAGCCCCGTTAACAACGGAACGTTCTTTAAGACGCGGTTCACAAAGGCTTGCAAAGCCAACAGAAATAAAAAATCTTTGAAAAAAGATTTGCAGAATAAAAATTAAACACTGTATCTTTGCAGCCCGTTTTCGACAAATCGTTCTTTCAAACACGGAAACGCTGAAAAATATTTTCAGAAAAATTTGGTGATATCGAAATTGGTTGTACTTTTGCAGCCCGTTAAGATAAAACGAAACAAAAAAGTTCTTCGAAAATATTTTCAGAAAAATTTGGAGGTGTCAAAATTGGTTGTACTTTTGCAGCCCGTTTCGACAGAAAGGTTGAAAAACTTCTTCAAATAAAGTTTGAAAAAAGTTTGGAGGTGTCAAAATTGGTTGTACTTTTGCAGCCCGTTTCGATAAACAAAACGGAACACGTTCTTAATATACTTTGACTGATTCGCCGGTTCGCCGGATATTAATATCAGAAAGTTCTTTGAAAGATTGGGAAAGGCCATAATTAAATTAGGAAGTAATGTATTATCACTCACTTCGCCGAGTCGCGAAGGAGTAGTGATAACCTGGTAAAAATTGTCCCCCCCCGTGGGGACGCCAAATCAAACTTACAATGGAGAGTTTGATCCTGGCTCAGGATGAACGCTAGCGGCAGGCCTAATACATGCAAGTCGAGGGGCAGCACGAGTAGCAATACTTGGTGGCGACCGGCGCACGGGTGCGTAACACGTATGCAATCTACCTATAACTGGGGTATAGCTCGGAGAAATTCGAATTAATCCCCCATAAAATCGCAGAGGGGCATCTCTCAACGATTAAAGTTCCGACGGTTATAGATGAGCATGCGCGACATTAGCTAGTTGGTGAGGTAACGGCTCACCAAGGCGACGATGTCTAGGGGATCTGAGAGGACTAACCCCCACACTGGTACTGAGACACGGACCAGACTCC
>JBKDHA010000117.1:0-7736 GCA_046335555.1 Bacteroidota bacterium
CCAGCTTCTTGTAGTTATAAATACTCATGCGCGAACAGCGGAGAAACTTGCTGAGTTCGCAAATGGTAAAATGTTCTTCCTGATTTTTGGGTAAAGGTTGATCGGAAGCGGGTGCAGCGTTCGCCTGTTGCCCGGATAAGACTTCGAGCACAATTTCGCGGGTAAGCTGGCGAAATTCGCTTACCGAGAGCGCATAAAGCGGCTTGTCTGATTGATTGTCCATAGATAAAAGTTTATACCCCTTTTATCCTGGAAAAGCTTGTGTAGTGGGGAAATGGAGTGACTACAAATCTATTTGTACAGCTGTATGTCTTTATCAATCAGCGTGATAATCTGAACGCTATTCAGCTTCACAAAGTACTCGCGGATATACCGAAGATCATCGGCCAGCCGCGAACTGGTCTTTTCCGGGAAAGGATTCCGGATGTAGTCGTAAATGTTTTTGTAGTTCTTTCCTGTAAGCAATTCGGCCAAATGTGCAAAGTGAGTACGGTCTGATTGGTTTGAAATTCCGTACACCTTATCGAGGTAATAAAGTGCCAGTATTTGCCGGCGAAGTGTAAAGTCCTTGTTTGCGCTTTTTTCGTTCTCCTCGTTCATCTTATCAGTAGTACCATGTCTTTCCGTATTCAGGTACAGCATGGTTTGTGTAAGATGAAGGTAGTTGTATGCCTGATCCAGAAATTGCTCATAGAGAGCATCACTCAGATAATCCTCGTCTCCAAAACTATGCTGTCCGGTTGTTTCGCGCAGATAATTCAGATAGTGCTGACTGCGCCGCTCAAAATACAGCCAAAGCCCGGCATTGTAAATTGGCTGTGCCTGATTGCGAAGAGGCTTTACAATCTTTTCGGTGAGAATATTACCGATGAGTTTGTGATTAACCTCCGATTCAGGAATTTCAAGATGCAACTGAAGCACTTCCAATAACGCATCTGTCACAAGAATTTTATCATCCAGAGAAAGTTCTGTGCGCTGAATAATGGTAGAGTCAACTACCTGAGTAAAGCGTGAAAGAAATGCGTTGAGATGATGGATCGAACTCATGGCACAATAAAAAAGGGGGACGACAAGAAAAATATAAAACGCAACTCTACTAATTTTTACGGATAAATTGGTCAAAGGTTATTTGCTAAACGTGACGCAGCTAACCCAACTCATTCTTCATTTCTTCCTGTTTCATCTTATCTACAATGGTAAATGCACGTAAGCAAACTTGAAATTCCGGTTAGTTATTATATGTTATGTGAAGCAGCTAAACTCACTTCTCTAAAAATCGTTTTTGGATACTATCAACTTTGCTATTACAAGTAAAAAGGACACACTCAATAGTAAAGCAAGAATTCAAAGATTAAGCGGTATTCCGTCTGATACTAAAAGATGGAAACAGCTTAACTGAACACTCTTGGTTTTCGTTAGGCAGGGTCAAGTATCAGGGTTCTCCGGATACCGGTAAACAGTGCAGCGAATTTCCTTTTGAAAAGGTAATTTCCGCACTTTGTGCTCCGGTTTGCCTTAACTACCAAAGCCAACTAAAACCTTACTATCCCGGCAGGATTTTAGGTTTTAGGTGAAATATGTATATTTGGTACAGTTCTTTAAAAATCCGGCTGTTTTTGGCGTTTACTCATTCTCTGAATTTGTTACCTAAAACACAACCGGAAACCTAAAAATACCTTTCGGAGTAGTTTTGTAACCCTGTTGTTACTCCGGTGTCGGGCAATATATCTACAAACGCCTGATTTTATTGGTTTTCCTTTTTTTATATAAAGTCCTAACAGGCTCTCAGAGGACTAATTGCCCCCCCAAAGTTAATTTCCTTAACACAGGAAGAATTTGTACAGTATTTTGTACAAACAGGTACACGGCAGTTTATTTACAGGCGATTTGAGAGGTATCTCAAAGGATTAAAGAAAATTTGTAGTGAGCCATTAACATTATGGATTGACGGAAGTTTTACAACTCAGGAACGTTATCCGAATGATATTGATGTATGTGTGTTTCTTGACTATAAATTGATAGAAAAACATGAAATAAAACTGGAAAAATACAAATCGCCTCTTTCAACAGAGGAATATGGTGTGGACGCTTTTTTTATCCGAACCTTTCCGGAAGGACATCCTTCGTTCAACATCACAGAGCTTGACAGGAAATATTGGTATAACTGGTGGACGCATACCCGACCAGGAAGAAATAATTTAAGATTAAAGAAAGGGTTTATAGAAATTATTGTTTAAATTTGAGTATGAAAGCGGCAGATAAATTGCAGCGGTTAAAAAATCTCTTGAAAAATCTCAAAGAGATTGATCTTATTATTGCAGAGCACCGGCGTTTAGACAGTAATAATTTTATGATAAACCAATATGAAACGCACAAAGTAAAATTACTGGGGCAGTTTTTTGAAGAGGCTAAATTTTCGCGCTCAAAAAACTCGTCAACAGATGTTTATTTTTTGGGGCTTCTCGCAAAGAAATACTTTCTTAATTCTCCTGATCAACCTTCGGTTGATTTGATTACAGATCCTGAGTATAAGAAGTTATTGAGTGCTTTCTAATTTTGGGTATTCCCTATACACATAGGCAGATTATTTCTTTCTATTTTTCAATTTCAGGCTATATGTAAGTAAAGAACTGCAATGAAGCATTACTAAAAAAGCGCTCCAACTTTCTTTAGATCCTGCATTTTCAAGTAAAAGAAAAAAGACCGGAATTATTCCTAAACCTGAAAGAGCTATTACCGCTCCGAATTTCACAGGTTTCAGGGCATTAGAAGGCCAAAACCAATAAGCACATATCAGTAATATTGAGCTGATAAAAAGGATTATAATATTCATCAGCCAAAGCATTGAATCGCCTGATTCTCTTCTTGGGCTATCAGCATAAAATAAAACAATCAGATAACCACAAATTACTGACGGTAGTGTGATGATAAATCTATTTCCTCTCCCCTTTTCGAACTTCCATTTGGTTAACAATAGGCCGATAGTCATCAGTACGATATACCCAAACAAAAATGGCATATTCAGGGAAAAATTAATTGATTATATCTTGAATAAACTGAATATTCAAGCCCTTTCTTAATTTATTAATTACTGAGCATTCCAGCCACCATCAACCGGCAAAGCTGTTCCTGTCATTAAATCGGCGGCCGGTGTACACAGGAAAACGCAGAGTGCGCCGAGCGCTTCGGTGGTTACAAATTTCTTAACGGCGTGTTTTTGCAGCATTACTTTGCTGATGACTTCTTCCTCGCTCATGCCATGTGTTTTGGCCTGATCGGCAATTTGTCCGCGCACGAGCGGTGTATCTACATAGCCCGGACAAACCGCATTAGCTGTAATTCCGTGCGGAGCGCCTTCGAGTGCTGTTACTTTGGTAAAGCCCACCAAACCGTGCTTTGCAGCCACATAAGCCGATTTAAACTCGGAAGCTACAAGGCCGTGAGCAGATGCAATATTGATGATTCGCCCCCATTGCTTTGCTTTCATGCCCGGCAAAACAAGACGCGTGGTGTGAAATGATGCAGTGAGGTTAAGGCTGATAATCATATCCCATTTTGCAACCGGAAATTCATCAATTGGTGCTACAAACTGCATTCCGGCATTGTTCACCAGAACATCAACTGTTCCGAGTTCGGTTTCAGTGCGTTTTACAAAGGCTTCAATTGATTCGGGCTGCAAAAGATTGGCATCCGAAAAAAGCGTGCGTACTCCAAACTCTTTTCCAAGCGCTTCAGCAATTTCGGCACCGTTTTTTTCGAGTCCATTCAAAGCTATATTATATCCGGCCTTTGCAAATTCTCGTGCAATACCAAGTCCAATGCCGCTGGTGCTGCCGGTTATTAAAACTACTTTACTCATGTGTAACGTTGAATGATGAATGCTGAATTATGAATGATTTTTCGGTGTAAAGATTGTGTCAAAGGTACTTATCTCAATTAAACCGCCATTCAACATTATACGTTCATCATTCAACATTAAAATAAAATATCGCAACGCGGCAAAAGCACTTTCACACACTCAATTTCATACTGCGTCATTGGATTACCGCGTAAATCAAGAAATTCGAGATTGGTGAGAAAACAAATTCGGCTGTCAATTTTGGTAAGCTGATTATCGCGCAAAACAAGGCGTTTGAGTTGTGTGAGCTGAGTAAGTTCGCGCGGGAATGTTTGGAGTTTATTGCCGCTGAGATTGATTTCGCGTAATGAACTGAGTTGAGCGATGCGCGGATCAATTCTAGTGAGTGAGCAATTGTAGAGTGTAAGTTTTTCGAGACGCGGCAGTGTAGTTATGTTCCACAATGTCGAATCAACCGCGAGGCTCATCAAATTAAACTCGGTAAGAAATGGCATTGTGCCCGCCGCCTTGCTGAATTTCAGCGTATCGGTGTTTTTTGAAATGGTGAGCAAACTCAGCCCGGGTAATTTGCAAAGCGCCGAAGGCAAAGTATCAAATGCAGTTCCTGAAAACTCTGCAAACCGCAGACCTGCCGGTAATGCCACCGAATCGCTGAGCCCGGTAAACGGATTGCCTTCCGAACGCAAATAAAGTAACGAACTGAGTGTGTAAAACGGCGCAGGCAAATTACTCCAACCATTTTGCTCGAGCTTGAGTGCTTCTAAGTTGGTAAGTGTTGCTATTCGTTTCTGCTGTTTTTCTTCAACCAATCCGGTAAGCTGCAAACGGTGAACTGATTTCGGTTCACGAAATGCTGATTTCAGATCGGTGTAAACAGATGTTCCGGGCAAACCTACACGCTCAAACAATGTAGTTTGCGCGGCGGCACAAATGCTGAACACAAAAGCAAAAAGCAGAAAGGCGAATTTCATCAACGGCGAATTAACGGAATTTGCTTCAATTTATCGCCAGCCTTTACTTCAAGCGTGTAAAAACCTGCTGCCAGTTTTTCGCAGTTCAGCTCAATAAATGCTGTTCCGGCTGCAAGCTGCGTGCTGTTTTGTTGCAGAACAATACGACCGCTTGCATCCAAAATACGCACACCAACATCGGTTGTGCTGCTGAGCTGTATCTGCACAAAAACAAACTGCGCAAACGGATTCGGATATGCTGTGCAGTTAAAATCTATGTTTGCTGCACTTGCAGAAGTACTCAGCTCTGCAACCTGTCCGTTGCTGGTATCTGCCAATGCGCGCAAGCCGGCTCCGTTGGTGCTGCGTACTGAAGCATAATACCATTGTCCGGGCAACAATGTTAAACCGGTATGCTGCACTTGTGCGTTCAGTTGTATTTGCGTCCAGCTAACCACATCCGAATCGCCGGGCATTGTGCCGAATGCGTATTCGTAATTTGCGAGACCCGAATGCACGTCGGTGGCTGTTGTCCAGTTGGCATCAAGTTGCGTGAGCGTGTAAGTTGTGTCAATATCGGCAACCAGTCCGTCGTTTACCGAAATGCTTTGCGGCGGCGTCCAGTCAACCAACACATTTTCTTCGGCAATTGCTGAAATATTATTCGCTGCATCGTTATTCAGCGAGCGGATTTTACCTGCTGCCGAAACCGGATTTGCACTTTGGTAACGCATATCGCAGCCCGGGCAATTGCCAACCAGAATTTGTGTTCCCGCATTCGCAAACCGCGAACGGTAAACTCTGAAATTATCAATTGCCCAATTACTGTTTCCGCTGCGGAAAGAAATGTAGCTGCCGTTTGCATAAGGTTGTGCATCCGTCCATGATCCAGCAAAATTATCATTCACATATACATCAATACGACCGAGAACACGATCGTACATCACTTTAAAATCATACCAAACATTGGCTGTTAAAGGATAAGCAACGGTTTGCTGCAAAGTAAAAACATCATTCACCACTTTGTAAAATTCGAGCGTACCTTGATCGAGTCTGAACCATACAAAGTAGGAATTGCCACGATTGGTAAGTGCTCCGCTGTCGGATGCAAAGTGAAATCCGGCGCGGCGGTTGTTGCCCGTTCCGTCTATTTTTCCTTGCCAATGATAGCAATACCTGTTCGAAAGATTTTGTGTGAGTGATGCGTAAATATTGGTATTCAGCAATCCTTCATCGCTTTGCACCAATTGTCCTGATGTGTTAACTGACCATGTTCCTGTTGCAACTGTCCAGTCGGGATGCAATGCAGAAAAATCATCATTAAAAAATCCCCGCGCATCATTTGCTCTCCACTCAGTTCCGTTAAAATCGTTTACCTGATAAAATGCTTTTTCAATTCCGCTGCCAATATCAGTATCTGCAAACTGCGCTGTAAAATTTTGCGTAATCCAGCCCTGCGGAAGTGTGAGAGCTGTTTGCGGACGCACAGTATCTGCAAGGCACGACCACACTGCTGTCCAGCCCGGACGAGTTGTTGCATTATCAGCTTTGAACCGCAGCGTAATTGCGGCACCGGTTGAGGTAACAGTTCCCGGCGAATTAGTTCCGGTATATGCACCAATAAGCGGAGCAGCAGTTGAAGCACCGTCATACAAAAACAACGAATCGTAATTTGCTTCTACATCAAAACTGCTGAATGCAAGAGAAACCTGATATGCTCCTGCAGGTGCAATGGTATAGGTGTAATTTTCGCCGTCGTAATAATTTCGTGAAGGGCCGCCCATGTCCCAGATTGTATCTGAACAAGGTACAACAGCGCAGGTGGTGAATTTATCTTCTATCGCATTCCAGTAATCCATATAACCATTATCATAACCCAATGCCCAGATTCCGATGCCGCCCAAATTACGCTGATTCACCACATCAAACCGGTTGCGCATACTGTTACCGTCGTTAATAAAACACTGTCTCCAGTTGCTGGAAAGTTGATACGTGAAATAAGGCGTAAAGCTGTTGGGGTCCCAAAGCTGTGTTGAGTAATAACCGTTTGCGTTATTGCGAATCACTTCATACGTGCGCGATGCGGTGAAATTTCCTGTTGTGGCAGCAGGCACAGCCGAAGAAACAGTTTCCCATTCGCGCCCGTAATAAGGTAATCCGAGAAGTAACTTATTTTCGGGCATTCCCTGCCGCAAATAGAATGTAATTGATCGCGAAAGTGTGTAGTTATAACTTGTCTGAAAATTATATAACGGATCATTAGGCCCGGCGGTTGTACTTCCCGACCAGTAATAATCGTAGCCCATAATGATAAATAAATCAACATTGGGAGTTAATGCTGCAATATCAAAAACACTTCCCCAATCAACTGCATATAATGCAATACTTACTTCGGAGTTCGGAATTGCAGTTGTAAGCTGTGTTTTCAGTTGAGCAATAAAAGCAGTGAAAGCATTCCGGTCAGATGAAGGCATTCCTTCAAAATCAATATTCACACCTTTTCCGCCGCGTGCCTGCAGCAAACTAATAATGTTGCTGATAAAAGTTTGCTTAGCGGTTGTGCTGTTCAGAAAGGTGCTGTGACTGCCGAACAATGTTGCACAAATATGTACATCAACATTGTTGTTAATTGCAGCAGTAACCGCAGCACTTGTGTTCCACTGAAATGAAGCATTGGTATTGTTGCCTGTAGTTGGACTCACCGAATAATCGAAGTAGCAGAAATCGCTGAGCAGGTTCCATTGATAGTTGGTGTACACCGAGCCTACCCAATACGGATGCCAGCCAAAAACGCGGCGCGTAAGCGTGCAGGAGGCTGTTTGCTGCGGAGCAATTGCAGTTGCAGCAACCTGCAAACCACCTTCTGCAGTGCGCAAACTATCCCAATAAACATCAGGCTGTGCGCCGCGCGCAGTGTAGTATTGCGA
>JBKDHA010000118.1:0-5640 GCA_046335555.1 Bacteroidota bacterium
CCCAGCGGTTTGTGTTTATACCAACATAAGGAGTTCGTCAATCGGTGAGGTGAGGGACTGCCAAACGAGAATAAAAAATGAGTTTACACCTGCGGCTCTTTTAAAATGAGCATTACCAAAAACATTCCGAACTGCGGGCAAACTAGGATTTAAAAAACTCCCGTACTAGAATGCCAAGAAATGCCTTGCACAAAGCCTTTGGAGGTACAGTGCAAAAACAAAATGCAATTCACGTCCCACACCGAACCGATCTTAGAAATCCGTTCCTCTGCCCAGCGGTTTGTGTTTATACCAACATAAGGAGTTCGTCAATCGGTGATTCCCGCAGTTAATGCGGGAAGGGACTGCCAAACGAGAAGAAAAAATGAGTTTACACCTGCGACTCTTTTATAATGAGCATTACCCAAAACATTCCGAACCAAGGGCAAACTAGGAAGTAAAAAATGCCAGAACCGAATCCCAAGAAATGCTTTGCAGAAAGACTTTAGAGGCACAATTCAAAAACAAAATCAAACTCAAACTCACGTTCCGCTTTCCCTTCGGGAGTGTAAAATGTTGAGTGTTGAGTGTAAAATGTTCTAAACAGGAAAAGCTTTTGTCATCTCTCGACTCCGCTCGAGATGACAAAGGCAAGTTAGAATTCAAAAAAATGCCTTTGTCAGGTCGAGCACCCGCAAGCTTTGCGGGTGAGACCTTACAAGGGCAAACCACAATGCAAATTACAAGAAGCTTAAATAAACTTAGTCCATCATTTTACAGGAATAGTTTACAACACTGAGTATTACAACGCTTTTTAATTTTATTAGTTACTTTGCAAAATGGTTGGGGAAGAGTTGATTCCCAAACATTCATTTTTTGCATCCATCATTCAACATTACAGTTATGCCCAGCTTTGATATTGTCAGCAAAATTGATTCACAAACACTCGACAATGCGATAAACAGTGCCCGGAAAGAAATTTTGGGGCGATTCGATTTTAAAGGCACGAAGAGTACCATTGATCTCGATAAAAAGAATCTTGTACTAACGATTCTCACTGAAGATGAAATGCGCCTCGAAGCAATTATTGATATGATTCGTATGCGAATGATCAAACAGCAGCTTGATCCGCGAAGTTTGGATGAAGGCAAAGATCACGCGGCTTCAGGAAGTATGATCCGCAAAGAAGTTACCGTGCGGCAGGGTGTTGATAAAGACAATGCCCGCAAACTCATCAAAGACATTAAAGATTCAAAATTGAAAGTTCAGGCGCAGCAAATGGATGATATGGTGCGGGTAACTGCAAAGAAAATTGATGATCTGCAACAAGTCATTGCATTGATCCGAAAAGGCGATTACGATTTACCGTTTCAGTTTGTAAACATGAAGTAATCAGCGCAGAAATTTCTGTGTGATGATTGCTCCGTTACTTTCATACACACAGACAATGTAAACGCCCTTCGCCAGCAATACAGTGCTAATGCTGTGCTGCGTTTGTCCGAACCCGTTTTGCTGTAATACTGTTCTTCCGGCTGCATCTCTTATTTCGATGCGTGATGCCGGATGCTGTGTTTGCACTTGCAATGTATTTTCAGCCTGAATGATTGTAACTGCCGGCTCAGGTTGTGCAATCTGCTGATCAAAAGCAGCATTCCCGGAAAGTTCTTCACTCACATCACGCATTGCAACAAAAGCATCGCCAAGTGATGTGTAAGTTGGCTGCCAGACACCGGGCAGCGTGGGTAAATTATTGCTGAACGTGTTGCCAACGAGATAAGCCATAGTATCGGCAGTAATGGCAATTCCGTAAATCGCATCCAACTGACTGCCGCCAAAAAAGCTGGAAGCTACCCAGTTTCCGGCAGTATCTAATTTGCAATAAAAGCCATCGTTACTGCCGGCAATTGAATCCTGATTGGCAAGCGTAGTTATTGGAAAGTTCGGACTGTCGGTAATTCCGCCTACATAAATATACTTCCCGGAAACAGTAAGTGCCAGCGCTTGCTCGTTGTTTGCACTGCCCAAAAATGTTGCCCAATAAAGCTGATAGTTGGGCGTAAAACAAGCAACAAAAGCATCAGAACTGCCATTGTAAGTGTTCTGAAATTGTGCTCCGGTAACGGGGAAATCAATGCTTTGTGTAAAGCCGGCAACATAAATATTCCCGGCAGCATCAAACCGCACACCATTTGCATCTTCGTTGCTGAAACCGCCGAGGCAAGTATTATAAACGCGGTTACCGCTTGAGTCCATCACCAGCAAATACGCATCGTTAAGGCCGGTAATTCCGGTCTGAAAAGCATTAGCTGTTGTTGGAAAATTGTTGCTGTACGTTTCTCCGCAGGCAGCAATGAGTCCGCCCGGACCGGTTGTAATGTCGTGAATATCTTCTGTGGCTGTTCCTCCGCAAAATGTTGCCCACACCGGAGCACCGGTACTGGTAAGGCGCGCTACAAAGCCGTCGAGCATACCGCCCGGAGCAGTTTGCCAGCCGCCGCTTACTGCCGGAAGATTAGGTGAGTTGGCCGATCCGCCGAGGTAAATATTCCCAGAGGCATCTGTGGCAATAGCCAATCCCTGCTCGGCAAGTGAACCGCCGTAAAATGTGCTCCAGATCAAACTTCCTGCACTGTCGAAACGTGCCACAAATGCATCAAAACTTCCGCCAATCGCTGGCTGTGCGGCATTCAGCATCGGAAAATTTGCGCTGTTGGTATTTCCGCAAATCACAGCATCTTCCCCAATCATTGCCGCACTCCACGAACCATCGAAACCGCTTCCGCCTAAATAAGTACACCAGCGCTTTGTGCCATCGGGTTTGATGCGCGCCACAACTGCATCGTAGCTGCCGGCATTGGTTACCTGAACAGCATTCGTATCAACCGGAAAATCCATGCTCTGGGTGCGACCGGAAACAATCAAATCGCCGTTCGGACATATTGCTTCTCCGTAAAGTTCATCAGCGTCAAATCCTCCGCAATAGGTTGTCCATGATACGCTTTGAATCCGATGCTGGTAATAGCAAATTGAACCCGAACATCTTTCCGACATTGATCTATTTATTCCGCTAGTTTGTTTGTTTTGATCAATTAATTTTTGTTTAAACTCCATATCAAAAGCAACAGACAAAATATTTTTACTTATGCCATAATCCATTCTATTCTTGTTGAATTCAAAACCAAATTTTTCAGTGTTATTGGGAATGCTGGAATTTGCGTGATTATTGAACCGAACAACTATACTATCAGCAATTACAGTAAAAGATAAATCAACCGAAGGCCAGAGATTTTTATAAATCAACGTTTGCGTATTTGCCGCTGAATGCTGTTGCTGTTTTTGCGGAATCCCGGTTTGACCATTTAAGAAGTGAATATCCGAACGCTTCAGCGTTGTAGTTCCCTCTGCAGCATTGGTTGATTTTGCAACAACACTGAAACCAGAAGCCGTAAAATACCAATCGGCTGTTTTGGTACGCAGCCGGTAAAACACATCGTTTGCAGCTTCACCATTGGCATAGCGGATTTGCCCGGTGTTTTTTTCAAACTCTCCGGCCGATACCGCAAGGGGAATTACCAGCAACAGCAAACAGAGAATACGTTTCATAAAAATTTGTTTTGAAACAAAAAGGGTTTCCGAATTCACGAAAACCCTTTTTGAGATGCTAGTATTGAATTAGCGAATGAGATTTACGTGCTTAACAAACTCGTGCGGATCGCCTTTAGTATCTCTGAAACTTACGCGCCAAACATAAGTATCAATCTGACAGAGCGGGCCGCTGTTATTCACTGATCCGTTCCAGCCTCTGGCCATATCACGGGTGAAGTAAATCAAGTTGCCCCAGCGGTCGAAAACATACAGCTCATAAGTGGCAGGATCAATATTCTCGCCATAGGTTTGAAACACGTCATTCACACCATCATTATTCGGAGAGAATGCCGAAGGTGCATAGAATGAAAAGTCGGGTTCAATAATTACCACTTCCGATGATGAATCGAGACAGCCGTATTGGTTGCTTACCATTTGTGTAATGATGTAAGTACCGGGCGCTGTGTAAGTAAAGCTGAACGGAGCTCCGAAATTGAATACGCTTGAATCGCCGGGATTACCCATTGTGTACCAGGTCGAATCGCAACCAACACAACCTGATGGTGAGAAGTTGATAAGCGGATTGAGGATAGATGTAACGGCGGGCGAAGCTGTAAAATTAGCCAGCGGCAATGGCCACGCATTTATCATTGAAGGAAAAGCTTGTGTATTGCTGCAACCATTTACATCAGTAACTGTGTAAGTGATTGTATAGCTTCCGGCAGTGTTGTAACAGTGGTTCGGGTTGGCTGAAGATGTGTTATTGCCATCGCCGAAATCTACCAATGTAGTTACTGCTGCAGGTTGAGAGTTGGTTGCAAAGTTTACACAAAGCGGCACACAACCTGATGCAAGATCAGGCACAACAGTAAGCACAGGCAAGGCATTTACAGTTACCAAAACCGAATCTACAACAGCTTCAGAACCACACTGATCGGTAACTGTAACATAAAACATTGTAGTTGCCGCAGGTGATACGTTTACGCTTTGCTGATTGGCATTGCCGATAATTCCGGCAGCAGGTGTCCATACATAGTTATATGGTCCGCCATCGCCGCCGCCTGCATTCGATGATATGGTTGTTTGTCCGCCAACACATATTGCAGCATTTGAAGATGCTGATACGGTAAGTGCAGGATAAACTGTAATGGTAATATCATCGGTATTCACACAGCCATTTGCATCAGTAACAGTTACTGTATATGAAGTTGTTGTACTGATACAAGCCATTGGATTGTTCACCGCAGGGCTGGAAAGATTGCCCGTGGGGAACCATGCATACTGGTTACCGCCTGATGCTGAAAGCTGGTGACAGGTATCGCAGATGGAAATGTCGGCACCGGCATTAGCATTCGGGAGCGGATTAACGGTAACCTGTATTGTTGCTGTATCCTGACACTGGAAAGGATCTGTTCCGGTTACGGTATAAGTTGTTGTTGTCTGCGGCGATACAGTTGGTGAAGCCGTGTTGGATCCTGAAACAATGCTTGATCCTGTCCACACATAGTTATTAGCTCCTGTAGCTGGATTCAGAATTATTGTTGCCCCAGCACAAAGTGTGGTATCGTTAGGCGCAATAACAGTTGGAGGTGTGCGGATAAAGATGGTAACTGTATCAGCACCGGTGCAGCCATTCACATCGCTGGCGGCTACATAATAAGTAGTAGTTGTTGTAGGCGCTACGTTTGGCGTTGCAGTTTGCGAGTTACCGATTGGCCCCGGATTATTAGCTGTCCATGAATAGGAGTTACCACCGGTTGCAGTAAGCTGTGTTTGTATGCCTGAGCAGATTGAATCATCGTTTCCTGCCCAGATAACAAGGTTATTGGCTACAGTTACATAAATCGGAATTGAGTCTATACAACCCTGTCCAGATGTCCCTGTTACCCAATAAGCTTGTGAGGCTGCCGGATAAAACTGAATCTGAGATCCGTTGGCATTGAGAAGAGTTACACCGATCATCGGACTCACGGTATAAGTGGATGCTCCCGATAATATAAGTGTATCAGGCGAGTTCGGACAAATTACCAAACTGTCTGATGAGGGTATGAGCGTTGGTGAAGGAGCAATTGTAAC